>JBEKSF010000060.1:0-42118 GCA_049517295.1 Verrucomicrobiota bacterium
GTGCCAGTTTGTCTTTGCGGCGGTTCGGCGGCGACCATTCCGGCGGCGGAGCAGTTTCTCCCCTCCAATCTCTGTCCCCTCATCAAATCCACCTTTGGCTACCACGTCACCGGGAAGAATCCGTTTTTGAACTGGGCGGACTTGATCGTTGCCGAAACCACCTGCGACGGGAAAAAGAAGATGTTCGAGTTGATGAGCCCCACCAAACCAATGTATGTGCTGGAACTGCCGCAGAAGGCCGACGATCCCGACGCGTTGGAGCACTGGACGCACGAGGCGCACAAGTTCAAAGAGCACTTGGAGGATCGATTTCAAACGCGCATCACGGAGGAGAAACTGCGTGACGCCATCCGCCTGATGAATCGCGAGCGGGGCCTGCGCCGGCAACTGGCCGATCTAATGACCCGCCAACCGCCGCCGCTGACCGGTCGCCAATTGATCGAGTTCAAAAGCATTGTTTCCGGCATTGATGCCGATTTTAGGCAGTACGAACGCGCCTTGGAAATCTTCGGCGCCAACGTGCCACAAAGACCGGCGGCGCCGACACCGCGCAAACCAGACATTCGCGTTCTGCTGACCGGCGTGCCTTTGGTCCACGGCGCGGAGCGCGTATTGGAGTTGATCGAAGCGGCCGGCGCGGTCGTCGTGGCGATGGAGAACTGCACCGGCCTGAAGCCGATTCTCGACGACGTGGACCTGGAGGAGCCGGACGCCATTCGCGCCATCGCCAAAAAGTATTATCACCTGCCGTGCTCGGTCATGACGCTCAACACGCGGCGTTTCCAGGTGCTCCGCTCGTTGGCCGCAAAATTTCGCCCGCATTGTGTCATCGAACTGGTCTGGCAGGCCTGCCTCACCTACGACATCGAGTCGTTCCACGTCCGCAAGCTGGCGGAAGAGGAACTCCGCCTGCCTTACTTGAAAATCACCACCGACTATTCGCCTTCGGACTCCGCGCGCATCACCACGCGTGTCCAGGCCCTGTTTGAAACAATTCGCGCCAAGCAACCATTATGAAATCTGCCCCGCAAATTCATCTCCTCGACGTTCAAGCCGTTTATTCCGGGCCGGAAGGCCGGTTATGGGAACTGCTCATGGGTGAACAAATCCACCTCGGCGGTTTTCAGTCTTCAATGGACCTCGCCCAGCGGGCTGGCATCGCCGCCGGCTGGCAGGGCGTTGACCTTTGCTGTTGCACTGGCGCCGGTATGAGATTCCTGGTGCGCTTTTGCAACGTGGCGCGCATGACCGGCGTGGACGCAACCCCCGCCGTGCTGGAATTGGGCCGCCGCCGTTGTGATGACGAACGTTTGGCGGACAGAATCTCCTTTGTCGAAGGCGATGCCCGCGCGACGGGCCTGCCCGCCGGCCAGTTCGACTTCGCGTGGGGCGAAGATGCGTGGTGTTACGTCGAAGACAAGCCGCGTTTGATTGCCGAAGCCGCCCGCCTCGTCAGGGCGAACGGAAAAATCGCCTTCACCGATTGGATGGAAGGTCCCGCGGGTTTGACCGATGTCGAAGCGGCGCGGTACCTCGGCTTCATGAAATTTCCCAACGTGCTTACGCCTGCGGAATACAAGTCCCTTCTCGAAGCGCGCGATTGCGTCGTGCGGGAGGTCCGCGACACGGGCCGTTTCGCCGCGTTGATGCCGCTTTATCTTGACATGATCGAGAAACAACTGACCTACGACGCGCTCAAAATCATCGGCTTTGACACCGCCGTCGCGCAAACCCTGGTTGGCGAAATGCGCTTCATCCAATCTCTGGCCCAAGCCGGCAAAATCATCCAGGGCCTGATCGTCGCCGAAAAACTCAAGTAACTCACCGGCAAATGCGCGTGTTCCTCACCACCCCCTGGATTCCCGCCGAATGGATTCGGGCGCACCAACTCGATCCGTGCGCTTTATGGTGCGCGGAGACCTTCCCTTGCCATCCGACGCCCCTTGGCGCCGGCGTTTGCTTGTTTGCGGAATGGGTGGTCCGTTTTGCTGAAGCGCAGCCCGATGCTGCGGTGATCTTTGCCTCCGCTTGCGACCAGCTTCGGCGCGGTTTTGACACCGCAACCCTTCACGGCCGGCATCGCGCGTTTCTGTTCAACCTTCCCGCCACACAAACGCCGGCGGCGAAACAAATCTATCGCTCTGAACTTGAGCGTTTGGGGCGCTGCCTCTGCGAACTGGGTGGCCGGGCGCCGACGCCGGAATCGCTGCGGTGCGAAATGCTTAAAGCCGCAAAGGCCCGCCGCCGTTTCCTCGACGCGGCGCCGTCAAGCCCTGGCGGGCCGTTTTGCGCGCCACATTGGCCGTTGCTCGATGTGATCGAAAGCGCCGGCGGCCGTGTTGTGCTCAATGCCACCGAAACTGGCGAGCGCAGTTTGTCTTCGGCCAATGAACCGGATGCCGCGGGCGGTGACCCGTTCGACGCGCTGGCAGACGCCTCTTTCAACGGAATCGCGGACGCATTCCAGCGGCCCAACACGCCCCTGTATTCATGGCTGAAACCGCGGTTGCTCGCCCGGAATGTGCGCGGCCTTGTGCTTTGGCATTTCACCGGCTGCGACCTTTGGCGCGCCGAAGCGCCCACCTTGCGCGAATTGACCGGCCTGCCGGTTCTGCTGCTCGAAGCCGGCGAAGGCCCCGGCGTTTCCCAGCGCCAAGTCAACCGCGTTGAGGCCTTTCTGGAGACGCTCAAATGAACAACCGCCCGCGCAAATTGAGCCTGTCCGAATGGGACAGCCGTTACAGTCAACTGCAACGGGAGGGTTTGAGTGAACCCTCTTACGGCGGCCCGTTGCGGCGCCATCTCATCGAGCAAAAGGATTTCCGCCTCGAACAGTTGCGTTTCGACAACTCGCCGGCGGCGCTGCGGCTCTGGAACTTCTTATTGACTGAAAACGACCGTCTGCGCCAGGCCCGCGCCAACGGCGATAAAATCGTCGGCACAATGAAAGACCTCGGCACCGTGCCCGTGATGGCCTATTCGCTGCCGCGCCTGCGCGCATTTTATCCCGACGGCGCCTGGTGGACGCCATGCCTGATGGAATGCAGCGACAAACTCCTCCAGCAGGCGGAAGCCCTGGGCATTGACGCCTCTTTCTGCCCCGTGCGGGCGATGCTGCCCGCCTTTCAAAATGGCGAACATTTTCCCCGCCCGGATTTGCTGGTGTGCAGCGCCGGCGCGGTCTGCGACGACTTCTCCGCCATCGCGCAACGTCTGGAGCGTCTGGGGCATTCCATATTATGGTGGGAGATGCCTCGCCGCCGCCCGCCCGCCGCGGGGGAGATTTCCTGCCCGTTGCCGGGAAATCTCGCCGCGCCAAGAATCCAGGTCGATGCCGTGCAGGCGGAATTGCGCCGGGTAGCCCGGGCGCTGGGCGAGTTGGCGGGAATGGCGCTGGATGACCCTCAGTTGTCCGAAGGTATTCGCGCTGCCAATCAAGTACGCCGCCTGCTGGACGCGCTTCGCAAAACGGTTTATTGCGCGCGCGCCGCGCCGCTGCCCGCTCTGGAAATGCTCGTGGCCGAAATGCTGGCCATCCATTTCTGTTCCGACCGCCAGGAATCCCTCGCTGTGCTGGACGGTTTGCTGGCCGAAGCCCAAGCGCGTGCCCGCCTCGATCAGGGTGTCGTCGGCCCGGAAGCCGTGCGCGTCTTTTGGGTCAATCCCGTCGCCGATTTGCGGGCCATGAATTTGCTCGAAGACCTCGGCGGGCGCCTCTGCGGTTCGGACTTCATGATCACCCACGCGCTGGACTTGATTCCCGAAGAAACGCCGCCGCTCCAGGCCCTGGCGTGCGCCGCGCTGTCCGACCCGATGGTCGGGCCGACGATCGAGCGCGCGGCGCGCATTGCCCGCGAATGCCAGGCTGGCCGCGCCGAAGCCGTCGTCATTTCGCGCATCCCCGGCGCCAGCCACTGTGCGCGGGAGGGGGAAATCATCCGCTCATGCTTGCGGCAACAAATCGGATTACCGGCAATTGAACTTGAAATCCCGCCGCTCAGTGATGCTATGTTGCCGGCCCTCGGCTCGCGGTTGCAGGCCCTCATTGAAACCGCCAAGTCCAGGAGGACCACATGATTTGTGCCGGTATCGACGCGGGATCAAGGGCCATCAAGTCGGTGTTGTTCGACACCGACAGCTCGCAAATCCTTGCTTCCGCCCTAGCCGATCAAGGCGTCGAACAGGAGCGCCTCGCCAGGGAACTATTTGAAAAGCTCCTCAGCGACGCTCGGGTGGATCGGGCGCAGATCTCCAGCGTGATCGCCACGGGATATGGGCGCAATACCGTCGGTTTCGCCGACACCACTGTCACGGAAATCACCTGCCAGGCCCGCGGTGTCCATCGGCTGGCGCCGGACGCGCGCACCATCATCGAAATCGGCGGCCAGGACAGCAAAGTCATCAGCCTGGAAGAGGGCGGGCGCGTCCGCGATTTTGCCATGAACGACCGTTGTGCGGCCGGTTCGGGGCGCTTTCTCGAAGCGCTTGCTTCGCGCTTGAACATGAGTTGGGAAGATCTGGCCGAACTCGGACGCCACAGCAAAAAACCGGCGATGATCAGCAACACCTGCGTGGTCTTCGCCGAAACCGAAATCATCGGCCTGTTGGCTCAAGGCGCGCCGCTGGCCGACGTGGTCGCCGGCGTCCAAAACGCCATCGCCACACGCGTTTCGGCCCTCGCGGGGCGTTTCGTTTCACCGCCCGTTTACTTCACCGGCGGCGTGGCGCTGCAACCGGGGATGGCGTCCGCGCTGGAAGAAGTTTTGTCCTGTCCTGTCCGCGTCGTCTCGCGGCCGCAATTCACCGGGGCGCTGGGAGCTGCGTTGTCGGCCACCCAGTCCGATGGCTGGCACTATATATCCGCGCATAAATAATTCGACATTCCATCGGCATTTTTCGGGAGGGGCGAGCGCCGCGAGCCCCATTATTTCAGGGCGTCGCGGCGCTCCGCCCTCCCGTGCTGAGAATCGTCGTCGCGGCGCTCCGCCCTCCCGTGCTGAGAATCGTTGAATGTCGATTAACTTATGCGCGGATACATAGCGCCAGGCGCAAGCCAACAATTCTTGGCGTCCGATATTGCCAAAGGATGGTTGGCATCGCCGCAGGCTTCAGGGCATTGTTAAAGCCACACTAATTGAACAATGCCCGAGGAAATACAGGAATCGCTCCGCTCTCTGCCCTCTGTCACGTCGTTGCTATCCAGCCAGACCGCCGCCCATTGGCTCCGCCTGCATCCGCAGCCACTGGTCGCCCAATGCCTGCGGCGCGCGGTTGAAGAGGTGCGGCGCCAAATCCTTGCCGGCGCGGCGGGCGCCGTGGCGCAATGCCCGGGAGCCGATGCCGTGCTGGAGCGCGCCGGCCAATTCCTGCGTCGCGCCACCGAACCCCGCATCCGCGAAGCGATCAACGCCACGGGCATCATCTTGCATACCGGCTTGGGGCGCGCCGTTCTTCCCGGCAAGGTCGTCGATTCGATGATCGCCGAATTGAAGGGCTGCTGCACGCTGGCCGTGGAGCGGGAATCGGGGGAACGCGCCGAGCGTGACGAACTGATCGAGTACATCCTGACGGAATTAACCGGCGCTGAAGCCGCGACCGTCGTCAATAACAACGCGGCGGCCACCGTGCTTGTCCTCGCGGCGCTGGCGGCGCACAAGGAGGTCATCGTCTCGCGCGGCCAACTGATCGAAATCGGCGGCTCGTTCCGCCTGCCGGATGTCATGGCCCAAAGCGGCGCGCGACTGGTCGAAGTCGGCGCAACCAATCGCACTCATCTCAAAGATTACCAGATGGCTGTCACCGAAAACACAGCCGCCATCCTCCGAGTTCACCCCAGCAACTATCGCGTAGTCGGTTTCACTAGCGAAGTGCCCTTGCGCGAGTTGGCGGCGCTGGCTGGCCAGCGCCATTTGATTTTGATCGACGACCTCGGTGCAGGCGCTCTGCTCGACCTCAACCGCTTTGGACTGCCGCACGAACCGACTGCGCGCGAATCCATCGAAAACGGCGCGGACGTTGTCTTGTTCAGCGGGGACAAACTCATTGGCGCGGCCCAGTGCGGCGTCATTGTGGGGCGCAAAGTGCTCATTGAGAAAGTTCGCAAACATCCGCTGATGCGCGCCGTTCGCGTGGACAAAATGTGTCTCATGGTTCTGGAACGAACGCTCCATCTGTTCCGGGATCCGGCGCGGCTGGTTGACGAACATCCGACCTTCCGAATGGCTTGCGCTCCATTGGACGTTGTCAAATCGCGCGCGGAAAACCTGGCCGGGCTGCTCGCCGCCCAAGCTCCCAATGTCAAAGTCCAGATCCGGCAGAGCCAGGCCTTTCTCGGCAGCGGCTCCTTGCCCAACCAAGCCATTCCAAGCTTTGAACTCATGATTGCCGTCCCGGACATGAGCGCCGACGCTCTGGCGCGCGCGTTGCGCCTGGATGATGCCTGCGTTTTTGGCCGCATTCAGGACGATTGCGTCCGCCTCGATGTCCGGACGGTGACGGACGAACAACTGCCGGCTATCGCGGCGGCGTTGGGAAGGCTCGCCTCATGAGTCAACTGCGCCGCAACGTCATGCTCGGCACCGCCGGCCACGTGGACCACGGCAAAAGCGCGTTGGTCAAGCTGCTCACCGGCTGTGAAACCGACACCCTCGCCGAGGAAAAGCAGCGCGGGCTGACAATCGATCTTGGCTTCGCGCCCTGCCGCCTGGCCGACCAGCGCATTGTCGGCATCGTCGATGTCCCCGGCCACGTCGATTTCATCCGAAACATGGTCGCCGGCGCTCACGGCATCGACGTCGTCATCTTTGTCGTCGCGGCCGACGACGGCATCATGCCGCAAACACACGAGCATTTGCGCATTCTCTCACTGATGGGATTGCGCCACGGCTTGGTGGCGTTGACAAAAATTGATCTCGTGGACGCGGCGCGGCGGGATTCTGTAATCGAGAACTTGCGGAAATTGCTTGCGGGCACATTTCTGGACGGCGCGCGTGTTTGCCCGATTTCCAATGTCACCGGCGAAGGGTTCGACAGTTTTTTTGATTCGCTGAGTCAGACCGTCGAAGCCTGTGGGGACCGCTCCTGTCATGGGCCTTTCCGGCTGTGGGTGGAAGACTCGTTCACCATTCGTGGCGCGGGCACAGTCGTCACGGGCATTCCCACTCACGGCCGCGTGCGTCCGGGGGACCAACTTCACCTCTTGCCTGTCGGTTCTTTCGGTCACGTGCGCCGGATGCAGGTCTATGGTGACGACGCCGCCGAAGGTCGCGCTGGCGAATGCCTCGCGCTGAACATCCCGGAACTGGACCATCAGGCCGTGCGGCGCGGCATGACGCTTGTGGAATCAGATTCAATCGAGCCGGTGTCGATGGCCCAGGCCGAGTTGTGGATCCTCGATTCAGTCAAAGGCACAATCGAGGATTACCTTCAAGTCCAGCTTCACGTCGGCACGGCGTCGGTCTCGGCGCATCTGGCGATGCTGGAAAACACCGCCATGACCGGCGGGCAAAGGCAGTTTGTCCAGCTTCGCCTGGCCGCGGCCTTGCCGCTGGTGCCCGGAGAAAGATTTGTGATTCGGGCCAATCTTCCCGGTCCCGGCGCCGCGGGTCTGACCACCATTGGCGGAGGACAGATTCTCGGCTTGAACGACTCTCGCCTGCGCCGCAAAAAGCAGTGGACCCTCGCTCTTCTGGCCGCCCAGCGCTACGCCGTCGATGATCCCGTGCGCTGGTGCGAGCAGATCGTGCGCGAAAGCGACTCGCCCGCCACCGTTGCCAGTCTCCAGAAAAGGTGCTGGAGCCGCCCTGCGGAAATCTCCGACGCGATCGAACGGTTGCGCGTTGAAAACCGCGTGGTTCCTCTGTCGGGCGGCGGCTGGCTTCACCGCGACGTCATCCAGAACGCCGCGAAAGAAATTCTGGCGGCGCTCCAGACCTTCCACGCGGCCAATCCTCAACGCGCCGGCATCAGCCGCGAAGAGCTGCTGGCGGGCCTCGGGATAAATCCTGGATGCCTGGACGCCGCAACTGAATCATTGCTGCAAGCAAAGCAAATCGAACGCAGCGGAACGCTCCTGGCGCGGCTGGGTTGGAACGCGCGGCTCCCGGATCGCGACCAGCGCCTCTGTGAGCAGATTGCCGCGAAGTTAAAGCAAGCCGCCTGCTCGCCGCCGACTTTGGAAGAACTGGCCGCCGCGCTGGCTGAACCGCCACCGCGCATCGCCAACATGATGCGATTGCTGGCCGAACGCGGCCTGCTCATGCGCCTGGATGACCGGATTTGGATGCACCGCGACGCCGTCGAAGCCGGCAGGCAAACCGCCCTGAGACTTTTCGCCCGCGCGCCCGCATTTTCCACGATGGAATTCCGCGACGCGCTCGGCGTCAGCCGCAAATTCGCCGTCCCGCTGGCCGATTATCTGGACAAAACTCGCTTCACCGTCCGTTCCGGCAACAATCGCGCGCCCGGCGCGGAGGCCAAAAAGCTGCTGGTGCAAAATTCAGCCGCGCCGGGTCTGATATGAAAATTGATTTCGACAAGCGCCGCCGCGTCATGGAACGCTCGCAACTGTTGGGACATTGCATCTGCGATGTCCGGCGCTCGTGTCCTTGCGACGTGCTGCGCGAACAAAACCTATGTCCCTGCGCCGGCGAGCGGCCCGATGCGCTGGGAGATTCAGAGGTGAAATTGATGCAATGGGCGCCCAACGCCGGCTGCGCTTCCAAGATTGCCCCCGCCGACTTGGACACGATCCTGGCGCGACTGCCTGCGGTCGAAGACCCCGCAGTGATATCCGGCCTGGCCGCCGCCGATGACGCCGCGATTTACCGGATTTCGGATAGCCTTTGCCTGGTCCAAACGGTCGATGTTTTCACGCCATGCGTGGACGATCCTCGTCTCTTTGGCAGAATCTGCGCCGCCAACTGTCTTTCGGACATTTACGCGATGGGCGGGGAACCGCGCACCGCGCTGAGCGTGCTGGCGTTCCCCTCGGAAAAATTGTCCGGTGAGGTCATTTTTCAAATGTTGGCCGGCGCGATGGAAACCTTCAAGGAAGCCGGGGTCGCGCTCGTCGGCGGCCACAGTGTTAAGGATGACGAAATCAAACTCGGCTTTGCCATCACCGGCTTGATTGATCCCGCCGTCGCCGCCGGATTGGAAAAACCGAATGCCGGCGACGCGTTGGTGTTGACAAAGCCTCTGGGTACCGGCGTGCTGACTTTTTGTCAGCAAATCGGACGCGGGCATCCGGCGGGAATGGCCGCCGCGCAAAACGTCATGCTCACGCTCAACAAAGCGGCGGCGGAAGCGATGAAAGAAGCCGGCGCGTCGGCTTGCACGGACGTGACTGGCTTTGGCCTGTTCGCGCATCTGCTCCGGCTGCTGCGTCCGGCCCGGCTGGGCGCCGAAGTGTTCGCTGACGCCCTGCCAGCCATCGAAGGCGCGTTGGACGCTCTGCGCCAAGGGGTTATTCCCGGCGCGGTGGAGCGCAACCGCGAATACGTCGGCGACGCCATTCGGATCGCGCCGGGCGTTGACGAAGCCCTGGTAAATTTGGGTTTCGACGCGCAGACCTCCGGCGGATTGCTGATCGCCGTTCCGATGGAGCATTTGGAAACATTGCAACAGTCCCTCGCCCGCCGCGGCGCGGAGGGTTTTGTCATCGGCGGAATAACCGGCGAACCAGGTGGACAAATTATTGTTTCGCCGGCCGCCGGCAAACCGCGCAAAAATCAATCTATGAAAACATCAACAACCGTTTCCGCCCCCCTCCACGAAGGTTGCTGTGCGGACATTTTCAAAACCGAATCGTCGCAAAGCTCCGTCGCCGAAACGCAGAAGGCCTTCAGCGCGATGATGCGTTCGGCGCAATCCGCCGGCGTCTTGAGCGAGAAGGCCAAGGAACTCATCCTCTTCGCCCTCGTGGTGAGCAGCCGCTGCCAGCCGTGTTTCGAGGCCCATTTCCGCAAGGCGCGCGAGATGGGCATCACTCAGGCGGAATTGGACGAAGCAGCGTGGTGCGCCATCGCCATGGGCGGCGCGCCGGTGAAAATGTTTTACGCGGATTCCCTGGAACGCATTGCGCAGCCCAAAACGGAACAATAATCGTAAATTGTGCGGTGGACCATATTGCAGTTCATCGCTGGCCATTTCCCCCGGTGCGCGAAATCTCCGAGTGCGCGAAATAGCTGGCCGTGATGGCGTCGGAAAAGCGCGGCAACTCGCCCAGCATCTCCACCAGGACGCGCCCAATCTGGCTTTCCGCGGGGTTTTCCGGAAGCGAGGCCAACTCACGGGGATCCAGCGCGGTGAGCCGCTGCTTGCAGTGGCGCAGGATTTTATTTTGCGGCGTATCCCCCTGGCATTCTCGCGGCAGCCGCTCAAAATGCTGCGTCAGTTGATGAAGCTGGAAGAAGAGCGATCTCGGATTCGTGTCATCGAGCAGCACCAGGTCATACACCGCCGCGATGTGCGGCACCACATTGTAGCGCGAACGGTAGGTGAGCGTGCTGTCGGCCACTTCGAGCACGGCTTCAAGCAGGCTCGGATTGTCGGCCTCCGGCGAACGCAGCGCGCGATCCAAAAACGTGCAGATGCTCAGGGCGCGTTCGACCCGCAGTCCCATGTCAATGAACCGCCAGCCCTGCGCCCGTGTCATGTTCTCGCGCGCCAACCCGTGGATCGAGGCCAGTCCCAGCAGAATCTGGTTCAGCACGTCTAGTGCGTCGGCCGCGAGCGTGGTTTTCGCCCCTGGCGCCTCGGACAGCAGGTCGCCCAAATGGTTGGCGGCGCGCCACAAATCGGTTGAGGTCAGGTCGCGCACCGACATCGCCAGGCGCTGCAAGCGGCTGGTGAGTTGGCGCAGACTGCCTTCGCGTTGCGCGTCGAAGATCGCTGCGAACAAGTCGGCTTCTATCTCGTCGGGGCCGGGCCGCGAGGTGCGTTTGGTTTTGTCGTTGGCAAGCTGCCCAAGGCGATCGAGAGTTTCCAACAAGGGCGCCAGGTGCGGCAGATCGCCTCCCCCGGTTTCCGGGCTGAACTGCCTCATCGCCGCCCGCAACAACCGCGACGCCGCGTCAGCTCGCTCGGCATATCGGCCAAGCCAGAAAAAGTTGTCCGCCAGCCGCGAGGACAAATTGTTTCCCACGCGGCGCAGTTCAATGGACCGGCTCTGCGGCGCGAGCAGCGATATCTCCTCGACGCGATCCTCGCTCAGGACCCACGTGTCCTTGCTCGCGACGCCGTGTTGCATCGAGACAAACTGGCAATCGCCGGGCGGCGAGACGCGCGCCAGCCCGCCCGGCATCACCGCGTAGCCGTCCTCAGTGGCGACCAGATACACGCGCAGCATGACCGGTCGGGCTGCCAATCTTCCCTCCATCAGTGAAGGCGCTGTCGAAGGCCGCATCCGCTCCTGGGCGACGAATTGACGCGGTTGAAACTGGATGCGGCGCATCAACGCCTCGCGCTCTTGCTTTGTCAGTTGATTGTCCGCCTCCCACCCGCGCCCCGGCACGCGGAAGGCGGGCCGCACGAACAGTTCATCCAGATGTTCGAGCACGTATTCTTCCGCCGCTTTCTGGCCGCACCACCACGTCGCGACGGACGGCAGCTTCAATTCCTCCCCCAGCACCTGGCGGCACAGCCCGGGCAAAAACGCCATGAACGACGGGCTTTGCAACAGGCTGCTGCCAGGGGGGTTCGCCATCGCCGCGTTGCCCGCCCGCGCCGCCTCGATGAATCCCGGCACCCCCAGCATCGAGTTGTTTCGCAGTTCCAGCGGATCGCAAAACTCGTCGTCCACGCGCCGCAGAATCACGTGGACAGGCTCCAGCCCCGCGAGCGTCTTGAGGAAAACTCTCTCGTCCCGAACCGTCAAATCCTGGCCCTCCACCAGCGGATAGCCCAGATACCGCGCCAGGTACGACTGCTCGAAATAGCTCTCGTTGTAAGGCCCGGGTGTCAATAACACTATACGCGGGTCCTCCACCCCCGATGGCGCCAGTCGCGCCAGGGTTTTCTGCGTTTCGCGGAAAAACCCGGCCAGCCGGTGAACCTGCGATTCCCGGTACGCCTCGGGTAAAAGGCGCGACGTCACCAGCCGGTTGGCCAGCGCGTAACCCGCCCCGGTCGGAATTTGGGTGCGATCTGACACCACCCACCAGCGGCCATCCGGCGAGCGCGCAAGGTCGGCGGCGTAGAAATTCAAAAATGTGCCGCCGGCAGGCTGCAAACCGTGGCACGGGCGCAGAAAATCGCACTGCCCAAACACCAGCGCCGGCGGCAGCCAGCCGGAGCGCACCAATTCCTGCCGGCCGTAGCAATCGGCAAGAACGCGGTTGATGAGCTTCGCGCGTTGCACCAGGCCTTGCTCCAGCGCGCGCCAATCGTCCGCGGCGATGAGCAACGGCGCCGGGTCCAGTTTCCAGGGGCGCTCCAGCCCGCGCGGTTCTCCATGGACATTGTAGGTGATGCCCTGCTCGTGGACCAGGCGCGCGCAGCTTTCCCACCGGCGTTTGAGTTCCGCGGCGCCGACCTGCTCCAGGGAGGCGGCGAATTTCGCGTAATGCGCCCGCAACACGCCCTCTTCGCCAACGCATTCGTCATACACGCCGTCCATCCGCCGGTAGCCGGCCAGCGGCATTGCGGATTCAGTGCGGGATTCGACGGCTGCTTCGCTCATCGCTTCGATCAATCTAGCCGCGCCGCCCGCGCCTGGCGAGCCTTCTTGTCGCCGACCTAGACATGCCGCAAATCCAGCGTGAAGGGAAACTCCTTGGTGGCTTTGGCCGCCCTCACAGCGATCCTTCCCGGCGTGTGGCCGTGGCGGAAAAACCGCGAAAGCCGGCGCGCCTCCGCCTCGTAACTGTTCACCGGAAAAACGTCGTAACTCCGCCCCCCGGGATGGGTAACGTGATAAACGCAACCGCCAATCGAGCGCTGGTTCCACGTGTCCACCAGGTCGAACACTAGCGGCGTATGGACTCCGATGGTTGGCTGCAGGCACTCCGCCGGTTGCCACGCCCGATACCGCACGCCGGCTACGCCCTCCCCGTTGGCGCCCGTCGGGTGCAAGGGCACGCGATGCCCGTTGGCCGTGATGGCGAATCGGTCGCCAATCAGTCCTTGAACCTTGACTTGAAGGCGTTCGAGCGAGCTGTCCACATAGCGCACCGTGCCGCCCCCGCCCGCTTCCTCGCCCAGCACGTGCCACGGCTCCAGCGCCGTGCGAAGCTCGACCCGGATATCGCGCTGCTCCAAATCCCCAATGAACGGAAACCGGAATTCAAAGTGGGGGGCAAACCACTCGAACTGGAACGGGTAGCCGGCGTCGCGCAAATCGCCGATGACATCGCGAAAATCCGTCTCGCAAAAATGCGGCAGCATCCAGCGGTCGTGGATGTCCGTCCCCCAGCGCACAAGCCCGTTTTGATACGGCTGCTTCCAAAACCTCGCGATAAGGCCCCGGAGCAGGAGATGTTGTGCCAGGCTCATGCGCGCCTGAGGCGGCATCTCGAACGCCCGCATCTCGACCAGGCCCATCCGGCCGTCCGCGCTTTCGGGCTCAAACAGCTTGTCAATCGAAAACTCCGCCCGGTGCGTGTTCCCGCTGGCGTCTATCAGCAGATTCCGAAACAGCCGGTCCGCCAGCCAAGGCGGCGTGGGGCCGGGCCTCTTGAGATGGCGATCCAGTTCCTTGAACGCCACTTCCAATTCGTATAGCGAATCGTTGCGCGCCTCGTCCACACGCGGCGCCTGCGAAGTCGGACCGATGAATTGGCTGCTGAACAGCCAGCTCAACGACGAATGATTCTGCCAGTACGTCAGCAGCGACCGCAGTAAATCCGGCCGGCGCAGCACCGGCGAGTCCTGTGGCGTCGCCCCGCCGATGATGATGTGGTTGCCGCCCCCGGTGCCCACGTGCTTGCCGTCAAGCATGAATTTCTCCGTCCCCAGCCGCGTCTGGCGCGCCTCCTCGTAGAGCGCCGTCGTCCGCTCCACCAATTGTTCCCACGATTCGCTCGGATGCAGATTCACCTCGATGACTCCGGGGTCGGGGGTGACCGCGAGCTTGTTCAACCGCGGATCCGGCGGCGGCGTCGCGCCCTCGAAAATGACCGGCAGGCCCATCTCCTTCACGGCGCTCTCAATGCCGGCGATTAAATCCAGGTAATCTTCCGTCGTCGCCACCGGCGGCATGAACAGGTGTAATCGCCCGCTTCGCGGCTCGACGCACAGCGCCGTGCGAATGATCCACGGCGCGGACTCGCCCGAAACCGGGCGACGATTGGAATCATATTCCTCGGGCTGCTGGGGCTTCCTTTCTGCATTGCCCGGTTGCTGCGGGCGGCGGCCCGGTCCATAGCCCGCCGGCAATGGCTCCGCGCGGCCGCGCAAAAATCTTTGCCAGCTCGTTTCCGGCTGCGCCCGGTGCGAAAACTCTTTCGGCAGCTCCGGCAGGTCCGGCTGCGACGGGTCCCTGTGCCAAATCCGCGGATACTCCGCTTCGGATACCCACGGTATCGAATCCAGCGGCAGCCGCAGCCCCATCGGCGAGTCGCCGGGGATGAGCCACAGCGTGTCGTCATCGCGCAAAAACCACTCGCCGGACATCCAGCCCGGTTGACCGCCCTCCCACGACCGCCGGATGGGCAGGGCGTAGCCGACGACCTCGCCCAGGCCTTTTTGGAATATCTTGGCGATGCGTTCCCTCTCGAGCTTGTCTTTCAGATTGGATTTCTCCGGCGTAAGATTCGACGGCAGCCGGCGCTCCTTCCAGATATAATAAAAAGCGTCCTCGTACCCGGGCAGAATATGCTTTGGATCGGCGCCCAAGACCTCGCAGATGCGCGCGAGCAACGCTTTGGCTTCCTTCGCTCCGTGGCCGTAATCGCGCGATTCGTCGGCAATCAGCGAGTCGTCTGTCCAAATCGGCACGCCGTCCCGCCGCCAGTAACAGGCCAGCGCCCACCGCGGCAGCGGCTCGCCCGGATACCATTTGCCCTGGCCGTAGTGCAGTAGCGAGCCGGGCGCGAATCGCTTCCGCAGCCGCTTGATCAATTCGCCGGAAAGGACTCGCTTCTTGTGCGAGTCGGCAATGAAATTCCACTCCGGGCCGTCTGGGTCGTCAATCGAGACAAACGTCGGCTCGCCTCCCATCGTCAGGCGCACGTCCTCTTTTTTCAAATCGCCATCAATCGCCCGACCCAGCGATTGGATGCTGTCCCATTGCTCCTCCGTGTAAGGCAGGGTCACGCGCGGAGATTCATGCACGCGCTCCAGCCGCATCTGGTGACTGAACTCGCATTCGCATTCGTCCACCTGCCCGGTGATCGGCGCGGCGCTGGAAGGATCGGGCGTCGCGGCCAGTGGAATGTGCCCCTCGCCCGCTAGCAGGCCGCTGGTCGGGTCGAGTCCAACCCACCCCGCCCCAGGCAGGTAAGTCTCGCACCACGCGTGAAGGTCGGTGAAATCCTTTTCCGCGCCGCTGGGGCCATCCAGCGCCTTTACGTCGGGCTTGAGTTGAATCAAATAACCGCTGACAAACCGCGCCGCCACCCCCAAGTGCCGCAGCAACTGGCAGAGCAGCCAGGCGGAATCACGACACGAGCCGCTGCCTTTTTCGAGCGTCTCCTCAGGCGTTTGCACCCCCGCCTCCAGCCGGATCAGATACTTGATGTCCCGCCAAAGCCGCTGGTTGACGGACACCAGAAAATCGATCGTGCGCGGCGCCGCCTTTGCCCCGGCAACCTCGCCGCGAATCGCTTCCAGGTAATGGGCGAAAGCCGGCGAAGGCTGGCCTTTCAATCGAAACGGCTCCAACTCGTGGTCAAGCAGCGGGTCGTATTTGAACGGAAAGGTCTCCGCCTGCGGTTCCAGAAAAAAATCGAACGGATTGAACACCGCCATTTCGGCCACCAGATCGACCTCCACCCCAAACTCCTTTGTCTTCTCTGGGAACACCAGCCGCGCGAGATAATTTGACTGCGGGTCCTGCTGCCAGTTGATGAAGTGCGGTTTCGGCGTGACGCCAAGTGAATAGCTCAATATGCGCGTGCGCGCGTGCGGCGCGGGCCTCAGCCGCACGACCTGCGGCCCCAGCGACACCAGTCGGTCGTACTTGTACTGCGTCTTGTGATGAAGCGCGACGTGAATGGCCATTCGGGTTCAGGATTGACGGTTTCTTAACCCGCTTGCGGCCGCAAGACAACTCGTTGCCGCCCGTCGGGCACACCGTTCTCGACGTCGAACTTAATGGCGCGGCGCGCTTCCGTCAACACCTTGATTCATGAGTTTAGTGTCAATTCAACAGTAGGATTCGTATTCGATGTCGGGGTTGGCTTCGGCTCGAAGAATCTTTCGACGATCGCCCGGCCCGTCAGGTTCAATTTCGTCTGAATTTGGTCGATGTACTCATGGAGGCCGTATTGGATGATCTCGTCCACGCTCACAAATGCCAGGTCCGAACAGATCTGGCCCAGCAATCTCTCGGGCGCGCACCGGAATCGCCGCGGCGCATTGCCCGAAATCAAGTGCAGCGAATCGCGCGCTGAGAACAAACAGAACAGCATCGAGCGTGGAAACTCGCGGTCGAGCATCAGAAAATCAACAACCCCGCGCGGGGAGATGCGCCCGTGCCGCTTGCAGTACATCTCGAAGGCCGACGCCGAGCGCAGCACCGCCCCCCATTGAATGTGATCGAATGGCGTCCCCGCGTCCTCGGGCGAACGGAGCAGGATGTAGTATTTCACATCCAGGATGCGCGACGCCATGTCGGCCCGCTCAAGCATCCGGCCCATCTGCGAAAAGTGCCAACCGGTGCCGTGCGTCATTGTCGCATCCGTAACTCCCGCGAAGAGATGGCTGCTGAGTTTGACTTCGTGAAAAAACTCGGTCGCCTGGTCAAGGTTCTTCGGCGCGGCCGCGGCCGATTTGACCATCAGATAGAACTTGTTCAACTGCAGCCACATTGAGGACGAGATGACTTCGCGCACGCTCCGGGCATTCTCGCGCGCCGCCCGCAAACAGGAGAGGATCGAATTGGGATTGCGCGAATCGAACGTGAGGAACTCAACCACCTCTTCCTGCGTGGGGCTTTCGTAATATTTGGCAAATTCCTTCTCGTCGCCCGTCGCGTTGACCAACGGCTGCCACTGATGTTCCCGGCCCAGCGGCGCGTCCAGCACCAGTTGCAGGTTGACGTCAATGAATCGGGCCACATTTTCCGCCCGTTCCACATAGCGGCTCATCCAATAGATTGAATCGGCGACTCGGCTTAGCATAGGACCTGCCTTTCCATCAACGCCGCTGGGGCCGCCTCTCGCGTGGCTTCGTCCCGCTCGACCGAAGCCGAATCCGCCAGCACCCACGTGTCCTTGCTCCCGCCGCCTTGGGAGGAATTAACCACCAGCGATCCTTTCTTGAGTGCGACCCGGGTCAATCCTCCGGGCAGCACGAAAATCTCTTTGCCATACAAAATATAGGGCCGCAAATCCACGTGCCGGCCCTCGAAATGATCTCCCACGATGGTGGGCACTCGCGAGAGGGCCAGCGTCGGCTGGGCAATGTAGTTCCTTGGATTGGCCTTGATTCGTTCGCTGAATTCGGCGCGTTGCGCCCGACTCGAATGGGGGCCTACCAGCATCCCATACCCTCCCGACTCATTGGCCGCCTTGACGACCAATTCGTCCAGGTGTTCCAGGACATACTGCAGGTCGGCCTTGTCCGCGCAAATGCGCGTTGGCACGTTGGGCAGCAGGATTTCCTCGCCCAGGTAGTACTGAACCATTCTCGGCACATACGCATAGACGACTTTGTCATCGGCGACCCCGTTTCCAGGCGCATTGGCCAGCGCCACCTTGCCCGCCCGGCATGCCTCCATCAGACCGGGCACTCCCAGGAGTGAATCCTGCCGGTAACACTTCGGATCCAGAAAATCGTCATCTATCCGCCGGTAAATCACATCCACACGCTCGAAACCATCTGTTGTGCGCATCAGCACGATCCGGTCTTCGACGGTCAAGTCGCGCCCTTCGACCAAATCAATCCCCATCTGTTGCGCGAGAAAGGAATGTTCGAAGTAAGCCGAGTTGTGCATACCCGGTGTGAGGAGGACCACGCGGGGTTCTGTGATCGCGTCCGGCGCCAGAAACTCGAGCATGTTGCGCAGATGGCTCGGATAATTGGATACAGGCCGGATACGCGATTGCGAAAAGATCTTCGGGAACAAGCTCTTCATCAGCCGCCGGTTCTCCAGCACGTAGGAGACGCCCGACGGACAACGCAGGTTGTCCTCCAGCACGTACATCCGCCCATCCTCATGCCGCACCAGGTCCGTGCCTGTGATATGACACCAAATCCCGCGCGGCGGTTCCCATCCCGCGCATTGACGCCGATAGGCCTTCGCTGAATATACAATCTCAGCCGGAATGATCCCGTCCTTGAGAATCTTCTGCTCGTGATATATGTCATCAATGAACAGGTTCAACGCCTCAATGCGCTGTCGCAGGCCGCGCTCGATCCCCTTCCATTCGCCCGCCCCGACGATCCGCGGCACAATGTCGAAAGGGAAAATCTTCTCCAAGCCCGCCTGCTCGCCATAGACGTTGAAGGTCACGCCCGTTTGCAGCAAGTCCCTCTCGGCCGCCTGCTGCCGGTTCAGCATCTCCTCCTTCGGCAGAGACTCGATGCTCGACAGCAGCCGCCGGGCTAGGTCGCGCGGCTCGCCTTCTCGGATAAACATCTCGTCGTAAAAGCAGCCGACCTCGTAATCGTCAAAACGCATGCCTTCCCGTCTTTCCCGGCCGCGGCCCGGGGGCGGAGAATCGAATCTCGACGCCGGCTCCAAAAGCAAAGTCTCGTTTCCATTCGTGTTGCCCATAATGCGGTCCTTCTGTATTAGAAATTGTGCTGTGTTCAAAAACTGCCGTCTAATGCAAATTCAATGCTTGGTTGCAGAATAAGTTGAATGCATCCCTTCCGGGAAGTCAGAGAGAACAGAAATTCTCTGTCAGAGAATTTCCTGACAGCGTCCCAAAGACTTTCTTTCGCCGCCAAAACCTCAATGCGCCGCCCGCGCTGAATACATAGCATTTGAAAATATTTCCTTTTGTTTTTTTTGCCGTCCGGTTAACCTCCCTTTAGCAGGGCGTGAATCCGCACGTTCGGTCTTGTATTCTTATGAAATCGACCCCGTTCGACCCGAGTCAAAAGAAAACGCAGCGCCGCAATTTGCGGACGGGCCAGCCCTCCGGTCGTTCTCCGTCCGCCAAGGCATCCAAATGATTCCGCCCATGTTTGTGGTCATGATTTCGTCTGAACTGGCGCCGGTCGCCAAGGTTGGCGGGTTGGGCGACGTGGTTCAGGGGCTGAGCCGCGAACTGGAACTGCGCGGCAACGCCGTGGAAATCATTCTGCCCAAATACAACAACATGCGTTACGACCACATCTGGGGTCTGACGAAAACCTATGAAAACCTGATGGTCCCGTGGTTCGACGGCGCGATCCCTGCCTCCGTTTGGTTTGGGTTTGTCCACGGGCGGAAATGTTTTTTCATTGACCCGCATTCGGCGGACAATTTCTTCAACCGCGGCGTTTATTACGGACAAAATGACGACGTCATGCGGTTCGCCTTTTTTTGCCGCGCGGCGCTGGAGTTCATGCTCAAGACCGGCAAGCGTCCGGAAATCATCCATTGCCACGACTGGCAGACCGCGCTGGTGCCCGTCCTGCTTTGGGAAATCTACCAGCGCCTTGGCATGACCCATTCGCGCGTGTGCTTTACGGTCCACAATTTCCGGCATCAGGGCGCCACTGGCGCGCTCGTTTTGCGCGCCACGGGGCTGAACCGGCCCGACTATTATTTCCATTACGACCGCCTGCGCGACAACGCCAACCCACACGCCTTGAATCTGATGAAAGGCGGCATCGTCTATTCAAATTTTGTCACCACCGTTTCTCCGCGCCACGCCTGGGAGGCAAAGGACGCCGGCCAGGGCCATGGTCTGGAGCCAACTCTGCACATTCATCAGCGCAAATATGGCGGCGTTATCAATGGCTTGGACTACGACCAGTTCAATCCCGAAACCGATCCTCATATTTCCGTTCATTACAACGCCACGACAATCGAGAAAAAATACGGCAACAAGCGCGCGCTGCGAAACCGCTTCTGGCTGGCCGACAATGCAAAGCCCATCATTGCGTTCATTGGGCGGTTGGACGCGCAAAAAGGCCTGGAACTGGTGCGCCATGCGATTTTTTACGCTCTCAACCACCAGGCGCAATTCGTCCTCCTCGGCAACAGCCCGGAGCGCGCCATCAATGACCATTTCCTCGCCTTGAGACACTATTTGAACAACAGCCCCGACTGCCACCTGGAAATCGGCTATCACGAGGAACTGGCGCATTTGATTTATGCCGGCGCGGACATGCTCATCGTGCCCAGCCGATACGAACCGTGTGGTCTGGCACAGTTGATCGCCTTGCGCTACGGCGCCGTCCCGGTCGTCCGTTCGGTCGGCGGCCTGGTGGACACGGTGTTTGACAAAGACTACTCCAATCGCCCGCTGCACGAGCGCAACGGTTACGTGTTCCATCACGCGGACATTGGTGGAATCGAATCCGCCCTGCATCGCGCGATCCGGTGTTACTATGATTTTCCGGATCATTTTCGTCACCTCATGCTGAACGGAATGCGGCGCGATTACTCATGGAACCATCCGGGCCAGGACTACCTGAACATTTACGATTACATCCGGCACAAATGATCCGTTCATCTTAACAATAACAGCTCCATGATCATCACAAAAAAGGAACTCGCCCAGTTGCTCCACTGCCAAAGCGCTCACCCCCATGCTTTGCTTGGCATGCACGCCATCAACCACCCGGGCTATCGCGGTATCGTCGTCCGCGCGTTGATTCAAGATGCGGCGACGTGCGAAGTCGTCGCTCATAAACACGAGCCTGAACTCCGGTTCCCGATGGAAAAAATCGATGCGTTGGGCGTTTTCGAAGTGTTCATTCCCGACCATTCCGAGGTTTTCCCCTACCGGCTGCGCGTGGAAAATGGCAACGGCGAAATTCGCCAGTTTTGCGATCCTTACAGCTTTCCA
This sequence comes from Verrucomicrobiota bacterium, assembly GCA_049517295.1. Classification (GTDB taxonomy): domain Bacteria; phylum Verrucomicrobiota; class Verrucomicrobiia; order Limisphaerales; family Palsa-1400; genus JBEKSF01. The sequence continues at coordinate 21,111 of JBEKSF010000060.1, forward strand.
CCAACCTTGAGCCAGCAGGATTTGTATTTGTTCAACGAAGGCACCGAGCATCACATCTATCAAAAACTGGGCGCGCATGTCCGCGAAATTGACGGTACGCATGGCGTTTCCTTCGCGGTTTGGGCGCCCAACGCCTCCCGCGTGTCGGTCGTCGGTGATTTCTGCCGCTGGGATGGGCACTTCTTCCCAATGCGCTCGCTCGGCAACTCGGGTGTCTGGGAGATCTTCATTCCCGGCCTTCAGGAAGGATGGCTCTACAAATACGAAATCGTTCCGCGCAAGGGAATCATCCGCTTGAAAACCGATCCCTACGCCTCCTGTTTTGAAGGCCCGCCCAATAACGCTTCCCTCATCTGGAACGTCGGCAAATATCAATGGGGCGATCAAAAATGGATGGCGCGGCGGGCGGAGACGAACTGGTTGAAGAAGCCCCTCCTCGTCTATGAAGTTCATCTCGGTTCCTGGAAACGAAAACCCGAAGACGGTAATCGTCCGCTCACCTATCGCGAAATGGCCAAAGAACTCGTTGAATACGTGAAGGAAATGGGCTTCACCCATGTTCAATTCATGCCACTGTCCGAATATCCATTCGACGGCTCCTGGGGTTATCAGGTCACGGGGTTCTTTGCCCCGACTCATCGCTATGGCGCGCCGGAGGATTTCATGTCTCTGGTGGACACTCTGCATCAGAATGGCATTGGAGTGATTCTGGACTGGGTGCCCGCGCATTTCCCCAAGGATTTCTTTGCCCTCCCGCATTTCGATGGCACCCATCTTTACGAGCATCAAGACCCGCGCCAGGGCGAACATCAGGACTGGGGCACGTTGATTTTTAACTACAGCCGCCCCGAAGTTCGCTGCTTCCTTATTGGCAGCGCAATGACTTGGCTGGCCCGTTATCATATTGACGGCCTGCGTGTCGATGCCGTCGCTTCAATGCTTTATCTGGATTACTCAAGAAAGCCGGGCCAGTGGATTCCCAACAAATACGGCGGACGCGAGAATCTGGAGGCGATTGACTTTCTCCGTTACGCAAATACCATAGTGCATCAATACTTCCCCGGCATTTTGATGATCGCCGAGGAATCCACCGCCTGGGGCGGCGTCACCAAACCGGCCAACGAAAACGGCCTGGGCTTCGACCTCAAGTGGAACATGGGCTGGATGCACGACACGCTGGAGTATTTTAAGAAGGACCCCATTTACCGCAAATTCCATCACAACGATCTCACCTTTGGTATGATCTACCAGCACACCGAGCGCTTCATGATGACTTTCTCCCACGACGAAGTCGTGCATGGCAAGGGTTCCTTGCTCTTCAAGATGGGCGCAAATCACATCCCCGACAAGGCCAGGCAGCTTCGCGCACTCTACGCCTGGATGTGGGGCTGGCCCGGCAAAAAGACCCTCTTCATGGGCGGCGAGTTTGCCCAGTCCGCCGAATGGTCTTACGACAAGAGCCTCGACTGGCACCTCCTCCAATACATCGATCACGAGGGCGTTCGCCTGCTTGTCGCGGACTTGAACCGCTTTTACACCAGTCACCCGTTTCTGCCCGCCTCCGACTACGATTACCAGAGTTTTCAATGGGTCAACAATAATGATGGCAACAATAGCGTCATCAGCTTCGTTCGCCACGGCGCCAAACCCGATGAAATCCTTCTCGTGGTGGCCAACTTCACCCCGGTGCCGCGTCCCCATTATCGTGTCGGCGTGCCTCGCGAAGGCTTGTGGACCGAGGCCTTGAACACAAATTCAAAACGCTACGGCGGCGGTGGTGAAGGTCATTTGGAACCGGTGAAAACACAACCCATCAAGTGGGACGGCCGACCCCACGCGCTGGATTTGAACCTGCCCGGCATGAGTGTGCTCTATTTCCTGCTCTCGCCCAGCCCCGCCGCCACTCCGGCGAAGGACGAACAAAATCATTGATTGTCGCCGGAACCAAACACCTGAAGTTCATAAAAACTCGCCCAGCAACCCGCCTCCAATCCGGTGATAACTATTCGCACATATCTTCCTTTGGCTGAAAAATCATCGGAGCTTGTCTGGGCAGGGATGGCATTGGCGGTCTTATCAACCACCGCCGTCCAATGGGTCTGATCCGGCGACACTTCAATCCTATACTGATAAAGGGCGCTGCGCTCCCAAACGATTTGCGCATTGGTGATCGTGGCTGTGCCTCCAAGATCCGCTTGCCACCATTGAGGGACAGCCCCGCTCGAAGCGCACCAGCGAGTCCCGATCTTCCCATCATTGCCGTTTTGAGCCGGGTTCTCGCTCTCCTCGCTGCTGGCCATCGCCGGCTTGCCCAATGCAATGTCATCAGCAGAAACAACTGCCGTTGCCGTGGCGCCATCTGTTCCGTCACATAGCCGTTTCGCTTCATGGCTCTCGTTCTGATGCCACACCAGGTGGGATACCTTGCCGCAACCATCCCGCCAGAAAGTCGCCTGGGCATCCGCCACCTTCAGGAAAAAGTTCGTCTCCGTCTCAGGAAAGAGTTCGACCTTGGGCTGCCCGGGCGGCTGGACATATAGGTGCTCCCCGCTTGCAATTACAGTGAGAATGACCTCCGGCGACTCCACAAATCCATAGCGGCCTGCCAATGGCTCCAGTTGGCTCGCTGCCAGCTTGATGGCCGTTCTCTCTTTTGGCCGGTTCAACGGTTGATCCAGCAGCAAGGCTGTCAAGTTGCCAGCCACTCCTCCCGCGGGGAACGTGTCTGCATTGGCAAAAACCGCCACAAACACATCCGCCGTTGGCAGCCACCTCATCGAGGTCGAAAAACCGTTGATGCCCCCCTCATGCGAAAGCTCCTTTTGCCCATATCGTTCCGAGACTCCTATCCCAAATCCGTAACCGCCTTTCGCAGGCCTGGTCATGGCCTTCCACGCCTCGGCCGAAACGAGCTTCTGCTCCCGCCAACACTGATACCAGCGGTAAAAATCCTCCACCGTCGAATACAATCCCCCGGCTCCGTAGGGAAGACTCATGTCGATGTAAGGCGAAGTAACCCACGTGTCCCCGTCTCTCGAATAGCCCGTGGCTCGATGAGGCAACACGGTCTCGAAATGGTCGTAACCGCTGTCGTTCATGCCGAGCGGCTTGAAAACGAACTCCTTTACAAATTGCTCGTAGCTTACGCCCGACGCTTTCTCCACGATGTTGCCCAGCAGAATATAACCCGAATTGCTGTACGCGTACCGCTCTCCCGGTTCGAATTCGAGAGGCTTGTCTCGAAATCGCTTTATCGATTGTTCCGGCGTGGACGCCACCATCATCGTCGAAGCATAGTCCGGAAACCGCATGAAGTCGGGAATGCCCGATGTGTGCGTCAGCAGGTGCCGGATCCTGATCTTCGACCACGCACTCGGGCTGTCCGGCACGAATTTGGAAATCGGATCCTCCACGCTCAATTTGCCTTGTTCCTGAAGTATCAGGATGCACATCGCTGTAAACTGCTTGGTGAGCGAAGCGAGCCGGAACTTGGTGTTCGGCGCGTTCGCAATGTCGTGTTCGCGATTGGCCAATCCGTAACCCTTCATGAACACGATCTGGTTGGACCGGGCAACCATGACCGCACCCCCAAACCTCTCTGCTTTCAATTCAGATTTCAGGTAGTCATCGGCTTTTTGGGCAAAATCCGTTGCCGCCGGCGCTTCGGCGGATGGATCCGCCCCGGCCAACCGCGCCGCGAACAATAACAGAACTGTCAATACTTGGATTGGATGGAATGTCTTGTTTGAATGGAGGTTCATAAGATGATCTGTTTTGTGTGACTTTAGGTTGATGATCGCGGCCAAATCGTTTGGCCCGTTTTTAAACAGTTTCTTGTTCGGTTGATTGTTCCGGCGGCAAATCCGCGTATTCCAGCAAATCCCCCGGCTGGCACTTCAACTCGCGGCAAAGCGCCTCCAGGGTGCTGAACCGCACCGCCCGCGCCTTGTTCGTCTTGAGTATCGAGAGGTTCGTCAGCGTGATCCCGATTCGCTCCGCCAACTCGGTCAGACTGATCCGCCGCTCCAGCATCACCCGGTCCAAATTCAATCTTATTGGCATAAGTTCTCGCCCTTTAAATGGTCAGCTCGTTCTCCTCTTTCAACGCAAGCCCCTGGCGGAAGACTTCGCCCAGGGACAACACCAGCAGCCCGGTCAGAATCCCCATCCAGCTAAAATGAAATTCGATTTGGCGGGAACCAAAGATGAACGAGTTGTCATGCGGAACCGTAAACGCCATCTTCAGTCCCTGGACCGTGGCATGTTGATTCAGGTAGTTGCTGACCGCATGGTCATGCCACGTCGCCGCCGCCGCCGACAAGAAGGTGAACACGATTATGGTCATTCCAATCTTATGCACCAGATGAACGCTTCGTTCCGTGAAGCTCTCGCCTCGTTCGACGTTCCGGAACAACCGCCGCAAAAAATCGAAGAGCACAGTAATGAAGCCGGCATAAACAAGGCACAGCGGCAAGATCGACCATCGTGTCAAGTCGAGGATTCCGTTGCCCCCGTCCGGATTCCTTACCGAAATGGTTCCCCGGAGGTTTTTGATGCTGATGGTCTCGGCCTTGGAATCGCCAGCCTGCGCGGTAAGGGCGCCCGACTCCGGTGCCAGTCCAATATCGCCCAGCCCCACTTCCAATTCAGCATTGTGCGAGATACGCGGAAGTGCCACCACCAGGCCGCAGACAATCACCCCGGCGATCAGGGGGAGCACTTCCAGCACGGCGAACAGGTGGTGAAAAAACCTTGGCAATTTGCTTCGTGTTTTCATATCAGATTTATCATATTTTTCGATAAACAATAAACTATTATCGAAAAACATCAATCTTTTTTATCGAATGTCGATAAACTCCTCCCGCATAAGCACTTATCTCCATGGTTCTTCATGGTGCCGAGAAAAGGACATTCCCGTCATTTTCCGGTAACATGCGGCGCGCAGGGTTTCGCCTATGAAAACACAACAAAGAGTGTTCAACCGCTTGCTTGGCGACAAATCCGTCTTTCTGCTCACCTCAACCACCGTGTTCCTGTTCGCCGCCGGGGTTAATGTGGCCCTTGCGGAGGAACCGCCTTCCAGCGATCTCATTTCTTCCAGCACCCAATTCGTTGATTCGCTGGTCAAACTGGATCTCGCCGGGGCCGTCGGCCGATTTGATTCGACCATGAAGAGCGCCATGCCGGAGCAAAAACTGCGGGAAGTCTGGCAAACGGTCCAACAGCAGGTCGGCCCATTCAAAAGCAGGCTTCGAACACGCGTGGAGAAGTCGCAGGGGTATGACGTGGTGTTTGTGACCTGCCAATTCGCCCTTGCCGACCTGGATGTAAAAGTGGTTTTCAATGCCCACAAGGAGATTGCCGGCCTCTTTTTTGTCCCCAGCCAACCTGAGCCTGACTCATTCAAGCCGCCTCCTTACGCCATGGCCGGCGCTTATCGCGAACGCAACTTTACCGTTGGCTCCGGCGAATGGTCCTTGCCCGGCACGCTGACCCTGCCAGTCGGTATGGGACAGCCGGTGCCCGCCGTCGTCCTTGTCCACGGTTCCGGGCCAAATGATCGCGATGAAACTGTCCTGGCCAACAAACCATTCCGTGACCTGGCCTGGGGGCTGGCCACAAAGGGCATCGCCGTTCTCCGTTACGAAAAGCGAACCAAGGAACACGCCGACAAGCTTGTCGTCGCGGATATGAGCCAGTTCACCGTGCAGGAAGAAACGATCGATGACGCCCTGAGCGCCGCCGCTCAACTGCGCCAGACCGATGGCATCGATCCCAAGCGCGTTTTCGTCCTGGGCCACAGCCTTGGCGGCACGGTCGCGCCAAGAATCGCCCAGTCCGACCCCAATCTTGCCGGCCTGATCATCATGGCAGGCGCCACTCGCCCTTTGGAAGATCTCATGGTTGAGCAGACCCGCTATCTCCTTTCCCTCAATCCGTCCGCGCAGGCCCAAGCCACACTCAACGAGCTTCTTGCAGACGTTGCAAAAGTGAAAAAGCTCACCGCCGCCGACGCTTCTTCCTCCGCGTCGATCTTGCACGCTCCCCCGGGGTATTGGCTGGACCTGCGCGAGCACGACCCGCTGACCGCCGCCAGAACATTGAGACAGCCCCTCCTGATCCTGCAAGGGGGCCGCGACTACCAGGTCACCGACGCGGACTTCGCCGGTTGGAAAAAGGCGCTCGCCTCGCGGCCGTCCGTCACCTTCAAACTGTATCCCGACTTGAACCACCTCTTCATGCCCGGCGAAGGCAAAAGCAAGCCCGCCGAGTACATGTCCCCCGGTCACGTCGCTGAACCCGTCGTAACCGACATCGCCGCCTGGATTCTGAAAACAAACCCGGCTCCATAGAAGCGGCGCATTCTGGCCTGGACTGCCTTCTGTGCCCGTCCGTGAAAGTCCGTGCCCGTCCGTGAAAGTCCGTGCCCGTCCGTGAAAGTCCGTGCCCGTCCGTGAAAGTCCGTGCCCGTCCGTCACGTTCGTCCATGCGTGAATCGGTTGGTCGCAAGAAATTGGCATGTTTTCATTCTCATCATCATCGTTCAGACAATTGATTGAGCTTTTGTCGCCCTTGCTGGACCCTCTTGACCCAGCGCTCCGAAAACGATTTTTGGGCCATCTTCATGCATTCAGAATCCCGCCGGTTTTGTTCAGCCGAGTCACACACTTCACCGCCCATTTTCGCCTTTGTTCAGAAACATCCTCTTCATCTTGTTAATCATGTCAAAACCTCCTTTCCATCAACGTCTTCCGCCTTCCCCATATCAGTGTCAATCCGGGTTAATCTGTGGCCGAAATAAATCTTCAAGAATTCTGCGTTTTTTCCCCCAGTCGGTTTTTCCCCCTCGTGGAAATGTGATCAACTCCTGCGCGTGAAGGCATCGATTATGTCTGTCGCGCGGGACCGTTTCCCGCGCCCATTGGCCAAGACGGACGCTTGCCAACCAACGGCGGCAACCGTCCCAGCCACCCTGTCTGCCGCGCCCGTCCATCCACCAACGCGATGCCCCATTCCAGATAAATTAGAAACACTTATCAGACGAAAATTATTAGACATCCTATTAAACTATTAACACTAATTCTTTTATCCCCCCAATTCTATGAATGACAACGCTCCCTTCTTCGCACCCCGCAAGCCACGCCGCGACGCCTGCCTCAACACCCTCTCCGGCAACGACTTAACCAGGGCCTTCGCCATCCTCGCCAACCCCGGCGTCTCCCTCGCCGCCGCATACCGGACTTGTCGGCGTTCGCTTCAGTGAAGTGTCCGCTTATCTGTCGATCCACTTGTCAACGGATACATGCTCGTATGCCTGCAACCGGGCGAGTAATCGGTCCATGTCCGTCTCCAGAAGCAGTGAACTTAAATGTTCAGGTTTTAGAAAGCGCTGCGCTACGAGGTTGTGGATAAAAGCAAATAGGGAATCATAAAATCCCATCACGTTGAGAAATGCACAGGGTTTGGAATGAAATCCGAGTTGGGTCCATGTGCAGGCCTCAAAAATCTCTTCCAAGGTTCCAACTCCGCCGGGCAGCGCCACAAAAGCATCCGAAAGATCAGCCATTTTGGCCTTCCTCTCGTGCATTGAGGAAACGGGATGAAGTTCCGTCAGTCCCGTGTGAGCGACTTTTTTATCAATCAGCGATTTTGGAATCACGCCAATAACTCGTCCACCTGCCTCAAGGGCCCCATCCGCAACGGCTCCCATGAGACCGACTTTACCGCCGCCATAGACAAGAGTAATCCCGCGTGACGCCAGCAGGCGGCCAAACTTGGAGGCTGCTTCGAGGTATTCAGGAAGGAGGCCGGGACTCGATCCACAGCAGACACAGACGGATTCGATTTTCATTCTTTGCAAATCCCGGACATGGATATTCGGCCGAAACCATCCGGCACAAATTATTTCTTGCGATGGTAGGTCACGAAAAAAAACTTCGTGCCGGGCGGACTATTGAATTCGGAGGGCCGGGCGCTGCCGCCGAGGCCGTAACAGATGCGGAGGGTGTCGCCGCGGAGTTCATAGATGGCGGGGATTTTCCGGCCGGCGTTCGGTCCTTCAGTGCCGGTGATGTCCAGAGTCTTCGGCTTTATGGCGGAGTCGATGGTGTAGGTCCCCTTGTCGGACGCGCCCGAGACGGTGACCTCATATTTGCCGTGGTCCAGCTTGAGGACGGTATTGGTCAAAAAATCGTCCTTCATAGGCTCGCCGCCCAGCACGGCCTCGGTTGGCAGCCAAGTGCCTTGAATGTCGCTGGCGTCATGCGGCCGTTCGCCGGCAAACGCGGTGAAGGCCAAGGCGAACAGGACCACCATTAGAATCAGGTATTTCATCGCAAGCAAAAACTTAGGCAGTACAGACCAATTCTGAGGTTGATTTGGCCAAAGCTCGCATCCGGCCGCCATTGGCGGTTGGATGCCCGTAATTTACGCTAGTTTAAATCAGGATGACCTTCTGGTCAAAACATTACGAGGGCGGGGTGAGGCGATTCACACGGGCAAAGGCTGGATCACCGCGGGCGTTGACCGATGGCGGTGGAGTGTTACCTTTGCGGACGGGTGATCGCTTTGATTGATTATGATTCGGGCAACCTGCGCAGCGTCCAAAAGGCGCTGCTCAAGGTCGGCGCCGAGGTGCGCGTGGCCCGGCGTCCGGAGGAGATGGCCGGCGCACGGGCCGTCGTCCTGCCCGGCGTGGGGGCGTTTGACGATTGCGTCAACGCGATGCGGAAACAGGAGTTGCTCGGCGCCATCAAGGAGTTCATTCAGAGCGGGCGGCCGTTCCTGGGCATCTGCGTCGGTTATCAGGCCCTGTTCGAGCGGAGCGAGGAGTTCAATAGTTGCGCGGCGGGGTTGGGGATTTTCGGCGGGAAGGTGGTGCGGTTTTCGGCGGCCACGGGCGTCAAGATTCCGCAGATCGGGTGGAACCAATTGAACGTCGTCCAGCCCGAATGTCCGATTTTTCACGGGATTCGATCCGGCAGTTACGTTTATTTCGTCCACAGTTTTTTTCCCCGACCGGCGGACCCCGCGATCACGGCGACGGAGACGACGTACGGGGAGCCGTTTGCGTCGTCGGTGTGGCGGGACAATGTGTATGCGACGCAATTCCATCCGGAGAAAAGCCAGGTCGTCGGGTTGCGGTTGTTGAAGAATTTTGTGGCGCTGGCGGAATGAAAAGGGCGCCACGCGATTGGGATCAACTTGTCGCCGCCAGGCGGCGGAGTGTGGCCAGGTTTTCGACGTCTTCGTGCAGGTCGTCGGATTTGGGAGTTTCCAGGCAGCCGAGGAAAGACTTGAAACGGGGGTCGTTGACGATGTGGCGGAAGGCCGCCAATCCAATTTTGCCCTTGCCGATGTGTTCGTGGCGGTCCACGCGTGAATTCAATTCGGTCTTGGAATCGTTGAGGTGAAAGGCGGCGATCTGGTCCCGGCCCAGCAGGGAGTCGAATTGCCGGATGGTGTTGTCCCACCCTTTTTTGGCGCGGATGTCGTAGCCGGCGGCGAAAAGATGGGCGGTGTCGATGCACACAGCCAGGCGTTCGGGCTTTTTGACGCGATCGTAAATGGCGGCCAGATGTTCGAGTTGGTTGCCCAGACAGCTTCCCTGTCCGGCGGTGTTTTCCAGGGCGACGCGGACGGTCGATTTGTTTGTGGCGCGAAAAACCTCGTCCAGGCCGGCGACGATGCGCTTGATGCCCTCCTGCTCGCTCGCGCCGAGATGGGCGCCGGGATGCAGGACAAGAAAGGGCAGACCGAGCGCGCCGGCGAAGGTGATTTCCTGGATGAGGGACTGGAGGGACTTGGAGCGGTTGGGGGAAGGCGGCGCGCCAAGGTTGATGAGGTAGCCGGTATGGCCGAAGACGCAGGCAAATCGGTGCCGCTTGCGCTGCTCGTGAAACTGCGCGATGTCTTCGGCCGAGGGCGGCTTGCCGGTCCATTGCATGTTATTCTTGACGAAAATCTGGACGACATCGCAGTGGATTGACGCGCCGCGTTCGAGGGCTTTCCAGGCGCCTCCCGCCGTTGACATGTGAGCGCCGAAATTCATGCCAAATCGGGCAATCAGAGTTTTTCGGGGGTTTGCAGCAGGGCGGCTACGTGGGTCAGGAGGCGGCCGGCCGCCCCGCCGTCCAGGACGCGATGATCGAAACTGAGGGTCAGATTGGCCTCGAAGACGGGAACGAATTGATTCTTCTTCTCGTCCCAGGACGGCACCTTGCGGCCCGCGCCCAGGCCCAGGACGAGGGTTTGTTCGGGCAGCGGAATCGGCGTGGCCCAAGTCAAACCGAAAGTTCCGAAATTGGTCACGGTGGCGATCGAGCCGCCCGTGGCCTCGGCGGGGAGGCGGCGCTGGCGGGCCATTTCGACCAGTTCATTGTAGGGATGCACCAGGTCGCTCAACGGGCGGGCATCGGCGTTGCGCAGGACCGGAACGAGCACGCCCTCTTCGGCTTCGACAGCGAAGCCGACGTCAATGGAAGGGGGATGGACGATTTTATTTCCGACCAGCCTGCCGGCGGGGGCGCTGTTTTCGACCAAGGCGACGGCCAGGGCGCGCAAGGCGTAAAGGGCGGGCCCGATTTTAGGGCGGCTGACTTTGCGATGGGCCAGCATGGCATCCAGCGGGCAGGGCAGCGCGACGGTGGCGATGGGGCGGGTCCAACTGCGCCGCATGGCGTCGGCGACGGCCACGCGCATCGAGGAGGCGTTGGTCAGTTTGTGGCGTTCCAGATTGGCGAGGAATTTCTCGAAGTCCTGGATGGTGACGCGGCCGGCCGCGCCGCTGCCCGGCAGGCCGGCAAGGTCGGCGGCGTGGAGGCCCAATTCCGCCATGCGCGCCTTCATGCGGGGCGACATGTAACTGGCGCCGGCGGCGTGGGCGGGCACAGGCAAGCCGCGCAAGGTTGGCTCGACGCCGGATTTGGTTTCGGACGGAGGGGCTTTTGGGCCGGCGGCATAGGGGGGCGCGGGAGATTCCTCCAGCTCCGGATGGTCCAGGCCGAGACGGCGGGCTTCTTCCGGGGACAGTTCAATGTGGCCGAGCACCGCGCCGACAGGATAGCTTTCGCGCAACTTGACGGTGAGGTTGACGACTTTGCCCGCGCACGGGGAGGACACGTTCATGGTCGCCTTGTTGGTTTCGACTTCGATGACGTCCTGGTCCGCCGCGACGGTGTCGCCGGGCTTGATGAGGAAATTGACGATGGTGGCTTCGGCGATGGACTCGCCCAACTGAGGCATAATGATGGGCAGTTGTTTCATGTCACATTTCCAGCAAACGGCGGGCGGCGGCGCAGATGCTGCGGGCCGTTGGGCGATGTACCAGCCAAAGCTTGGGGTGATAGGGAATGGGGGTGTCTTTGGCGTTGAGGCGCTGTGGGGGCGCGTCCAGAAGGCCAAATCCTTCGGTGGCCACGCGGGCGATGACTTCGGCGGTGACGCCGCCCCAGGGGAAGGCCTCGCCGACGCACAACAACCGGCCCGTGCGCGCGACGGAGGCGACGATCGTGTCGGTGTCCAGCGGTTTAATTGATCGCAAGTCCACGACTTCGATTTCGGCGCCTTCGCCCGCGATTTCGTCGGCGGCGGTCAGGGCGTCGTGCAGGATGGCGCTGTAAGCCACGATGGTGAGGTCGCGTCCGGGGCGGGCGATGCGGGCTTTGCCCACCGGCATGGCTTCGGTGGGGAGCGCGGGCGCTTTAAGATGGTAGTAAAGGTGTTTGTGCTCGCAAAAGATCACCGGGTCGTCGATGGCCACCGCCTCCAGCAACATGCTGTAGGCGTCTTCAACCGTGGCGGGAGTGAGGACGATCAACCCCGGGTAATGGGCATAAAGCGCCTCCAAGCATTGGCTGTGAAAGGGGCCGCCGCCGGAAGTGCCGCCGGAGGGCAACCGGATGGTGATAGGACAGGGGACGCGGGTGCGCCAATAGAGAGTGGCGGCCTGATTGATGATCTGGTTCAAGCCCGGCGTGGAGAAATCGGCGAATTGCATTTCGATGATCGGGCGCATCCCTTCTATGGCGGCGCCGATGGCCGCGCCGACGATGGCGTCTTCGCTGATGGGCGCATCGATGACGCGGCCGGGGAATTGGCTGGCCAGGTTTTTGGTGGCCTTGAAAGCGCCGCCGAAGGCGCCGACGTCCTGTCCGTAAATAAAGACGCGGGGATCATCGGCCAGCGCCTTGGCTTGGGCCGCGCGAATCGCCTCCAGGTAAGTGATGCTCATTGGGCGTCGGAGAGCGGCGGATTGTCGAACATCTCGCTCAGGTGGGGCGAAGCCAGGGCGCACCACTTTTCCTTGAATGGATCGGGTGGCGGTTCGCGTTGGACGGTGGCGACGGCTTCATCGACTTGGCGGGCGGCCTGCTGGCGCAGAGCGCGCAGGGCATTGGCGTCGGCCCAGCCTTCGCGCAACAACCGCTCCTCGGCGACTACCAGGCAATCGCGCCCCAAGGCGGATTGCTTGAGTTGGGGGTCGATGTATTGGGCGTCGTCGTGTTCGCCGTGGCCGCAGAGTCGCAGGAGGCTGCCGATGACCAATTGCGGGCCGCCGCCCTGGCGGGCTTGGGTGACAGCCGCCGCCAGCGTGCGCAAACAATCCTCCAAATTGGTGGCATCGACAGAATGAGGCGCGACGCCGTAACCGGCGGCTTTATCGGCCAAATCACGGCAGGCGAATTGGCGGCTCGTGTGCGTGGAATAGGCGTATTGATTATTGGCGACCACCAGCACCAGCGGCAGGTGTTCGACCGCCGCCTGGTTCAATGCCTCGTGAAACGCGCCGGTGGAGGTGCCGCCGTCGCCGATGGACGCAACCCCCACAACGCCGTCGATCTTTTTGAATTTGCGCACCAGCAACGCGCCGTTGACGACCGAAATCATCGCGCCCAAATGGCTGATCATGGGAAGCAATCCCTCCCGCGGACGGCCGCGGTGGACGTTTCCATCGCGTCCCCGCATTGGGCCAAGAGCGGAGCCGAGGTAGGTGCGGACGGCGTCGAGGACTGGTTCGCCAAAGGCCAACCGTCCGGCGCCATCGCGGATGAGCGGCGCGAAGACATCGCCCTTGCGCAGGGCCAGGCCGACAGAAACGCTCAGGGCCTCCTGCCCGCGGCCGAGGAAGACGCCGCCGTGGATTTTGCCGGCGCGGTAAAGGCTGGCCATTTTGTCATCCAGCACCCTGGAAAGGAGCATGAAACGAAAGGCCTTCAGGTATTGGGCGGCAAAGGAAGAGGGAGCATCGGTTGTCTCCCGGCTGTCCATAGTTTGCAGCATGAGATGTAATCTATCCGCAATCCTCATCCTGGCGCAATGGTTTCTTTGGCGAGCGGCGAGATTTGGCGGTTGGCGCGAGGGAGGATTTCGTGTAGGTTAGGCCATCATGTTCGAGAAGATTAAAGATCAGTTGCCAACGGCCGCGGACAAAGTCGCCCACCTGCGGAGGTTTCTTTGATGTCCCCGGCGTCCAAAAACGGCTGGCCGAGCTGGACACATTGATGTCTCGCGAGGACTTCTGGAACAACCGGGAAAAAGCGCAAAATCTCATCGACGAGGCCAACAGCCTGCGCAAGAAAACCGAGCCTGTGCTCAAAGCGGAGCGGCAGATAGAGGATTTCCGCATCATGCTCGAGCTGGCGGAGGCGGAGCCGCCGGCGGGCCAGGCGCGCCACGAGGCGGAGATGGAGGGGGAGTTGTCACAATTCCACAAAGAATTGGAGAACCTGGAGTTGAAGGTCTTTCTCAACGGCCCGCACGACCGGAGCAATTGCATCCTGAGCATCAATTCCGGCGCCGGCGGCACAGAGGCCTGCGATTGGGCGGGGATGCTGCTGCGGATGTACCAGCGGTGGGGCGAGTCGCGCGGGTGGGAGATAGAATTGACAGACATGCTGCCCGGCGAAGGGGCCGGCATCAAAAACGCCACGGTTCTGGTCCGGGGCGAATGCGCCTACGGCTATTGCAAGGCTGAACGGGGCGTTCATCGGTTGGTGCGCATTTCGCCCTTTGACTCCAACAAGCGGCGCCACACCAGTTTTGCCAGCGTGGATGTGATTGCGGAAATCGAGGAAACTAGCGCCGATATTGTCCTGCCACCGGCGGAGTTGCAGGTCGATACGTACCGCTCGGGCGGCAAAGGGGGGCAAAATGTCAACAAGGTGGAAACGGCCGTGCGCATCACGCACCTGCCGACCGGCATCGTGGCGGCCTCGCAAAGCCAGCGCTCGCAGCACCAGAACCGCGCGACCGCGATGCGACTGTTGATATCGAAAATCTACGCCAGGCGGCTGGATGAACAAGTGGCCGATTTGGAGCGGTTCTACGGCGAGAAGGGGGCCATTGGCTGGGGGCACCAGATTCGCAGCTACGTCTTCCAGCCCTATCGAATGGTCAAGGACCTGCGCACGGGCCAGCAAACCAGCAACGTCCAGGCGGTGATGGACGGGGACCTGGATGCGTTTGTCAATGCCTGGCTGCGGGCGGGCTGCCCGGCCAAACGGATGGCCGGGGTGAAGGACGAGGACGAGTAGTGAGCATCCTTGACGAAATTGTCGCGCAGAAGAAACGCGAGGTGGCGCCGCTGGCGGCGCGGGGCATCACGCGGGCGGGCGCGGCGCCGCGGCGGGATTTCGCGCGGGCGCTGAAAACCGCCGGGCGCGGCTCGGTGGCGCTCATTGCGGAAGTCAAAAAGGCCTCGCCCTCCGCGGGGGTGATCTGCGCGGATTTTGATCCCGTGCGCATTGCGCGGGCGTATGAAGCGGCCGGCGCGAACTGCCTGTCGGTCTTGACGGACGAGCGATTTTTTCAAGGCTCGCTGGATTATCTGCGGGCCATCCGCCAGGCGGTGAAAGTGCCGTTGCTGCGGAAGGACTTCATCATCGACGAGCGGCAGATAGCGGAGTCGCTTGAGAATGGCGCGGACGCGATCCTGCTGATCGTGAGAATCCTGAGCGGGGCGCAACTCCAGCGCTTTCACGGGCTGGCGGAAGAGGCCGGATTGGCCGCGCTGGTGGAAGTGCATGACGAGGCGGAATTGGAACGCGCGCTGGCCATCGGCGCGAAGCTCATCGGGATCAATAACCGCAACCTGGACACATTCGCGGTGGACCTGGGAGTGACCGAGCGCCTGGCCGCAAAGATCAAGGGCAGCTTGATCGTGGCCGAGAGCGGCATCCACAACCGGGGCGACGTCGAGCGCGTGCGGCGGGCGGGGGCCAACGCCATTCTGGTCGGCGAATCGCTGATGAGGGATGCGGAGGGGATTGCGGCAAAGGTCCGCGAACTGATCGGCGCCTCTTTTATGGAGTGCGGTGGCAAAGCGTAGCGGCGACACCGCTTTCGACTTTACAGAGGCGCTCGGAACTTCCGAGGCGGCTGAAATCGCGTCGCATCAAAGCGGCGTCGCGCCCTTCCTCTTGCCGCCGCGGTCCACATCAAACCGCCCCTGGCGGCGGCAAGTCGAAAAAAATGAAATGCGGTGCGGTGAGCGACAAGCTCCGCGAGTGCCCTTGCCAAGCACCTGGGGTGGATTACACTTACGCTATGTCAGTTGCAGAAATTCAAAAGTCCGTTTCCGATCTCCCGGCGGATGAGCGTGCAAAGCTGGTTGTCTGGCTTCTCGACTCACTTCCTCCCTCCGGCGACGATGACGCGAGCGCCGAGAGCCTTGGCGAGGCGGTGCGCCGGCGGGAAGAACTGAATGCCGGACGTATAAGCCCTATGACGTCGCAGGAATTTTGGGCGGGTCTTGAGAGGGAGCGCGATTAGTGGAAGTGATCTACCACCCGCTGGTTCAGCGGGACGTGCTGGAAATTCTCCGCTATTACCGGCAGATTTCCAGCCGGCTTGAAGATTCATTCCGCGAGGAGTTCCGCGCTTCAATTATCGCGGCGGCGCGATCTCCTTTGCGATTTCCGCCCGCTGGTGAGAACTTCCGGCGCGTCAACCTGAAACGATTCCCCTACCATTTTCTTTATGAAACCGATGGCGAACAAATTCGTGTGATGATTATTCGCCACAACAAACGGCATCCGCTGTTCGGTCTGGAAAGAAAATAGAGCCGCCAGCGCCACAGCGTAATTGGGTTCTTTTGCGGGCGCCGGTGGCGGGCCATTTTGCTTGCGATTCCGCGACAACGGGCGGATAAACGGGTGGGTCACGTGAAGTATGAAAACAAACTTTTCCCCGCTCGCTCTCTTCGGCTGTTTCTTTGCCCTTGCTTATCCCGCTGGCGCGCAAGGCCTGGCATTCGTGTCTGGCGCCTATACGGTCGGCGGCGCGCCGGCTTGTGTGGTGGTGGCGGACATCAATGGCGATGGCAAGCTGGATTTGATTTGCGCCAATTCCGCCAGCAACACGCTGACGTTGCTGACCAATAGCGGAAGCGGGGTTTTTGGCTCCAATGCCACCCTGACCGTGGGCAAGGGCCCGTTCTGCGTTGTGGCGGCGGACATCAATCGCGACGGCAAGTTGGATTTAATCACCGCCAATAGCGGTGACAACACGCTGACGCTGCTGACCAACAACGGTCGCGGAGTTTTTGGCTCCAACGCGACGCTCTCGGTGGGTGCCGCGCCGCTTTGGGTCGTGGCGGCGGATATCAACGGCGATGGCAAGTTGGATTTAATCACCGCCAATAGCGGTGACAACACGCTGACGGCTCATTGGATTTGATTTGCGCCGATTCGGGCACCAACACGCTGACGGTTCTGACCAACAACGGTTTCGGTGTTTTTGGCTACAATGCCACGCTCATGGTGGATGGCACGCCGTCTTGTGTCGTGGCCGCGGACGTCAATGGAGATGGCTCGCTGGATTTGGTCTGCGCCAGTTTTGATACCAATACGCTGACGGTGTTGACCAACAATGGCCTTGGTGTCTTTGGCTACAATAGCACCTTGACTGTAGGCTTGGCGCCCGAACAGGTCGTGGCGGCGGACGTCAACGGCGACGGCTCGCTGGATTTGATTTGCGCCGATTCGGGCACGAATACGTTGACCGTGTTGACCAACAATGGCTTCGGTGTCTTTTCCTCCAACGCCACGTTCACCGTCGGAAGGGGGCCGTATTCGGTCGCGGCGGCGGATGTCAATGGGGATGGAGAACTGGATTTGATTTGCGCCGATTTTGAAACTAACACCTTGACGGTGCTGACACAAACGACCTACCGGCCCCCGGCGGTGCGCCTGTTCACGGCCCTTGCGTATCCCGTGGGGGGTGAGCCGAATTCGGTTGTGGCGGCGGATGTCAACGGAGACGGCAAAGTGGATTTGATCAGCGCCAACGTTGATGCTTCGGGCATGGGCGACACGTTGACGGTGCTGACTAACAATGGCAGGGGGGTCTTTGGCTCCAATGCCACGCTGAATCTGGGCAATGTCGAGCCGTCTTGCCTCGTGGCGGCGGATATCAACGGGGACGGCAAAGTGGATTTGATCGGCGCGGACCTGGCGCTGGACACGCTGATGGTGCTGACCAACAATGGCAGCGGGGTCTTTGGCTCAAACGCCACGCTCTCGGTCGGCGCGGCGCCGGTTTCGGTTGTCGCGGCGGACCTCAACGGCGACGGCAAGCCGGACCTCGTCTGCGCCAATTTGTTCGGCGACACCCTGACGGTGCTGACCAACAATGGCAGTGGCGTTTTTGGCTTTAATGCCACGCTGACGGTTGGGATTGAGCCGCGGTCGGTGGCGGCGGCGGACGTTAATGGCGACGGCAGCCTGGATTTGATTTGCGCCAATTCCGGCACCAACACCCTGACGGTGTTGACCAACAATGGATTCGGTGTCTTTGGCTCCAATGCCACGCTGATGGTCGGCAATGCGCCGACGTGTGTCGCGGTGGCGGATGTCAACGGCGACGGGAAACCGGATTTAATCTGCGCCAACTACGATGACAACTCGCTGACGGTGTTGACCAACAACGGCAGCGGTGTCTTTGGCTCCAATGCCACGCTCTCAGTGGGAGTTGGGCCTTATTGTGTTGTGGCGGCGGATATCAATGGCGACGGCAAACCGGACTTAATCAGCGGCAACGAGGGAGACTCTCCCGATTACCCCGGCGACACGCTGACCATCTTGACCAACGATGGCCGGGGCGGTTTTCGCTTCAGCGCCACACTGACCGTGGGTCAAGCGCCGCGGTCCGTGGTGGCGGCCGATGTCAACGGCGACGGCAGGCTGGATTTGGTCAGCGCCAATTACTTTGACGACACAGTGGCGGTGCTGACGCAAAGGATTGTGGTAACATCGGCACTGACCGTAGCGTCCCCGATGCCGGGCAGCGTGGTCGTTTCCTGGTCCTCGTTGGCCGGCAGCCTGGCGCTCCAGACCAATTCGGATTTGAGCACGACGAATTGGGGGTTCGCGGGTTACACGGTCACCACCAGCGGCCCGTTCGACAGCGTCACCCTCAGTCCGCCGCCGGCGGGGCCTCTATTCTTTCGGCTGTCATCTCCGTAGCGGCTGGCCGCCTTGACTTGCCGCCCTGGCAGGGCCATTAACAATCAAATGGGCCTTCCCTTACAGTCGGACTTGGCTCGGCTTGAGCAGTCATCGCAAGACATCATGCGTTGGCAAAAGGCGCGCGAACAATTGGTGGGCGGCCGTCCGTCCCTGGCCCTTGCCGCCTATCGGGAACTGGTCAATCGCTTTCCCGGCGTCGTCAATCTCTGGGTCGAGTATGGCGCCGCCGCCGCCGCCGATTTGGGCTTTTCGCTGGCCAATCAGGCCCTTGCGCGCGCGGAAGAAATGGCGGTCCATGACGCCGCCGTTCTGGTCGCCCTGGGCCAGCAGCATCACCGGATGCGCCAACCGGAGCGCGCGCGGGCTTGCTTCGAGCGCGCGGTCAAGGCGGACCCCTCATCCATTCACGCGCGCCTGAGTTGGGCCGCATGGCTGGAACGGGAGCGCCACTTGGAAGAGGCCTGGGAACAAATAGAAAGATGCCTGGCACTCCATCCGGGCGATCCCGCCGCGCTCTATTACCGCGCCTTCCTTCACCATCGCCAGGACCGCAACGGCGAGGCGGAAACGGCCCTGCGGGATTTGCTCAAGACCGATTTGCGGGAGCCGAACGTGCGCATATCCTGCCTCCACCTTCTGGGGGTGGTTCTTGATGAGGCGGGACAATACGCCGAGGCCATCGAGTGGTTGCTCAAAGCCAAGGCGGCCGTTCGACAAACTAACAATGTCGCGCCGCTGGAGCAGTCTTATGACAAGGCCGTGCGCCAGCGGCGCTCCCTGCTGGCGCGCCTGACGCCGGAGATGGTGCGCCGGTGGCGTGACGAGGCGCCGTGCGAGCCGTTCCCCCACAAGCTGGCGCTTTTGGGCGGCCATCCCCGCAGCGGCACCACCCTCCTGGAACAAATCCTGGGGGCGCACCCGTCCATCCGGGCGGTGGATGAATCGGAGGCCTTTGTTGTGGAAGTGGGCGACAAGCTGGCGCCGCCGCCACCGTTTCCGCCGCTGGGGGTGGGGGCGCTGGACGACCTTGGCGCGGCGCGGCGGGCGGAGATGCGGCGGCGTTACCGCCGGAGCCTGCTGCGGGAGGAGCCGGAGGGGCCGGCGCCTTATATTGTGATTGACAAGAATCCGTCTCCCACCGCCTCGCTCCACCTCTGGCTGCGGGTCTTTCCGGAATCGAAAGTGCTCATCGCCTTGCGCGATCCGCGCGACGTGGTCGTGAGTTGTTTCTTCCAGAACCTGGCCTTGACGCCGGTGAACGTCAATTTCCTCAGCCTCGAGCGGGCCATGGGGCACTACGCGGACCTGATGGATGTCTGGCTGCGGATGCGCGAATTGGGGGGCTTCGATTGGATCGAAACGCGCTACGAGGACGTCGTGGCGGGCGTGGAAAAGGAGGGGCGGCGCGTCACCGAATTTCTAGGATTGACATGGCATCCCGCCCAAGCCAATTGCCACGAGGCGGCCAGCCGAAAACTGGTGTTTTCGCCGACCTACAGCGAAGTGGCCCAGCCGGTGCATAACCGGGCCGTCGGACGCTGGAAGCATTATGCCGCGGCGCTGGAGCCGTTCCAACAGCGGTTGTCCGCTTACGTGCGCGCGTTCGGTTACGGCGAGGAACCGGGGTAGCGCGATCCGTCTCGGTCGCGGTGGCTGGCGTCTCGCCAGCCACATTCCCGGCCCCATGCACCTGCATTCCCACGGTTGCCGTATCGAAATGCGCCATAGGCCGTTATTTCTCCTATTTCCGCTTGACAAACCTCACGCCACCCGTCAACCTCCACCCGTCAGCATTGAAAGGATGAGGTAACTATGTAAACAAAGGCCCCCCATGAAAATCCTCAAACAACAGGCAACCAACTGCCTTGCCGTTGTCTCTCTCCTTTTTCTCACCCTTGGCGCTCTCGCCCAATCCGGCCCTCCACCGCCCCCGCCAGACCCATTTTTGCAAAGTTACTCCTTTGCCGACACCAACTGGCTTTCAGACCTTGGCGACTATCCCCCAATTGCCTTCACCAACCTGGCCAGCGTGCCGCTTTTGGGTGGCAACGCGTTCCAATTGGATACCGGAAATTCTGTCCCTGCGTTTTTGGAAGAGTCCGTCGTTGATTCCGGACACACGAACGTAATTCTCGCAGACGGCGCCCTGGGATGCATCTTCATTAACGATTGGGCCACTGCCGACACCAACCAACTCGGCGCAGGCCCCGGCGATACGGCTTTCCTGCTGGCGTCCGGCGACTTTTCAACCGGTTCGCCGCAAGGTCTATGGGCAATCTGGGCCGATGCCGCCGGACAGAACCTCATCTTCGGCGGCGTCAGCAATTCCCAAACCGTCACCTACGCCAGCGCCCCGATAAGCTGGCCGGCCAACTCCATCCATCTATTGGCAATTTGCTATGGAGACACCAACACCGCGATGTTCCTGGACGGCCAACTCGCCGCCACCGGCGGGCCGGTCACGATCATTCCGCCGGCCAACTCCTTCTTCATCGGCTCAGACGCCCAAGGTTACGAGCAGATGCAGGCCATTTTCTACTA
>JBEKSF010000061.1:0-32685 GCA_049517295.1 Verrucomicrobiota bacterium
CAACGCGGCGGAGTCGATGAGCGGCCGCAAACGCATCGTTATCACGACCGCACATGCCGGCGAACTGCCCGCGGGGCTGGCGCTGCCACCCGGAGCGGCGCAGGCATACGTGTCGGTTTCGGTGCGGGATTTCGGGTGCGGCATCGCGCCCGAGAATATGCCGCGCGTTTTCGAGCCGTTTTTCACCACCAAAGCGCTGTCCACGCGGCGGGGCACCGGCTTGGGCCTTTCGATCGTCTATGAACTGGCCAAAAAAATGGAGGCTGGATTGGCCCTGCAATCCACTGTTGGGGAGGGCAGCGTTTTCAGCCTGATACTACCGGCCCAGCCGCGCCGCCAACCCGTCACACCGCCCGCGTCATGAACACCCCGGCCATCCTGATCATTGAAGACGACGATCTCCAATTCGAGATTTACGAGGAGGCATTAGTCAAATATAAATTGTACCGCGTCAAAAGCGGCAGCCAGGCCCTCGCCCACATCTCCCGCCAGCCGCCGGACCTGGTCATCCTCGACCACGTGCTGTCGGAGGGCGAGCTGGGGCTGGAGTTTCTGCCGCAATTCAAGGAGTTGCTTCCTTTTGTGCCGGTCATCATTGTGTCCGGCGCGCTGGAGGTGCAACAGCAAATGAGGGCGCTGCAAGGGCCGCGGCGGGCTCATTACTGCCTGCCCAAGCCGGTGGACATCCATGAATTGCAGCGCACGGTCGAAATCGCCCTGGCCGAGTGCGGGCAGCGCGAGGCGGTGAGGCAATTCGAGGCCCTGGAGCGATCCAACCGTGTGGACGCGCTGGAAATGTTCAGCCGCTCGACCGACCGGCTCAGCCGCCAGAACCGCATTCGACAACTGATCGGCAACTCCCGCCAGCGTCCCAACATTTCCCTTCTGGCCAGGCAATTTGGCGTGGCGCGCCGCACGATAATTCGCGACCTCCAGGAGTTGATCCGGCGCGGCCAGTTGAGCGCGCAAGTCTATCCGGAGTGGGAAAACCCGCCGGCAGGGCCGGAGGAATGACGCGGCGAAGAATCAATTGACAGCGGTTGATTGTCGTGTAGAGTTGGGTTTCCAACAGAAGAAACCAGCAAGGCGGAGGAAAGGCGCAACGGATATGAACAGAGAAGAAGAACTGATGCTGCGCGGCACAGCGCGACTGATGTGGATTGGGTTGTGCGGGATCGCGCTGGTTCTCCTGTTGCCGAATCCGGGTCATCTGGAGGGCCAGACGTTCTACCAAATCGCGCGAAACTCGGCGTGGGACAATTGGTTTGACTGGCCGGCGGTTTGGTGCAGCATCAAGGTGACTCTGCTCTGTGTGAGTCTGCTTCTTTCGATGGCGTCGTTGGGATTGCACCTGATGCAGTTGGGCCGCACCACTGTGGCGTGGGTGGTCATGGTGTTGAGTGTCGCGGCCACCGTGGGCGTTTGGCTGGGGCTTTACTTCCTGGTGAAGGCGTTTTTTTAACGAACGGTCGGAGGATCACGCCTTGGCGAGCCGGCTTCGACCAGACTCCCGTTCAACAACTCGAAGCGGCGGGACATGCGCCGGGCCAAGTCCGGGGCGTGGGTGACCAGCAGCAGGGTGACGCCCTCTTCGCGGTTAAGCTCGCCGAGAAGGCGCGCCAATTCTTCGGCGGCGGCGCGGTCCAGGGCGCCGGTCGGTTCGTCGGCCAGCAACAGGCGGGGTTGGTTGATCAAGGCGCGCACGACGGCGGTGCGCTGGCGTTCGCCGCCGGAAAGCTGCCCGGGCCGGTGGTCCTGGCGCGGCCCAAGGCCGACGCGCTCCAGCAGGCGGCGGGCGCGATCCGGCGCGCCGGCGCGAAGCTGCCGGTCGTCGCACGCCAGGGTGGGGACGAGGACATTCTCCAAGACGGTGCATTGCGGGAGCAAATGGTGCTCCTGAAAGATGAACCCGATCTGGCGGCTGCGGACGCCCGCCAGCGCGGCGTCGTCCAATTGCGCAAGGTCTTGTCCCTCCAGAAGAACCTGGCCGCGCGTTGGCCGGTCCAATGTGCCGATGATGTTGAGCAGCGTGCTTTTCCCGGAACCCGACGGGCCGGCAATGGCGGCCGATTCCCCCGATCCCACTTCGAGGTTAATGTCCTTGAGCACGGACACGGGCGGCGCTCCCAAGACCGAATCATACGATTTGGAAACGTCGCGCAATTGCAAGAATGACGCCATTAGCCAAGTGTCAGTGGGTCAGGATAAAATATCCAGTCTGATTGGCGCCGATGAACCAGCCGGCGGCTTTGAGTGACGGGTCGGCCAGCGCGTCCTGCAACAGCACCCCTTGGGCCGTTATGTTGGCCTTCGCGCCGGTCGGACGGAAGCTCACCGTCATCGTCCCGCTGGCCGGAGTGAATGTCACGATGAGTTGATTGGTCGGCGGGGCCGTGTAGGTCAACTTATTCGAGGCGACGGTGACGTTGGTGTAAACCAAATCAATGCCCTGGCCGGGATCGGTGATGGTAAGAGTGCCGTTGGTCAGGGCCAGAATGTTGGTGGCCGATGGCACATAGACCGAGCCGATGATGTTGGTCTGAATGGCAAATCCGTTGGAGTAAAGCGATTTGGCCGGGCCGGAGAGTTTGAACCAGGTGAGGTCGCCGCTGACCGTTTTTGGCGGAAGGTTGCTGAAGGCCAACCAGCCGAAGACCGAGCCTTGGCCCGAATAAAGTGGAATATACACCGGGACCAGTCCGTCCTGGGAAATCGGCGCCGATTGGCTGCCCAAGGAAGTGCCGTCGCCCAACGCGCCCCCAAGGACGGCGGTGCCGGCGAGGTTGTTGGTGAAGGTGGCGGCGCCGTAGCCGCCGGGGGAAGTGGCGGGGGTGGTGGAACCGGGCAGCACCAGCGTGTATTTGCCGGCATAATTGGATGCCACGATCGTTTTGCCATTGAATACCGCCAAGTCGGCCATCAAGCCGGATGGGCCGGCCCAATTGGTGGCGGCGACCGTGCCGGTCATAACAGTGGCCGGCGGGAGAGTGTTGAGATCGACGTGCAGGGTGACGGTGAGGGGCGATTTACCCCTGCGAGTGAGATTGGTGACGCTGTTGCCGTTGAGGTCAAAGGCGCCGGTGAAGGAGTATGAACCGCCATCGAGGAGGAGTTTTGCGGTGTAGGCGCCCTTGCTGGTGGAGGCGATGGTGACGGTGACAAAGCCGGAGCTTTGTTCGGTGACGGGGCTGCCGTTGGTCTGGTAGAAAAGCCCGTTGAATGAGCCGGCGATGGCAGGGAATGGATTGGTGACAAAGTTGGCCTCCAAAACCAGATTGGTGGCCATCGTGAACTTAAGAATGGGCGTTGTGCTTTCGGCCGGCGCTTTGGCCGGGTCGAGGATCATCCAGTTGCTGAACAGGCAATTGTTGCTAGCCGTCGCGGTGACGGTGTAGTTGGTGCCGATTTTCAGGATGGCTTTGTTGGTTTCGCCCGTGATTCTGCCGGGGCCATTGGGGACGAGGGTGAGCGGTGAAGTCACGATGTAGGTGATCGTGCGCGTGACCGGGAGGGAGACAAGGTCCGCCGCATTTGTGCTGTTGGCGGTGATGTAATTAGGCCCCGGAACCAGGGTGATTGCGGCCGACCAGTTAGTCCAGTTGGTCGTGCCAGTGACGCCGGGCACGGCGTTGCTGTTAAGCAGCAACCCGATTCCGGTCACTCCCCGCTGATCATGGGCGGTGCCATGCACGACAAGGGACGGGTTGTTGGTGCTGTAATTGCCTGAGGGCGACAGGATGGCGACCACCGGTCTGGTGGATTCGGTGACGTTGAGAACGGCGCTGTTGCTGGCGGCGCCGAGCGAATTGCTGACCACGACCGTATAAGTGCCAGCGTTCGCGTATTGGGCCGAGGCGATGGTGTAACTCGTCGCGGTTGCCTTGGCGATCTTGCCGCCATCAAAATACCACTGATAAAAGAGCGTGTTCGAGCCGCCGGCTGTGACCGAGAAGCCGGCCCTGTTGCCGAGCGGGACGGTTTCATTGGTCGGTCCGGCGACGATAAACGGGCTGCTTTGCAAGGTAAGCACAGCGGGCGCGCTGGTGACAGTCGTGATAGCGTTGCTGACGATGACGACGTAGCTGCCGACGGCGGTTCGTTGCGCGTTAGTCAGGGAATAGGAGGAATTGGTGGCGCGGGCGATGTTGCCGCCGTCAAACTGCCACTGGTAGTAGAAATTGGTTGTGCCAACGACCGCAACCGAGAAACTGGCGCCGCCGCCCGGCGTGGTGGGCCGGCTTTGCGGCTGCGTGAGGATGGTTGGAGGCGCGCCCAAACCGATGTTGAGCCTGGCCATGCCGCTGGCCCCGTTGTAGCCGTCCACCACGATATAGAAGACGGTGCCCGCAAGCACGTTGCTCAGATTGAGGCTCGGCTGCCCCTGCGTCTGGTAATTCGTGGTGAAGCCGGACCAATTCGGCGCCGCGGCCAGGGTGGAGAAGCTCGCCGCGCCGGATGAGGAGTTGGTGTAAACGCCCAGCACGGTGTTGAATGTGCTGCCGATGGTATCGACATGCAGTGTCCCGCCAATGGCAGCGGTGTAGATGTACCACTCCGAAGCGCCGCCCGCCTGGCCGGCCGGGTTTGGCTCGCCGGCCTCCTTGGTGGCGCCAACGGTGCTGAAGGTCTGGGACACAGTGAAGCCGCGCGTATCGCCGCCTCCGTCTTCGGGCCGCGACAGCATGGGACTGCTGCCGGTCTTGGACAAATCCACCGCGTCGCCAAACTTGTCATGGGCGGAGTTGGCCGGCGCGCCGTTCTGGTTCCGGGCGGCGATCTGAATGCTGGCCGGCACGCTTTGAACGGACCCCACGGCATTGGCCACCAGCACGTAATAATTGCCGACCGCCCCGGCCTGGAAATTGGAAATGACCAACTTGCCGCCATTGGCGCCGGAAATCGGCGCGTTCTGGAAAAACCACTGGTAGGTCATCGGCGACACGCTGGCAGCGCCGACACTCAAGGTGACGTTTGAGCCGGCGGGAACGACCTGGCTGGCGGGCGTGTTCGTGATGGCCGGTATCGAGTCGCCCGACGCCGGGTTGAGCACGCGATAGCCGGTGCCCGCCGGCAGACCCAGCACGACGTTGCCCGAGGCCCCTTGGAATCCATCGACGCCGATTTGGTAATCGACGCCTGCCACGCAGTTAAAGGTCACCAAGCTAGTGAAAAACCCGCCTGAATCGTCATCCTGCGCCACCACCTGGAAGTCGTCAAAATTGGTTCCGGTGTAAACCGCCAGCAAGGTGTCAAAGCTGCTGCCACGAGTGGTGAGGGAAACCACACCCGTAAAGCTCGCGTGCCAGGTGTACCAAATCGATTTTCCGCCCGGCTTGCCGTCGAAGTCCGGTTCTCCCGGCTCCTTGGTGGCGCTGGCATTGTTGCCAAAGACCGGCCCGACCAGCGGATTGATGCTGATACGATTGGAGAAATTGTCCGCCGATTGGCTCAGGCCGCCCGCCACCGTGACCGAGACGGCGGCAATCGGGCTACTGGTAAATCCGACGGCGTTGCCGACAACAACCTGATAGTTGCCTGAATCCAACGGCTGCGCCGTGGCAATCGTGTGTGATGAATCGGTCGCCCCGGCAATCCCTGTTCCATTGAGAATCCATTGATAAGTGAACGGACCCGAGCTAACGGGCGTCAACGCCACCGACAAAACGACGTTGGAACCGATGACCACCTCCTGCGATTGGGGCGGCACGGCGATGCCGGGCGGGTAGAGCACCGTCAACACGGCGCCCTGGCTGGTGAGCGATTGCCCTTCGCTCGTGACCGTCACCGTATAAGTGCCGGCATCGTTGGCCCCCACGGGGAAGATGCTCAGGACGGGAAGGTCCTGCCCGGGCAGATTGGCGCCATTCAGCGTCCATTGATAGGTGACGCCATTGGTCCCCGTCGTCGTCACGTCAAACACCATGCTGCTCCCCACCGGGACGGTCTGGCCCACTGGTTGCGTCAAGATGCCGAACACGGTTGGTTGCGGGTTGACCGTGATGGCGACCGGCGGCGAGGTTCGGCTCAACCCCGATCTGTCGGCCGCCACGGCCGTCAGGGTGTAGGAGCCGACGGGGACGTTTGTCAACAAGAGGGAGAACGGGCTGGCGGCGGCGGACCCGGCCAGGCCGCCGTTGGTATAGAAGCTGACGCTGGTGATCGTCACACTGGGATCGACGGCCACCGCTCCCAGCGGGATCAGCGCCGGCGCGGTATAGACCTGGCCGGCCATCGGATTGGTCAAGAGCACGGCGGGCGGCAGATTAGTCAGGCTGGGAGTCAATACGAAATCATCCAGCAGCATTGCGTTGAAGGTCGTCAGGGCGGTGCCTTGGGAGTTGAACTGTATGGTCGCGATGCCGGCGCCGTTGCCGTTGAGGACGTAGGTTTGCGCCGCGACGTTGGTGTAGGTGGAGATCAAGCCCTCCTGGGCCTGGGCCAGCGGGACGCCCAGCAGGTCGTAGGCCTCCACCTGCCACGCAGGATGGGTCACAAACGGATTGGCCAGCAATTGCGGCCGAGTGAACGCAAAATTCGTCAACAAAGGCGAAAAGCTCAAGGTAAAGCTGACCGGTCCGTTGGACCCGATTTGCGTCAGGACGTTCGGCGGGGAGGACGCCGCCACAAATCCACCACCATTGAGAAGTGACTGGTTCTCCACCGCCAATTTGGTGCCGGCACTGATATTGGTCAACGTCATGCCGTTGGTCGCCAGGTAGGTCGTCAGCGCCGTGCCGGTCACCGGAGCGGTGGCGGTGTTGAGGGAATCGAAATTAACGAGCTTTGAGTTGCTGGTTCCATGCGTGACGGTGACGGTGACGGGAGCCGAGCTGATCGCGTAACCGGAACTGTCAAATAATTGGGCCGTCACCGTGTAGGATCCCGCAAGAACGTCGTTCCAAACAATGCTGGTCGCGCCGCCGCTGGCGGTCCCGATCAAGTTCGGCCCGGCGTAGAAATTGATGTAGGCGACGCTTCCCAAGCTGTCGCTCACGTTGGCGGTGAGCGGGATATTGGCCGGCGCCTGCAAACTGGCGGGCGGGTTGAGGGTGATGGACAACGGATTGGTTGTTGCGTTGCCGTCCAGCACCAGGTCGTCCAGCAAGACCGCCGAAAAAGACGCCGTCTGCCGGCTGTCGGAATCAAAGCGCACGCGGGTGATATTGGTCCCGACCAACTGGAAAATGCGGGCGGGCAGATTGGTGAGGCTGAAGAGCAGCGGCTCTGTCACTGACTCGACTTCCGCGCCCGCGGCGTTGAAAGCGTGCGCGGTCCAAGCTGGATGGCTGATGCCGGCCGGCCCAGCGGTCAACGCCACGCGGGTAAAGCCGATGCTTTGGACAGGGGTGGCAAACTTCAACGTGAAGGTCACGGGCTGATTCAATCCCACTTGCGTAAAGAGGTTGGGCGGGGAGGAGGGAACGGCAATGGCGTTGCCGGAAAGATTGTTTCCGTTGACCGCTTCCAGGCGTGTGCCGAGGGTTGCGTTGGTGATCGACACCCCGAAAGGCACGGCCAGATAGTTGGACAATTGCGTCCCGCCCACCGCTCCCGCCGAGGTGTCCAGCGTGTCAAAGTTGATGACCTGCACGTTGGCTGTCGCCGCGACGGTGACGTTTAAGGCGTCCGAACTGCGCACCGCGTCCGAGTTGTCCGTGGCCACCGCCGTGAAGGTGTAAGTGCCCGCCGCCAGGTTGGCGAGCCGGAGGCTGGCGTTGGTCAGCGAACCGAGGGCGGGCGCCACTGCGCTGCCGAGGTAATTCTGGCCTTCATAGAAGTCGATGCGGCTGATCTGTCCATCCGGTTCGGACGCGGTGGCGGTCAGGGTCATCGATCCGGGCGCGCTCAGGATCGAAGCGGTATTGGTCAGGCTGATGGCGATGGCGGACGCAGGCGCGGCGGATTCGAGGAGCAGATCGTCCAGCGGCAGCGTATTGAGGGCCCCAAAGCTGTTGTTTCCGGCAAAGGTCACCGACTTGATGCCGGCGCCGGCCAGGGAGAAACGGTGTGCCGGTATATTGGTAAAGCTGCCGAATTGCTTCTCGCCCACCGACGCCAGTTCGGTCCCGTTGGCATCATAAGCGGTGGCCTGCCAGGAGGGCGTCTCGATGCCTCCGCTGCCTGCCAGCAGTTCGGTGCGCGTCCAACTGACGCCCTGATAGGTCTGGCTGAACACCAGCGTGTAGGAAACCGTTCCGTTGGCCCCTATCTGCGTGAGCAAATTGTCCCCGGACGACGCCACCGTCACTTTTCCGCCAAGGATGTTCTGGTCATCCTGCACGGCGACAGTGGTGTTGGTCGTCACGTTGGTTAGTGTCACGCCGTAATTCGCAAGATAACTGGAGAGCGTGGCGCCCGCCACCGGGCCGCTTGAAGCGTCCACGGCCTCGAAATCAATCAAGGTCGTGCCGGGGACGTTCACCGTGATATGCGCCGGGGCGGACGTTGCGGCCAGCCCATTGAGGTCCGTCGCCACAGCCGTCAGCTTATAGCTGCCGCTATTCAGGCCAGTCAGAGATGTGCTGACGTTGGTCGCATTCGACGCGCTTTGCACACCCAGGTAAATGCCGTTGGTATAGAGCAGGATGCTTTCGATGCCATAAGGCGAACTGGCACCGGCGCTGAAAGCAATTGTATTGGTCGTTGTAAACGACGCCCCGTTGGCCGGCGCCGAAATCGTCACCACCGGCGGTGTGGAGCGCACCGTCAGCGTCAGGGCGTTGGTCGGGGCCATTTTGTGGCCGGCAGTGTCCTGCGCCCCGGAAACCTCCACCAGCACCGTCCCGTCCATGCCTGGACCGAAAGAGATGGGCGGAGTCGAGTAGGTGTCGTCGGCATAGGAAGTGGCGGACCATTGGCCGTTGGAGCCGACGGCGGGTTCGGTTGCGGCGGTGTTGGACAGGACGACCGTGGGAGGGACTTTTGTGTTCATCGTCCTGTCAAACACAAGGGCAAGAATGAAATTGGTCGTCTTGGGAACCGGATTGCCATAGCTGGCATGCACGGCAACCAAAGTCGGAACGGCGCTTTGAACAGTATAGACCGCCGTGAATTGGTTGCTGTGAGGGTACAGCGTCGAGAACGTCAGGCTGTAGTTGGTGCTGTAGGTCACGACCGATCCATTGAGCAGAAGGTATTGAAAGGTATAATAGTCGGGCAGGTTGGTGACAACATAGGGCGCCTTGATGATGGCCGTTTGGCCGTTGTCGTACGTGCCCGCCCCGGTGAGCGTGGCCACCCCCGCCGGCGAAGTTGCCACTGTCACCACGTGAAGCACGTTGGTTGCGACAAAGTTGGCCGTAAAGTTGATGTTGGAATAAACGATCGTGGCTAACACGGGATTGGTGCTGACAATCCTTTTTCCGATCGTCCAATTGTCGAAGCCGTAACCATAGTACGCGGTGGCGAAAAGCGTATTGGTCGCGCCCCAGACAGCCGAACCCGCGCCGGTGACGTAGCCCGCGGTGGGCGGATTGGCCGAGGCCGCCACCTCAAATGCCGGCAATTTGAAATTGGCAACGAGGCTGGCGTTGCCAGTGACGGTGAAGGCATAGTCGATGCTGGTGCTGACCACCACGCCGTTTTCCGTCCAATTGGCAAACAGATAGGGAATGATTTCGTTGGTGGCTTGGGCGACCACCGTGACAGTCGTGCCATCAGTGTAGGCGCCGCCGCCAGTGGCCGTTCCCGCGTTGGCAGGGTTGACCGAAGTAGTGACAGTGGAGATGGCGCCCTCGCTCAGGGGAGTGGCGGTAAAATTGGCGACCTGATTGTTGCCGTTCATGGGGACGGACTGAACAGGGAGCGGATTGTAGCCCGCCGCCTGCAAGCCGCCGACACCAACCTGGAACGTATTATTGGCCAGGCTGATCGTGTAGTTTCCAGTGCTATCGGTCACCGCCTCCAGCACGCGCCCGTAGTCGGGAGTGACAACCTGCACGTTGTCAACAAAAATGTTGTCCGTGTTCGCGCCCGTCAAGCTTGTAAAGGTCAAGGTCGTGAAGTTGGACGGGGCGATAAACGGAATGACCACTTCCCGCCAATCCAGGCCATTTACCCCGCCCGAGGTTTCGCCAAAGGTATAGTAATTGGTTCCGATGGCCACACCCAGGGCGGAGTTGATGTAATAACGGGACTGCGTGCCGTGGTAGAAAATCAGGTCGTAGGTTGTGCCTTGGACAGTGGGGAAGGTTTGCGTGATGCCGCCTAAATCCTGGCCGGTGTAGTTTCCAGTCGGATCGAGGTACTGCGTTCCGTCTTCGGCGTAGTCCCCGCTGATCCAGTACTGGCTGGTTATATCCACGGCCGTTCCGGGCGGGCCGGTCACAGTCCATCCGGTAATATTGGTCGAGCCGGTCGGATACAATACGAAGGCGTTGTAGCCTATCGACGGCGTCTCGAAGCTGCCATTTTGAATCAAGTTGCTGGCGGTGGCGGAGCCGATCGTGGCGAAGACGGTGACGCCCGGGATCGGGTGGCCCCTGGTGCTTGTCACGCTCCCGCTCAAGGTCAGTGTGTTGACGGGGGCCAGTGCCGGCACCACGCGCAAGCTGATGCCCCCGGCGCTGACTTGCGGCTGCCAGTTTAGTCCGCCGGGCAGCGGCGGAAGATTGAAGCTGGCGAAGGAGCCTGCTTCCGAGCCATAGGTCATCAATTGGATGTTGTCGCCCGCGATGGGAGTGTAGCCGTTCAAAAAATGCACGGCCAGTGTCCCGTCAAGATTGACCGGGCCGGCCACGGACAATTGACCGGGGAGGTTCGCGGCGGAAACACCAAAGGAGAGCGTGGCCACGGTCTGCTCATAATTGGAGACATCATTAAAAACGACCAACCCGGATTCCACGTCAAGCGTCCCGGAATTGATGAACGGGACCGAGTAAAAAACCGTCTGCCCGGAGGCGCCGGATTTTTGGAACGTCCCCGAGTTGTAGAATGCAACGTACTCGATTTGGCCGTCCGTCTGGTCGAGCCACAGGCC
This sequence comes from Verrucomicrobiota bacterium, assembly GCA_049517295.1. GTDB lineage: Bacteria > Verrucomicrobiota > Verrucomicrobiia > Limisphaerales > Palsa-1400 > JBEKSF01. Next base: position 10,979 of record JBEKSF010000061.1, read on the forward strand.
GGTGTTTGTGACGGTCGAGTACGAATAGTACAGGCCATAAATGTAGCCGCCGGACCAGTCCACTGTGCCGGCGTTGACGACGCTGGCGGGATAGTTATATTCGTCCAGATCATACAGATACTTCTCGCCCGGCCCGGAAATTTGCAAGGTGCCGTTGGGCGCTATGGTGAGGACTCCCGATAGCCCCCCGGCGCTCCAATTGAGCGTTCCAGTGACAGTATTGCTGCCCACCAGCGTCGCTCCGGTCAGGGTTAGATTGGTAATCGCGCCCTTATTTTGGAAGGCGGGTCCGAGTTTCAGGTAACCACTGACCAGTGGCAGCGTGGGAATCTGGTCGGACAACAACGTAAGGTAGGTGTCGTACCCGCCGTCAAACTCACTAAGGCCGGCGCCCGCAAAGGTGGCTGGGCCGGCGTTGGTAAAGTCGCCGCCATCCAGATAGATGGCCGCGTTTGCGGCGGTGTTATAGGCGCCGCCGACTCCTCCGCCGTCCTCGTAAACCAGCGAACCTGACTGGACGTCCACCCCACCGTTGTTGGTAAACGGCATATCAACGTAAGTGGACCCGGTGGCGCCCGACTTCCGGAAGACGCCATTATTCAGAAAGCTGGCTGGGTTGTCATAATAATAGTAGTTGCCCAAGGTGTTATTTGACTGCGCCAGCCACAGGCCGTTATTGACGTAGAGCGCGCCCCCATCGCCATAAATGTCGCCGCCGGACCAGAAGACAGAGCCAAGGTTGGTCAGCGCGCCGGAGGTCAAGTCATGCAGGTCATTGTTGGGGTCCAGCGAGATGTTCAGGATGGCATTGCTTTCCACCGTAAGCGGGCCGGAAATATAGCCCGCCAGCCAGTTCAGCGTGCCGGTCACCGCAGCCGGTCCGGCGAGGGTCGCGCCGTCGAGGGTCAGATTGGTGATGGCGCCGTTGTTTTGAAAGGCGGGGCCGAGAGCAACGGTGCCGCCAGTCAACGGCAACCCCGGAATCTGATTGCTGACCAGGGTAATGGCGCCGCCCGCCATTTCCACGGTCCCGCCGCCCGTGAAGCTGGGAACACCGGCAAGGGTGAAGTCGCCGCCGTCAAAATAGACAGCCGTCTGTGGCGTCGTGGAGTAGGTGTCGCCAACAACGCCCCCGCCGTTGAAATAGACAGCCCCCGACTCGACGTCCACCAAACCGGCGTTGACAAATGAAAGATCGTTAAAATAAGTGCCGCCCGTCGTGCCGCTCTTGCGGAAGGTACTGTTATTGATGAACGTTGCCGCACCGCTATAAGCATACATATCATTGTCCGATTGCGCGAGCCAGAGGCCGTTGTTGACGAAGAACGTTCCGGCCAGCGCATAGATTTCCCCATTAGTCCAAAGAACAGTGCCGAAGTTGGTTATCGCGCCGCTGTCCAGGAAAACATTACCGATCGAATTGATGGCCAGGGTCGCGTTACTGGCCACCGTCAGCGACCCGGAGATGCCGCCGTTGAGCCAGTTGAATGTGCCCGCCACAGTGTAGGAACCTGACAGGATTGCGCCGTCGAGAGTCAAATTGGTGATGACGCCATTGGACTGGAAATTGGGCCCCAGCACGACTTTGCCGCCCGTCAAGCCGTCTATGCCGGGGGGCACGTTGCTTTGAATGACCAGCGTGCCGCTGATAAACCGGATCGTACCGCCGCCGCCAAAGACGGGAAGCTGGCCAAGGGTGACGGCACCCAACCCGAAAACGTCCGATCCGAAATCCAGGGCGGCTCCCGGCGCGGCGTCGAAGGTTCCGCCCAGTGTGCCGTCGGCCTGGATGGTGAGGGTGCCCGTTTCGGCATCGACGACTCCGTTGTTCGAGAAGTTCTGCACGTCGATCACCGTCGCGTTGGTCGAATCGTACTTTTCCAGCGTGCCGTTGTTGACGAATGTTGTGGAAATGCCGGCCCAACTGTCATCGGACACGATGTTCCACTGTCTGTTATTGGTAATGATGGAGTCGATGGCCGAAATGTGGCCTCCCGTCCAATTGACCGTGCCGTTGTTAATCAGGAGGGAGTTGGTGAGAATCTTCTCTTGCGGGCCGGAAAACTCCAGGACGCCCTTTCGCGCGATGGTCAACTGGCCGCCGCCGAGGTACCCGCCGGACGCCCAATTCAACAAGCCCGTCACCGTGTTGGTGCCGAACAAGGTGGTACCCGAAAGCGTCAGATTGCTGATCGCCCCGCCGTTTTGAAATGCCGGACCCAAATAAAGTCCGCCGCCGGCAAGCAACAGATTGGGGCTGACGTTGTTGCTCAAGGTCAGCGTGTCGCCGCTGAAACTGCTGATCCCGCTTCCTTCAAAGTCCGCATTGGTGTCATAATTAAACGCTCCGCGGACGAGGAAGATACCCCCGGGCGCGGCCGCAATGAACGACCCGTTCAAATCGCCGCCGCCGGCCAGGCCGATCGTTCCCGTGTTGGTGGCCAGCACGGTGCCGCCGAAATATCCGCCGCCCAAGACGACCGTGCCGCTGGCAATGTCAATGGCGCCGCTGTTGGTAAACGGAATATTGTAGAGCCAATTTGTGCCAGGCCCGGCCAGCTTGGTGAAAGTCCCGCTATTGATGAAGCCGCCGGCGTTGGTAAGATCATTGTCCGTGCGAATAATCCAGTTCCCTCTGTTGCTGATGACCGTCGCCGCATTGGCATAAATGTCACCGCCCAGCCACTCGATTGTTCCCAGGTTGACCAGAGTGGCGTTGGACAGGCCCAAGGGACTGGCGCCATCAATATAGAGAGTGCCGCCGCCGCCAATTGTCAGCGGGACGCTGATCGCGCCGCCCGTCCAATTAAATCCGCCGGCCACTGCAAGCGGGCCGCCGCCGGTGAGCGCGCCGGCGCTCAAGACAACATTGTTGACAGTTGTGCCGGTGTCAAGATTGACCGGCGGTCCGCCGTTGATCACCGCATTGTCCGACGCGCCCGGCACATGCGCCGGGCTCCAGTTGGCCGCCGTGGCCCAGTTGGTCGAAATGGCTCCGGTCCACGTGTAATTATTTCCCGTGGCATTGGAATAGACCGAGATCGCCACGGGCGGGGAGACTCCCACGGCCCCGGCGCTGTCGGTTGCCTTTGCGGTCAGTGTGTAGTAGCCGTTGGCAACGCCCGTCCAGCGGAAGGTGTAAGGACTGGACAGGCCGGAATTGGCCGATCCAATCAGGCTGGCACCTTGGTAGAATTGGAGGTTGGTGACGGCGGCGTTCGCATCCGGGAGGTTCACCGTGACGGGCACAGTGCCGCCCACGGTGAAAGCCTGGAAGTTGCTTGGGGAGCTGATGCTGACCAACGGCGCGGACAGGCTGTCGATGGTGAAAGTCAGCGCGCTGGGGCCATAGGTCAGGCTGTAGGATGCGCCCTGCGGCGGCTGCACATTGGTGGAGGCGAATTGCCCGGTTTCCGATTGGTATGTAGCCAGCGCAAAAACATTGCCGGGCGAAAAGAGGAACCCATTCAGAGCATTGATGGTCAGCGCGCCGCCGGGAGTCATGGAACCACTGAAGCCAAAACTTCCGTAGTTGGCCGTGCCGCCGATGCCGACATCCCACGCGCCCCCGCTCAGTCCCGCGTAGGAGCCAAAATCCAACAGGCCGCTCTCGACATCGACAGTCCCGACATTCTCGATATAGCAGTTGTACACGTAAGTGGGTCCGGTGGTAATCGTTTTGCGGATCAGGCCGGAGTTGTAAAGGGTGCTGTAGTCGTAGTAGTAGCCATAAAGAGCCTGGTCGCATTGAATATTGAACACGGCGCCGGCCTGGTTGTAAGCGGTGTTGTAAAAGTAAAGCGTTCCGCCCGTCCAATTGATCGTCCCCTGATTGGTCAGCAGATTGTCGAATTGCGCGTAATTGGATTCGCAGTTCAGCACCGCGCCGGCGGAGACAGTCACCGGGCTTTCAAAATAGGCGCCGCTGCTGTTGACCGAGGAACCCGCGGCCAGCGTCAACGCGCCTTCAACGTAGCCACCGTCACCGATGTCCAAGACGCCCGTGACCGCGTTCGACCCCTCCAGATACACATCACCCAGGCTTAGGTTGGTGATGCTCCCGCCTTGAAAGCCTGGCTCCAGATAGACGTCGCCATAGTTCAAGAGCAGATTTGGAATGGTGTTGCTGAACAGGTAAAGAGAGCCGCCTTCCAGCGCGTAAGTGCCTTCCCCATTGAACAGCGGGACGGCGGGCGTGTTGCTGTAAGAGCCACCCTCCAGCGCATATTCGGCTCCCGGCCTGGTCAGATACAGGCCCGCCGGGTTGCCGCCGCCGTAGCTTGCAAGTGTGCCGGAGTCCACCTGCACCGTGCCGGAATTGCGAAGCATCGGATAGAGGTAGGTCGTGTTGGTGCTGCCGCTCTTTTCTATCGTTCCGCCGTTAACGAGCGCGTTGTAGGTATAGTAATAGTAGTAATAATAATAGCTATCCAGGCTCTGGTTGCATTGAATGCTGAAAAGCGCGCCCGGCAAGTTATCGAAATTGTTGGTGGAATCCAGGTAGATGTCGCCGCCCAGCCAGTTTATCGTGCCCGCGTTGGTCAATGCGTCGTCAAGCACCAGTTCGTTCGGCCCGGTTAAGTTCAGGACGCCGTTGCTGGCAATGGTGAGGGGGCCGGAAATGGCGCCCCCGTTCAGGGTCAACGTCCCGGTGACAATGTTGGCGCCGGCAAGACCGGCGCCGTTCAGGCTCAGATTGGTGATGGCCCCATTGTCTTGAAACGACGGCCCAGTCAGAATCTGTCCCCCAATGTATTGCAGATGGGGGATGAGGTTGGTGGTCACGGGAATCGTCCCCCCGTTGAGCAGGTTGGAGCCGCGGCCGGTGAATAGCATGGCGGGTGAATTGCTAAAGAGGCCGCCCGTCAATGAGATGGTCCCTCCGACCACCGCAGTGTAGGTGCCACTGAGATAGCCGCCGTCGGCAAAGTCGATCGTCGCCCCCGGATCGGCCTGGAAAGTCCCGCCGAAATTATTCCCGCCCGCGCTGCCAAAAGAAAGCGTCCCGCTGGCCGCGACCACTCTGGCAAGATTGTTGAATGGGACATCGATCCAAGTCGTGTCAACCGTGTTGGTCACCAGGAACATCCCGGAATTGTTGAAGGCCTGGCCGGAACCGTAATAATCATACATTTCGCTGGCGGTCTCGACATTAAATGTGGCTCCGGCAAGATTGTTGAGACTGGCGCCGTTATTTAGCGCGATATCCCCGCCCAGCCAATTAATCGTTCCGGCATTGGTCACGGATTCGATGATAGCGGTATTTGGACCCATGAAGTTGAGCACAGCGGCGCTTGGCACCATTAATGCGAGGTCCAGAGACGTCCCGTTCAAATTCAGTGTCGCATTGGGGCCCATGACGAACGATCCCGGATCAATGGCGCCGCTGTTGGCGGTCAACACCCCTGTCAGCACAACCGGCATTCCCGGCAGACTTCCCAGGTTGGCCCCGTCGAGGGTCAGATTGGTGATCGCACCGTTTAGTTGGAACGTCGGGCTGAGATAAACTGTCCCGTCCTGCAACAGCAGGTTGGGTATCACATTGCTCACCAGTGTGATGTCGGCGGAGTATCCGTTGAGAGTGTTCACACCCGCTCCCCCAAACGCCACAGCGGGACCGACGGAGAATGCGCCCCCCGCCAGTTCGATCGTGGCGTTTGGCCCCGCGCTGTTGGTGCCGTCGAGCAACCCGCCGCCGTAGAAATCCAGATACCCTCCCAGCGCTTGGACTGTGCCGGTGTTGGTCAAAACGAGGTCGAAAAAGACACTGTTATTGGCGGCCGATTTTTCCAAAAGGCCGGCGTTGTTGAAAAACTCCGTGCCGTAATAGTCGTTCAGGGTTGCATTTGGCGCATTGACGTTGAAGACGGCCCCGGCCAGATTGTAGATACCGAATCGGTAAAGCACCTGAAAATAGCCGCCATTCCAATTCACCGTTCCCGCGTTGGTCATCGTGTTCTCGAGATAGAAGTCCCCGTCGATATTGAACACGGCGTTGCTGGCGATGTTGACGCCGGCTTCCATGTTCGCGCTTCCATTCCAATTCACCGTCGCCCCGGCCGCAACAGTGAGGGCGCCGCCGAGGATGCCGCCATTGACGTTGAGCACCGCGTTGGAAGCGACTGTCAAAGGGCCGAGAACATTGTTGCCGTTGCCTTGGAGCGTCAATGTTCCGCTCACGCTGTTGGTTCCGGTGAGGATGCTGTTACTCAAGGTTAAACTGCTGATAGCTCCGCCTTGAAACGCGGCCCCCAGATCAATCGTGCCGCCGTTCAATTGCAAATTGGGTATCAGCTCGGACGCCAGCGTCAGAACGCCGCCGAGTTGCTGGCACAGTCCAGCTCCCCCGAAGCTCAGAGTGGCTGTGGGTGAAAAAACTCCCGCCGCCAAAGAGATCACTGCGCCGTAACCCGCGTTGAAGGTTCCACTGAGGATGCCACCGTTGTTGAGATTCAACGTCGTCCCGTTGGCCGCGTCAAAGGACCCCCCGAAACTGCCGCCCATGAAATTGAGCGTGCCGCTCAACACTTTGACCGCCCCGGCATTGGTGAAGAGGACATTGACAGAAGTGCCATTGGTTCCGGCGGACTTTTGGAAATGCCCCAGGTTGTCCATCCACTCCCCTCCGTAATCGGCCAGTATCTTCTGGTCGCACTGCGCGTCGATGACTCCCGTGGCCAGATTCACTATCCATCCGCCGTTGGTGCCGCCGTTGTTATTGACGTGCCAGTCGCCCGCGCCGTTCCAGACGATTTGTCCGGCGTTGGTCAGCGCCGCATACTGATAAACGTCCTCCGAGCCGCTCAGATTGATCGTTCCGGTGTCCGACACGGTCAGAACGCCGTCAATCTCGCCTCCCAGCCAATTGAGCGTGCCCGTGACCGTGTTTGTTCCGCCTAATAGGGCGCCCGAGAGCGTCAGATTGGTAATGACACCGCCCTGGAATTGCGGCCCCAAAATGATTGTTCCCCCTGCAAGGAGCAGGTTCTGGCTCACGTCATTGGTCAACAGCAGCACCCCATTGTTCATGTAAGTTTGTCCCGGCCCGTTGAAAACCGCCTTGTCGTTGGTGAAGCTCCCTCTCTCGACCACCACGCTCGAAGCCGGCCCGGCGGTGAATTCCCCGGCCAACAAGCCGCCGCCCATAAAGTTAATGCCACCGCCGTTGGTCGCCAAAAATGTCCCGCCATAATTGCCCCCGCCGCCGAATTGCACCGCGTTGGAATTGACGATGACAGCCCCTCCATTGTCGAAGACTTCGGCCAATGTTGCCCCCTCTTCGCCGGGCGGCAGAGAGATCATCCAGGCGCCGTTATTGGCAATCGTGCTGTCGGTGCCGCCACTGATGTCGCCGGCGCTCCAGACCGCCGTGCCGTTGTTGACCAGCGTGGCGCCGACGAACGTCAAAACCCCGGCGCCGTTGCTTAAGGTCATCGAGGCGCCCGGTTGGATCGTGACCTCTCCCTCAATGACGCCGCCCTGCCAATTCAACGCGGTTTTCACCGTCAGATTGGCGGCCGCATTGAGCGTTCCCCCGCTCAAGTTCACCGTGCCGCAGGTGAGGCCGCTGGTGATGGTGGGCGTTCCGGTGGCAATGGTCGCCATGTCCGCCGCCCCTGGCACGCCCGGCGGCGTCCAATTCCCTGAATCAGCCCAGTTGGCGCTGCTGGTGTTAGTCCAGGTGTAGCTGGTGGCGTGAAGGTCGCGAACGCCGGCGAGGCAAAGCATCGCCGCCAAAATGGTTGCCGTTTTTTGAAGACTCATTTGACATCAGGGCGCAAACAATACGCGCTCAATCGGTATTGCTCTCGTTGGTTTCGCGCTGAACCTTGTTTTCCTGGTTTTCACAGAGCGCGGAACCGTTTGGTTGTAATCCGAACGCGGCCCGATGTCGATAAGATAATGTTAAAACCCGACTTGCCCCGAGTTCTGTTTCAGCCAATCCTCCGCCGCCCGATAGTCCGGGCAAACCCTCTCCACCTCGGCCCAGAAGCGCCGTGAATGGTTTAACTCCCTCAGGTGCATCAGTTCATGCACGATGATGTAATCCCGCACCTGCGGCGGCAATTGGATCAGGCGCCAATTGAGCGAAATGGTTCCCCGGTGGGAACAGGACCCCCACCGGCTTTTTTGATTGCGGACGACGACCCGCTGAGTTTTGAGGCCATGTTTCACCGCCAATTCCGCCGCCCGAGCCGTCAACAGGGATTTTGCCAGGCACCGCAAACGGCTCTCCAGCACCGGCCGCAAGTTGCCGTGCGGGTCCGCCAGAGCCGTCCGTTCCCCGCCGAATCGCAATTCCCAGCGCTGTCCCTGGCGGCAGACTTCCAGCGTGGCGGTTCGTCCGTGCAGCAGGATTTCCATGCCCGGGCGCAAGTCCTGCGGTGGCAAATGGCGCGCTTCCAAAATGCGCCACTGCTTCTCCAGCCAGCTTTTCCGGCTGGCGACAAACTCCCGGGCAAACTTCCGCGTGCCCTGGCGTGGAATGGTGACCACGACGGTGTTGTTGCGATGCAAACGGAGCACGTAATTGCGGGCGCGCGGGTGCCGCCGATAATGGATGGGCATCAGATGGGAATGAATTTCGATCACATCGGCCTGGCCCGGCGGCGGGGCGGGCGAAATCAATCTGAAGAACTCACGGATCTGGATCACAAGACTGGCGTTATTCTACCGGCCCCCGTGCCAAACAAAAGAACCAAATTATTCATGTTCCTTATGAACCAGCCGTGGCGCCAGGGGGCTTACACCATGAGGCCGACGATGGCGGCGGAGATGAGGTTGGCCATCGTGCCGGCCAGCATGGCGCGGAAACCCAGGCGGGCCAGGTCATCCTTGCGCGAGGGGGCCAGCGCGCCAATGCCGCCGATTTGAATGCCGATCGAACTGAAATTGGCAAAGCCGCACAAGGCGTAAGTAGCAATGGTGAAGGTGCGCGGGTCCAGTTGCGCCTTCATCTGGCCGAGTTGCCCGAAAGCGATCAGTTCGTTGCCGACCATGCGAATCCCCAGCAGCGATCCGATGTGGGTGGCGTCCTTCCACGGAACGCCGATGAGCCACGCAACGGGCGCGAAAAGCCAGCCCAAAACCGCCTGCAAACTCTCCGGGAACCAAGCCATCCCGCCATGCACCCAGCCCATGATGCCGTTGAGCAGGGCGATGAGCGCCAGAAAGGCGATGAGCATCGCGGCGACATTGATGGCGAGGTTCAATCCGTCGGCGGTGCCGCGTGAAATCGCGCCCAGGAGGTTGCCGCTTTTGGTTTCCTCCGCTTCGGCGATATTGACATTGCCGCCGCTGACCGGAATTTCGGTTTCGGGCACCAGCGACTTGGCAATGAGGAGAGTGCCGGGAGCGGTCATGATGACGGCGCCCAACAGGTGTTTAGCCTCCACGCCGGTGGCGATATAAGCGGCCATGATGCCGCCGCTGACGTGCGCCATGCCGGCCGTCATCACGGTCATCAACTCCGATTGAGTCAGCTTGGCCAGGAGCGGGCGGATGGTGAGCGGTGCCTCGGTTTGCCCCATAAAAACACTGGCCGCGACATTGAGGGATTCGGCGCCGCTGACACCCATCAAGCGCGTCATCAGCCATGCCGCCCCTTTGATGACAACCTGCATGACGCCGAGGTGGTAGAGGACGGCGAAGAAGGAGGCCATGAATATAATGGTCGGCAAGATGGCAAAGGCGAAGACGAAACCATCCTTGCCCACGGGGTCGGCCAGCGGACCGAAGACGAAGGAGGCGCCGTCGAAGGCGTAATGGAGCAGTTGATTGACCGCGCCGCCCGCCGCGGCCATGACCTTCTGCCCCCACTCAAATTTCAGGACGATAAAGGCGAAGAGCAGTTGAAGGCCCAGGCCCCAGGCGACGATTCTCCACCTGAGAGCCTTGCGATTGGTCGAGAAGGCCCAACAGGCGGCCAGGATGGCCCCAACGCCTAGGATGCCGGTAAAGTGTTGCATGGGGACGCGGCAAACCTGGTCTTTTCAATTCCTTCAAATATCTTCTTTACAATGACTCGCGGCTCGGCCGGAGGTTTGGGGCCGATGACGCAGGCCTCTTTCAGGAGCCGCAAGGCCTCGGGCAGCCGTGCGGGGTGATCGTGGTGCAGGGTGGCAATCGGCTCTCCTGCATTGACCGGGTCACCCACTTTTTTCCACAGCTCCAGGCCCACCGCGTGATCGATGACGTCCTCCTTTTTATTGCGCCCACCGCCCAAAACGAGGCTGGCCAGGCCGACCTGCTCGCATTGCACCCGTTCGATGAAACCGCCCGCCGGCGCGCGGAATAGGGTGGTGAATTTGGCGGTGGGCAAATACAGGGGATCGCCGATGGCGCCCTGGTGGCGGCAGATGTCGTGAAATTTGGCCAGGGCCTGGCCGCCGGCCAGCAACTCTCCAGCCAGCTTGCGTCCGTGCGCCACGCTGGGAACACGTCCCCCCAGCCGGAACATCCAGCCGGAAAGTTCGACCGAGAGAAATCGAAGGTCTTCGCTCAGCGGGTGGCGTTTGCCGCGCAGAATATCCAGGCACTCGGCCACTTCCAGGCTGTTTCCCACCGCGCGGCCCAAAGGCTGGTCCATGTCGGTAATCAGCGCGGCAATTTTCTTGCCCATGCGCTGGCCGGTTTGGACCATCATTTCGGCCAGGCGCTCGGCCTCCTCCTGGCGCTTCATAAACGCGCCGGAGCCGGTTTTGACATCGAGCACCAGGGCGTCGATTCCTTCGGCCAGTTTCTTGCTCATAATGCTGGCGCAGATCAGCGCAGGGCTTTCCACCGTGCCGGTGACGTCGCGCAGGGCGTACATTTTTTTGTCGGCGGGAACAATCTCCGCCGTCTGGCCAATGAGCGCGCAGCCGGTTTGGCGGAGGACCTGGAGAAACTCGCCGACGGAAAGATTGACATTGAAGCCGGGAATGGCTTCGAGTTTGTCCAGGGTGCCGCCGGTGTGGCCCAGGCCGCGGCCGCTGATCATCGGCACGATCAATCCTCCCGCCGCCACGATCGGCGCTACGATGAGCGAGGTCTTGTCTCCCACTCCGCCCGTGGAGTGTTTGTCCACCTTGACGCCGGGCAAGGGGCGCAAATCCAACACCTGCCCCGATCGCATCATGGCGTCGGTCAGCGCCGCTGTCTCGGCGTCGGACATGCCGCGAAGCAAAACGGCCATCATCCAGGCCGACATTTGATAATCGGGCATGTTGCCGCGCGTGAAGGCATCGACGAGAAAGGAGATTTCCTTGGGCGAATGTTCGCCGCCGTCGCGTTTCTTTCGGATCAGTTCAACCGGGCGCATGGTGCGATTAAGGTCAGCATTTGTCGTACCCATGTGGACACAAACCGAAGCCGTCCACCAATAATTCTTGCATGGTCCGTTCCACCAGTCCGTCCGCGCCGAAGTACCAGACGACGGCTCGCGGCCCGAATTCGGCCAGGACCTGGCGGCATGCCCCGCAGGGCGAACAGGGAGCGCCCCGATGATTGAGCACCGCCGCGGCCACGACCTCGGGCTTCTTCAAGCTGGCGAACACGGCGGAGAAGACGGCATTGCGTTCGGCGCAGATGGTCAGGCCGTAGGAGGCGTTTTCGACATTGCAACCGCTGAAGACCCGGCCATCGCGCAGCAAGACGGCCGCACCGACGCGGAAGTTGGAGTAGGGCGCGTAGGCGTGTTTCATGGCGGCCCGCGCCAGGCGCAGCAATCGCTGGCGTTGCCGGGTGGTCACTTCCGTGTCTTTGGCGCTCATCGGTTGCAACGATACCAAACCGGAATAAAAAAGCACTTTACAATTGTTTGCCGCGCGGCAAGTTGGGGCGTTTTTTATGACCGATACCAACTTGAATTATTGGGGACTGGCTGTCGTGCCCCTGGGTGTGGTGATTTGCTTTGGATTTGCGCTTTTGGTCTGGCTGAGGGACGAAATTCGCGCCGGGCGCGAGGAGAAGCAGAAGACCCGCCACTAATCTTCACCGGCTGAAAACACCGTCGAGCGGAAAAGCATAGCCTCAGCGGAACCCGGCAAACGAGCCAATCCGCGGCGCCCCGGCGCTCATGTGGCCGGGCAAGCCGAAGAGGGCTTAAGTTTCCGGCCTGTGCGCCGATACAGGATGGGAAGAAGTATTGTGATTTTGTTTCTTGAATCGGCCAATCGACCGCCGGCGATAGAGGCGCCGCCAACCGCTTGCGGCGGAGGGCGAACCGTTGGCCGGATTTTCTCGCGGTGGACGGCGAGGCTGATAATGGCATTGCTGATTTGGGCCGCCGCGGCGCCCGCCGGCGCGCAAAGCGCCCAGACGCATCCTGAACAGTCCGCAGCCGCGACCGCCGAGGGCCAGCCGTTCCACTTTGAAGGCGTGGTACTTTGCTACGACGTTGTATGGCATCAGATGTTCGTCTGCGATGGGAGCGAAACCCATTACTTCGCGGCTCAGGGCTTTCCGTCGCCGTTCCAGCCAGGGGATTACGTCAAGGTGACCGGGGTCACAGCCTTTGATGGAAGCGGGGTTGTGATTACCAATCTCCACGGGGAGTTGCTGGGAAAAAAAGCACTGCCATCGCCGCGGCACATAGAGTTGAGAGAACTGCCTGATGCGATAGGGCAATGGATTGAGGTTGAAGGACAAGTCCGGGCGGCGGACACCAGCCGGGGGCGCTTGGTGCTGGCGCTCCGCGAGGCGGGCCAGGACCAACAGGCCTACGTCATGGGCGAGCCCGACCCGAAGGTTTCCATGGGGCTGATAGGGGCCCGGGTGCGTATTCGGGGGATCGACACCACTGAAATCAACCCTGGCCGCGCCACCACGCTGAAGATGATCGTGCCTGGAATAAAGGACGTCACCGTGCTCGAAGCCGGCCGCCAGGAATTGACGCAAGTGCCCGTTTCATCGATCGACAATCTGCTCCACCGCGAAGTCGGGCTTTGGACCAATGAGATGGTCCACATCAACGGGTGGATTGAGGGATATCGCCCCGGCGAATATTTGACACTCAAAGACCCGACAGGACTGATTCGGGCCGAGGTAGTACAGTTCACTCCCGCTGAATTGGGCGATCGCGCCGATGTCTGGGGCTTTGTGGCGCTGCGCGGCGACGGCGCCGTGCTGGAGAGCGCTTTCTTCAGCATCGCCAAGCCGGCGAGCGGGGAGGGATTCTCCGCGCGCGCCGCAGGGCGTTTGAAAGAACCGGCGACAAACCGGCTGGATACCATCACCACGGCCGCGGCCCTCAGGCAGTTGCCGCCAGAGGAGGCCGGCCGCGGCTATCCGGTCCATTTGCGCGGGGTGATCACATACGTTGATCTCTCATGGCATGCATCCTTCTTCCAAGACGGGACCGATGCGCTTTTTGCCCAACTCAACCAAGCGGATATTCATCCCGGCCAAATCGTCGAACTGACCGGCCAGACCGACCCGGGAGATTTCGCCCCGGTTGTAGCCAGCACCCAGTTCACGGTCGTTGGAAGCACCAACCTGCCGCAGCCGCTGAGGATCGACCTGCATGACCTGGCCGATGGGCATCTGGATTCCCGCTGGGTCCAGGTCGAAGGGGTCATCCAGCGCGCCGTCGAGGACAACGGCCACTTAAGACTATCGTTGACGGGGGGCACAGAGAAGTTCAACGTCGTTGTGCCTTACTGGAACGACAAGCCCATTCCGCCGCAATGGGTCGATTCCCGCGTGTCGATTCTCGGTGCGTGCGCGACCGCGTACAACGAGCGGCGGCAATCGGGAGGAATAACCATCTATACTCCCGACATTTCGTGCATAAGAACAATTGAAGCGCCACTGTCCGACCCCTTCGCCATACCGGTGACTCCTATTGCCTCGGTAGCTACTTTCAACCCAGGCCGTGCCGGCCGGCGCATTGCGGTCAACGGCGTAGTGACCCTGCTCCTGCCCGGGCAAGGCTTTGTCTTGCAGGATTCCACCGGCGGCATCCGTGTGCAGACCGAACAGACCAACCAAGTCCTCATCGGGGACAGGGTTAATGCGCTCGGTTTTCCCGCTCTGGGAGAGTTCTCGCCGCACCTGGAAAGCGCCGTCTTCCGCCGCGCCGCATCCGCGGCCCTCCCACATGCCAGAAAAGTAACAGCCGAGGAGATTCTTCGAGAAGGCGCCACCGATAACACGGCCGTCGAACTGCGGGCCGTGCTACTGCAAAAAGTCGCCCGCTCGCTCCAACCGAAACTGGTGCTGCAGGACGGGCCGGTCATTTTTACGGCAACTGTGTTGGACCCGAAACAGGCGGGCGCGGCATTTGCCCTGGCCCCAGGGAGTTTGCTGCGCCTCAGAGGCGTCTGTCTGGTTGACGGCAATCCCATTCGCGGCGCGGAAACTTTTCATCTGGCTCTCTGCCGGCCCGGCGCGGTGGAAGTACTAATGGCGCCTCCGTCCTGGACGGCGCAAGACATCCTGAAGGTGGCCGGCGTCATGGGCGCGATCATTATCGCCGCCCTGACCTGGGTTGGGTTGCTGCGTCGCCAGGTTCGCGCGCAGACCGAAGTCATCCGTTCCAGTCAAGCAAAGCTTGTCGAAGCATCGCACAAGGCGGGCATGGCCGAGGTGGCCACCGGCGTGCTGCACAACGTCGGCAACGTCCTCAACAGCGTGAACGTATCGACGGCGATTCTCTCCGGCAGAGTCAAGGAGTCAAAGGCGGGCAATCTCTCCAAGGTGGCGGCGATGCTGCGCGAGCATGAATCCGGGCTGGGCGACTTTGTAACGAGCGATCCCCAGGGCCGCCAGATACCAGCTTACCTGGGACGATTGGCCGAGCACCTGGCGCAGGAACAGAGCTTCTTTCTGAACGAACTCGCCTTGCTGGAAAAGAACATCGAGCACATCAACACCATCGTCGCCATGCAACAAGACTACGCCAAAGTTGCCGGTTATGCCGAAACCGTTCAAGCGACCGATTTGGTTGAGGACGCTTTGCGGCTGAACTCGGCGGCCCTTGGCCGGCATCACATCGAGGTGCGCCGGGAATATGCCCCCAACCTGCCGCCCCTGAACTTGGACAAACACAAGGCGCTCCAAGTTCTGGTCAATCTCATTCATAACGCCAAATACGCCTGCTCCCAGCCGGATCTATCCGAGAGGCGCCTGACCTTGCGCGTCGCCAATGGCGAAGGCCGGCTGCGGATTTCGGTCATCGACACCGGAGTTGGAATCCCTCGGGAGAATCTGACCAGGATTTTCAGCATGGGCTTTACCACGCGGCGCAACGGTCACGGTTTCGGACTGCACAGCGGCGCGCTGGCGGCCCGCGAATTGGGCGGGTCCCTGATGGCGGAGAGCGATGGCCCCGGCAGAGGCGCCACCTTTACACTTGAACTGCCTGTTTCAAAAGCTCTTCCCTGAGGGTTGAGGCTTCGTGGGTCGCAAAACCGTTGTTTCCCACCGCTGCTTTCAGCGGCAGGCGGAGGATAAAGGTCGTTCCTTTGCCGACTTCGGATTCAAAGGCGACGCTGCCCCCGTGCTTTTTCACGATGCACCCATAGACGATGGACAGCCCCTGGCCTGATCCCTTGCCCACTTCTTTGGTGGTGAAGAAGGGTTCGAAGATATGCGGCCGGACCGACTCGGCTATTCCGCTGCCGGTATCGCTGACGCGGATTTCCGCATGCTCGCCCGCCTGGCGTGTGTGAATGGTAATGGTTCCTTTGCCTCCGGGCTGGTCCTTGACAACGTCCCCAATAGCGTGAGAAGCATTGATCACCAGATTGAGGATGGATTGATTGAACTCGCCCAGGAAGCAGGGAACCATCGGCAAGGCCGGGTCCAGTTCCAACTTCAAGTTGGCGATGTATTTCCACTCGTTCCGCGCTACTGTCGTCGTGCTTTCAATGGCTTTGTTCAGATCAGCTACGGTTTTTTCCTTGCTGCCGGGGTGGGAAAAATCCTTCATCGCGCGGACAATTTTGGTGATGCGCTCGACTCCCTCCAGAGTCGCCTTGATGGCGGCGGGGATTTGTTCGTAAAGATACTCCAGGTCGGCCTCGTCAATTAGGCTCTGAGCGGTGGCCGTCATTTCTGGCGTCACACTCCGCTCCTTTAGAGCGCGGAGCAACTGCTGGTGGCTATGCAGAACTTTGGCCAGCGCGGCCCACGAATCCTCGATAAAATGGGTGTTGTCGCCCACGTACTGCGTGGGGGTGTTAATCTCGTGGGCGATCCCCGCCGCCAATTGCCCGATGGCTTCCAGTTTGTGAGCCTGGCGCAACTGCACTTCCATCATTTGGCGGTCGCGCTCCACGATTTTGCGCTGCTCGTTTTCGGCGCGCAGGGTCCAATTGGCTCTTGTCAATTCAACTGTGCGCTGCTCCACCAACTGTTCCAAATCGCGCAGTTTGCGCCGCGCTTGCCGGGCGAGGTCCCATTTGGTTGAAAGGGTCTCCGCCAATTGAGCGACTTCGATGTTGTCAAAAGGCTTCTTCAAAACCACCAGGCGGTCCGAGCGGCCCAGTTTGGCCAGCATTTCGCGCCACGAATAATCGGAATAAGCCGTGCAGATGACAACCTGAATGTCCGGGTCCAGTTTCCAAATCTCGCTGGTGGTTTGAACTCCGTCCCACCCCGGGGGCATGCGCACGTCGATAAAGGCCAGGGCATAGGGGCGCCCCTGGTGGTGCGCCTGCCGCACACATTCAAGGCCCTCCTGCCCCTGACAGGCCGAATCGATAGTAAAGCGCTCCCCATCCGACAGCTCGTTTGTGTCGCCAAAGAGCGAGTCCTCCACCGCGCTAATCTGCTTCCTGTCCCGGCTGCGCGGGCCAAGGATCTTTTGAAAATCATCATGGATGGCGCGGTTGTCGTCGATGACAAGCACGCGGCGGTTTTTCTCTTCGCTCATTGGCGGCATGGGGGCTGGAGCGGTAAATCCAGGGTGAACCGCGCCCCGGTTCCGGCTCCGTTGCTGTGGGCGGTGAGCGTGCCTCCCATCTCGTGGGCGGCCAGCGCGCCGCTATGCAATCCGTAACCGTGGCCGTTGGCGCGGGTGGTAAAGCCGTGATTGAATATCCGGCTCATGTTTTCCGGCGGGATTCCCACCCCGTTGTCAACAACGGCAAATCGCACGCGGTCGCCGCCGTTGTGCAGTTCCAAAGTGATCGCCCTGTCCTTGCGAGGGGATTCGTCGCAGGCATATTTGGCGTTCCGGATCAGATTGACCAATATCTGCAATATCTTGTGTTTCTCCGCCATTATTTCCGGCACCTGCGGCGAGAAATCACGAACCACCTGCACCTCATGCCGCACCAGCGCCGCGTCGTTCATCCGCACCGCGTCCTCCATCAATTCGACCGGATTGACCTTCTCGACGACGCCGGAGAACCTCGCGTAATTTTGTTGCATCATGACAATGTCCCTGATGTGTTCGATGTTCTTGCGTGTCAACTGCATCTCGGCGATGAGTTTTTCCTGTTCCTGGCTCAGTTCGGCGGCCAGGGAATCGAGGTAAGCGGGCACTTGCCTGCCCTTGGGATCGGAGGTGAAGAAATCGGCCAGATTGTCCTTGTGTTCCAGGATGAGGGCGGCGAGGCGGCCGACGTTTTTGACTTTTGAATCCGTCACGGCGTCCAGCACAAGGGTCGCCGAAACGTTGACGCTGTTGAGCACGTTGCCTACGTTGTGCAGCACGCTGGTCGCCACTTCCGCCATCCCCGCCATGCGCGAGGCCTCCACCAGTTGTCGATGAACTCGATTCAGATTGGCCTCCGCCTTTTTGATGGCGGTGATGTCTTTGGAAATGCCAAATGTGCCGATGATGTCTCCGTCTTTGTTGCGCAACGGCATTTTGGAGGTGAGCGCCCACAGTTCGGTGCCGTCTTTATAGGTTTCCCGTTCGACCTTGCCGAGTATGGGATCGCCAGTGCGCAGGATTTCCTGTTCATCGGCATAAGCCGGCTGGGCATGGCTGTCTTCAAAGACATCAAAATCCGTTTTGCCCACCAACTCTTCCAGGGTGAAGCCGAAGCGGTCGCACATGGCCTTGCTGCACCGCCGAAAGCGCGATTGCCGGTCTTTGAAATAGATGGAATCGGAAGAATGTTCCAGCAACGCCCGCAGGTAATCCTGGTCTTCTTCCTGTTCTGTTTGGCGTCGAATGCTTTCTGTGTTCATGCGTGCCGCAAAAAGGCCGGAAATGACCCCGAACGGCCGGGGCCTGTTCTCGGACTGATTCGCTATTCAGTCTTATCGGACGAAAGGGGGGCGGACTTTAGCGCCGCTTCTCTCCAATTCTGTTCGATTAGGGCTTGCGCCAATCGCAATCGCTTCGCGAGCAACAGAAGCGTCGGCTTAAGTTCCCTGCCTTGTCTGCCGATGTAGGAAGTGGCACGACATTGTGATTCTGTTCGTTCAATCGGCGAATCGAGCGCCTGCTCTTGAGGTGTCGCCGTCCACACGCGGCACATGGCGAACCGTTGGCCGAATCCGCGCAGGGTGGCCGCGGTTGATTTCCGGATGGGCGATCGAGCCGTTTCAAAATCCCGCCGATGACAACCATCGCCAATAATGGGCAGAGGCACGCCAAGGGCGCCGAAGCGCCGGATGCCCCGGAGCACCGTCTCCTCATCATTGATGATACCGCGGGCATCCATGAGGATTTCCGCAAACTGCTCCGCCAGGAAGAGCCCTCGCCAGTCGATCAGACCGAGACGGCCCTGTTTGGCCGAAATTCGGTTTCACCGGAGCGCAAACGCTTTCTTATTGACTCTGCCTACCAGGGCCAGGAGGGTCTTGAATTGGTGCGGCGGGCCGTTGCGGAGGGCCGCCCTTATTCGCTGGCTTTTGTCGATGTCCGGATGCCTCCGGGCTGGGATGGCATCGAAACCACACAGCGGCTGTGGGAGGCCGACCCGCACCTCCAGATCGTCATTTGCACCGCCTACTCGGATTATTCATGGAGCGACATGGCCCGGAGCCTTGGCCAAACCGAGCTTCTGGTGTTTCTCAAAAAGCCCTTCGACACTATCGAGGTCGTGCAATTGGTGTACGCCCTCACCGCCAAATGGAAGCTATCGTGCCAAGCGCGGCGGCGCCTCCAAGAATTGGACCAGTTGGTCGCCCAGCGCACCCTCCAGTTGTGTTCGGCAAATGAGAAACTGCTCGCCGACATCGCGGAGCGCAAACGGACCGAATCCCGACTTTCCGCCTTTGCCGCTCTAGGCAGCCGCCTGGGCGCCGCTCAAAATGCGAGCCAGGCGGCCCAGGTGATCGTCGAGGTCGCCGATCAGTTGGTTGGTTGGGATGCTTGCACCTGCGCATTGTATTCTCCGGCCGAAGACCGCCTCTTTCACCTGTTGAGCATGGACATCATCGACGGCCATCGCAAGGAGTGCAGCCCCCCATTCCCCCTCCAAAAACCCACCGGCCTGGCCGAGAAAGCCATCCGTCAGGGAGGCCAGTTGGTTCTGCGGGAAAATCTCCAGGCCGTCTGCCCTGAAAGCCTTCGCTTTGGTGACACGACGCGTCTTTCCGCGTCGATTCTCTTCGTGCCCATTCGTAACGGCGCCAGCGTCATCGGCGCGCTGTCGATTCAAAGTTATACTCCGCATGCCTACGATCAACAGAGCCTGGAAACCCTCCAGGCCTTGGCCGATCATTGCGGTGGCGCTTTGAACCGCATCAAATCGGAGGAGACCTTGCGCCAAACCGAGCAGCAACTCCGCCACGCCCAAAAAATGGAAGCCATCGGTCAACTGGCGGGCGGCGTCGCCCACGATTTTAACAACCTCCTGGCCGTCATTCTCGGCAACGCTGAATTGGCCATGAACCACGATTCCCCGGCCCCCGCCCGCTCGGCGGCGTGTCTGAAGCAGATTGTCGAAGCGGCAAATCGCGCCGCCAATCTCACGCGCCAATTGCTCGCCTTTGGCCGCAAGCAGGTCGTCCAGGCCGAGGCGTTGAACCTGAACAATCTCATTACCCATCTGGACAATATGCTCCAGCGCATCATCGGTGAGGACATTCAACTCTGCTGCGCTTGCGCGGAGAACCTTCCCCTGATATGGGCCGATGCCGGCATGTTAGACCAGGTGATCATGAACCTTGCCGTCAACTCCCGTGACGCGATGCCGGGGGGCGGCCAACTCCACATCGCCACACAGGCTGTCGATTTCGACGCCTCTTCTGTTTTGACGCATCCGGAATCCCGCTCAGGCCGTTTCGTCTGCCTCAGTGTAAGGGACACCGGCTGCGGAATCCCACCCGAGCATCTGTCTCGGATTTTTGAGCCATTCTTCACCACAAAAGAGATGGGCAAGGGTACCGGCCTGGGTCTGGCCACCCTGTTTGGCATTGTCAAACAGCACCAAGGCTGGGTGGAAGTCGCCAGCACTGTCGGCGTCGGCACCGCTTTTCAGGTCTTCCTCCCCGCCTTAGATGCCATCCAATCCGCCCCCGTTCCGTCCGAGGCGAAATCCGGCGCCCGGGGCGGCAACGAGGTCATTTTGCTGGTCGAAGACGACAGCGCGGTGCGCCAGATCAGCCGCCGGTTCCTCGAAAATGCCGGCTATCAACTCCTGGAGGCCTCTTCCGGCCGCCAGGCCCTCGATGTCTGGGCGGGGTGCGACGGGAGAATTGATTTATTATTGACCGACCTTGTGATGCCCGGCGGGATCAACGGCCTGACCCTGGCCCAACATTTGACCGCCGCCAAACCCGCCTTAAAGGTCCTGTTTATGAGCGGCTACAGCGCCGATATTCTGGGCAGGCAGACGACGCCGGCCCAGCCCGCCAAAAGCCGTTTTCTCAGAAAGCCCTGCGCCCGCATCGAGTTGCTTCGCGCCGTCCGCGACTACCTGGACGAGAATGGCGATCTCTGATTGGCGATTCACGATCTTCAACGGGAAAGCGGGTTGCGAAACTCGACCGCCGCCGCCAGGCACTTGCGCGTGATCCGCAGTCGGCGCTCGACCGGTTGGTAATGGCCGGTGACGTCGCACATCGCCAGCAGTTGCGGTTTCCAGCGTGGCGGCAGGTGATTTTATAGAAGGGACATTCTCACTTCTCACGAACCGGGATGAGCTGCCTGGGCAAGGCAAAGGCTACATAAGCGTCACCATACTCACTCTGTTTGCCGAGCTTGTTTCCGGTCGCGGCGGTGACGACATATTGACGCCCGTTGAGTTCATAGGTCGCGGGCGGCGCGATGCCAACCCAGGGCAGTTTGCCAGACCACAATTCCGCCCCAGTGTCCTTGTCAAACGCACGAATTTTTGCATCGCGCGTTCCCGAACAAAAAACCAGGCCTCCAGCCGTGACGATGGGCCCGCCGTAGTTTTCCGTGCCGGTTTTGGGCACGCCCTGCGCCGCCAGCTCGGGATATTCGCCCAGGGGCACTTTCCAGAGGAGTTTGCCGGAGTTCAGGTCCAGGCAATTCAACGTTCCCCAGGGGGGCTTGTTGGCCGGATAGCCCTGATTATCATAGAACCTCGGATAGCCGGAGAATGAGTAATGGGGGCGCGCTTCATTGACTTTGGGCGGTGGCGTGGCGCGGTCACGCACCAGGAGATAATCCTCCAGGGCCTTGAGGTCGTTCTGGCTGATGTCGGTGTTGGCTGGCATGCCATTCTTTCCCAGGCGAACCTGTTTGGTGATGGCCTCTTCTGAAAGTCGGAAACGCAACCCGCGCAACGGCGGCGCCACCGCGATGCCCATTCGATCTGTTCCGTGGCAGGGCGCGCAGTTGGCTTCATAGA
>JBEKSF010000062.1:0-32635 GCA_049517295.1 Verrucomicrobiota bacterium
GCCGACTGGCTTTGAAAGTTTCCGAGGCTGCCAGATTCTGCTTTGAGCGGAAGCAGTGCCCGGATGCGCCCCGATCACCCCCGAACCGGCCAAAGGGCTTTTCTTTTCCCGCAGTTTTCCTACTTCTGTCATGTCGGGATTGGCGGATGACTGTCGAGGTTAAAATTCAAAGAATTCCTCGTTCATTTTGGCTCCAATTGTCATCTGATTCAGGCTTGAGAAGTGAAATGACACCGTTGGAAGAATTCGATTCAAAAGTTGAAAAAGGATTCGCAATGAAGTGGGGACAAGACAAGCGCGATGGCTGGTCCATGAAACGCGCTGGAGGAATTCTCCAAAGAAAACAGACGGCATTTGTCCCTGACTTTGTATTTCAACATGACGACGGGCGAAAGGTTTTTTTGGAAATCGTCGGATTTTGGACGCCCGAGTACCTCCGCGCGAAGATTGAAAAACTGAAACTCTTCGATGACGAACACATCATTCTGGCGGTCGCGGAATCCGTGGGAGAAAAACTGCCGGCCATGTCGCAAGAAGTGGTTTTGTACAAATCGGCTCTTAAATTGAAGGACGTGCTGGCGGCATTGGCACGGGAATCGTTGAGAGCACTTCATGAATCCGATCATGGGGTGTAGGGCTGGGGGCCTGCCAGCGAGATCACACCGTCCCGGATGCGATTCTGAATGCTCCAATTTTTTGCCAGTTTTCTGCGCGTTTTGCTGCGCGCGAAGCGTCCTGAATCACCCGAAGGTTTTCCCCATTATTCTCCTTCGCCGCCTTGGTAAAATTGAATGACCCCAAACCGCCATTTTGGCTTCGACGCCCGCCCAACCGTTCGTGTAAACAATGTTTGTGAGTGGTGTTGCGAAAATCATGTCGGGGGGCCAGACCGGTGCTGACCGCGCCGCGCTCGATTTCACCATCGAGCATGGAGTCCCGCACGGTGGCTGGTGCCCGAAAGGCAGGCGGGCCGAGGACGGCCCGGTTGACGCCCGATAGCAACTGAAGGAGACGCCCAGTGCGAATTACGTCCAGCGCACGGAATGGAATACCCGGGGTTCCGACGGCACGGTTGTCTTTTCCATCGGGGAGAATCTGACGGGCGGTTCCAAGAAGACCGTTGAGCTTGCCCGCAAACACCGAAAGCCGGTGCTGCACCTTTCTCGCAATGGTGGCCCGGCGCCGCCGGAAATTGAACTCCTCCGATTCATCGAAGAACACCGCATCAGACGGCGAGTTGCAAATCGTCCTGCTGAGCGGCGGACTCGAGATGCGGCGGGCCATTACGCATTGGCGTTGCCTTTGGTTCGCTGTGATTCGAGAATAGATTCAGCCCGGACACGCTTGAGTTCCTGTTCGTGTACTTGCTGTGTCATTTCGTTGATTCGCCGTTGCAGTACGCTAATCTCAGCAGCGTGCGCCGACTGAACGGCGGCCAAGTTCTCCAAGGCCTTGGCGGCTTGGGCGTTGGCCTGCGCCAGGGCTGCTTGGGCCTGGCTTAATTCTCGTTCCAATTTGGCCCTGGACTCAAACATCTCGGTCTGCGCCGCAGACTTGGCACGTTCCAGTTCGATTGAGCGGCATTCAGATGCGGCAGTGGCTGCCTCCAGTCTTTCATTCTCGACGGCCAGCGCCTGGATATTCTCCTGGAGATTTGCTGTCACAATTTGCTGTTGCCTGCGGCCTTCCTCATAAGCCATATTCCATACGCCCTTAAACGCTTGCAGCGCGTCTTCTGAATACGCGACTTCCTGTGCAGCCGACTCCAGTTCCCTCTTCAGTTTAACCAATGTCGTTATCGATCCGCGATTGCCAAGGGCCGCACGAAGGGCAACCAGCGTTGGCTTCTTTCCGTTCTTGGAGAGTTCCGTGAGTGCCGTAGCGACATCATCTTTAATGAGCATCTGTTTCATAGTAGTATCGTAGTATCATAGTGAGCCTTTACGGTCGCGCAGGAAGCTTGTCGCAGCCCAGGGCTTGTTGGCCGGGTTTCTTGGCTGCATTCTCTTCGTATTCCTCAAGGGATGCCACCGTAACCTGCGCGCGCTTCGCGTAGGCAATATGAACTGCCTTGGAATTGTGCCCCAGTGCCTCCTCGGCTTGGCGGCGAGGGTAATGTGCTTTGCGCGCCCGCTCGGCCCAGGAGTAACGGTAGCAGTGAAGACTCACGCCTTTGATTCCCAAGCCCTGGCACCGTTGGCGGAATTCGTTCGCCCGGTCCTTCGCTTTGACCTTGCGTAGATTCGGAAATAACGGGCCGGTCTGGGGCAACGAGCCCAAAACGGCGGCGCACTTTTTGCCGAATGTGAGGAGTGGCGGCTTAACGTCGGTTTCGTCCAGCGAAGCGAGTTTCTTGCGGTCGTAGCACACTGTGCAATCGTTCCAATCCACGTCCTCGGCCTCCAGGTTGGCAATGTCGGATTGCGAGCCGCCCAAATGCCAGCACAGCTCGTAAAAGGCCCGGCGCTCAGGATTCTTCTCGCGAGCGATGATTTTGGCATGCTCTTCGTGTTTGATGGCCCGCTTCTTTTTGAATTTGATTTTCGGCCAGAGTTTTGATGGCAGGATGGGCCACGGCAGCCAATTCATGCCGACGCAAAAGTTCTGGAGCCGGCGGAGAAAGGTGTTCGTGCTGACGCGCCCACCGGTGAGCACGTTGAGCACCTGTTCCGGCCGCGTTTCCAGCAGAATTACATTGAGGAGCGGCTCAAGGGCCTTTTCTTTTGAGAACCGTTCCAGACGCGCCTGGTTTTCGCTGTTTTTCGGTTTGCTGTCGATCAGCGCCTTGAGTGCATCGCCCCAGGCCCGAGTCGCCACACCGGGATCCGAGGCGGACATGTAAACACGCGCTTTCTGCAGATTGAACGCTGGTTCCCGTGCCGCCTCGTTTTTGGCAACCATAAGCTCATTTGCGCGCGCTTTGTCCTTTGTCCGCAGACTCCAGCGCAAATTCGTTTCGGTATCATGAATATAGTAAACTCCATGGTACCGACGATACCGAATGATGCGATATCGGTTTTTCATAAGGCTTTCAAGAGCTTAAAAGAAAGAGAGTTGGAATGGTGAGACCGATTCAGCCCTGGATTGCGCCGATACGCGCGGATTCGGTTCGTGGTATTGAATCTGGTATTGATCAGGGGGTTTTGCGCCCCTGAAAACTCATTTTTCCCTCGGAAATCGAGGGAATTTGCGTTGGAGGCGAGGGTCGGAATCGAACCGACGAATACAGCTTTTGCAGAGCCGTGCCTTACCACTTGGCTACCCCGCCGTCTCTACTCATCCTATTACGCCTTTTCCTCAACGCAAGCTCTGTTTCGCCGCTCCCTTCGCCCTGTCTGCCCGTTCAGGCCCGTAACCAAGCCGCCCCCGATTCTCCCACAGCTCTTCCGGCTTAAAAATCCCAAAAGGTGTGATGATGCCTGTAATAAGTTCCACCGGAGTGACGTCGAAGCCCGGATTGCGCGCGCCGCTGGAGGGATTGGCCACGCGCACGTAAACCAATTCTCCGCCTCTGGCTTTCCTGTCAATAGTCGATGAACGTGTCGCGCCCCATGCGCCCAAAACTTCGCTCCCCTCCCGCTCTTCGATCGGGATGTCAAAGCCGGAACGCAGGTTCCAGTCGATGGTGGAAAGCGGTATGGCGACGTAGAACGGTACGCCATGCCTCCGCGCCAGGACAGCCGTCGTGTAGGTGCCGATTTTGTTGGCAACTTCCCCCGTGCGACCGAGCGTTCGGTCGCTGCCGACGATGACAAGGTCAATTTCGCCGCGTTGCATAAGGTGGCCCGCGGCGTTGTCGGCGATGATTTGATGCGAGATTTTTTGTTGGGCCAGTTCCCAGGCGGTGAGCGTGGCGCCCTGGCAACGGGGCCGGGTTTCGTCGCAGAACACGTGAAATTTGCGGCCGGCTTCTTGCGCGGCGTAAAGGGGCGCCGTGGCCGTGCCGATATCGACGAAGGCCAGCCAGCCGGCGTTGCAATGGGTCAGCACGCGCGCGTTTTGGCGGATGAGTTTGACACCGTGCCGGCCAATATCCCGGCAATGTTGAACGTCCTCGTTGGCGAAATGCTCCGCCGCCGCCAGCGCAAGGGATTGTTGTTCCTCGATCGTGGCGCCGGAGCGCATGGCCTGGCGCACGGCAAGCATGGCGTTGACGGGATCGACGGCGGTCGGCCGGGCGGATTTAAGGGTTTGAAAAACGCTTTCGACGCGGTCAGAGAACTGAGCGAGGCTGCCCCCGCGAAAGGAACGCGCACCCTGCGCCAGTCCGTAGGCGGCCGTCGCGCCGATCGCGCCGGCGCCGCGCACGATCATCTGGCGAATGGCCGCGGCGGTGGCGCGGTAATCCGGCAGGGAGACGATTTTGAATTGATGGGGCAGGAGCCGCTGTTCAATCAGGGTGACGGCGTTGCGCGCCGCATCGAAGGTGACGGTGCGATAGTGGCGCGTGGTTCCGTGGACGGTGACATTCATATAATGACGCTGGGAGGAGAGGACAAAGCGGCATCGGCGCCGGGACGGCCCGCCGGCGGAAACAGACTCAGCGAGCGCGCACCTGTATGGCGCGCACTTTGGCTCGAATCCTTTTGTAGTCGGCGTGTTGGCGGAGGTTTTTGAGGTCGGGGTCCTGGGCCATCCATTTGAAATCGCGGTAGCCGAGATTGATGGAAGTTTCCAGCGCCTCGACGGCCAGTTCCAACTGCTGCGTCAGCGAGTAGCTGCAAGCCAGGTTGTAATGCACCAACGAGTCGTCCGGCCGCAGCCGCGCCAGGCACTCGTCAATTTTGAGCCCTTCCGCGTAGCGTCCGCGCCGGGTGTAGTCGTCGCCCAGTATCTGCAGCGCTTCGATGTAGCTCGGCGCGCGGCGGGCCAGGCCTTCCAGGAAAAGGATTTCCAGGTCCAAATCCCGCGCTTGTTGCCGCGTCATTCTTTTTCGCGGCCTGTTAAGTTCTTTCGCCATAGCAAACCTCATTATTTAACCAGCAAACCCGCGTAAATGTCAAATTTTTGCAACATTTTGCTTGGAAGACGATGGGCCGGAGGCTTGTGTAATTGAAACTGAGATCAACATGAATTGCTTTGTCACCGGCGCCTCCGGTTTTATCGGCGCCAATTTGGTCCGCCAACTCGCCGCCGCGGGGCATCACTGCAAGGTGCTCGTGCGGGCCGCGAGTCCGGCCCGCGGACTGTCGGGTGTGGATTGCGAGCAGGTCGTTGGGGACCTCGCGCAACGGGCTTTGCTGGAGAAGTCGATGCGCGGCTGTGAATGGTGCTTTCACGTGGCCGCCAGCTATCACTTGTGGTTGCGCGATTATCGGCCGATGTATGCCGCCAATGTCGATGGCACGCGCCAGGTCCTGGAGGCCGCCGGGGCCGCGGGCTGCCGGCGCATCGTCTATACCAGCACCGTCGGGTGCATCGGCCTGCCGCGGGAAGGGCAGGAAAAGATCGAGCCGACCGATGAGGCGACGCCGGTGAGCGGCGAGCAGATGCCCAATCACTACAAGCGGTCGAAATGGCAGGCCGAAGAGGTGGCGCGGGATCTGGCGGCCAAAGGATTGCCAGTCGTCATTGTCAATCCCAGCGCCCCCATTGGACCGTGGGACGTCAAGCCGACGCCGACGGGACAAATAATAGTTGACTATTTGAATCGGAAAATGCCGGCGTACGTGGACACGGGGTTGAATTGGGTGCATGTGCGGGACGTGGCGGCGGGGGAGATTCTCGCGGCGGAAAAGGGGCGGGTGGGGGAGCGTTACATTTTGGGCAACGCCGACGGCAATTGGACAATGCGCCAGACGATGGAGGTTTTGGAGGAACTGAGCAGCGTGCCCGGTCCAAAAATCCGGGTGCCCTACGGCGTCGCGCTGATGGCCGCATATTTCGACGAGGCTCTGGCGGCCATTACGGGCAAGCCGCCCAAGGCCCCGCTGGCGGGTGTGCGCATGGCCAGGCACAAAATGTTCTTCAATCCCGCCAAGGCAATCCGGGAACTGGGATTGCCGCAGACTCCCCCGCGCCAGGCCTTTGCCGATGCGGTCGAATGGTTCCGGGCGAATGGATATGTGAAGGTTTAGGATGAGTGCTCCGCGGACGAGTTTTGGCGTCGGGCGGCCTCCGGACGCCAGCCCCCCGCTACCCGCAAAGGGAAAACGCCCCGCTCGCGCGAGGCGTTCAAATTTCCGCTGGCGTATTTTATTGTTTACGCTTCAACTTCGCCGGACCAGTCGCCCAGGCGCAGGAACTCCCGAATTTTTCGGCGTTCATAGCGATTTTTTTGGG
Organism: Verrucomicrobiota bacterium; assembly: GCA_049517295.1. Classification (GTDB taxonomy): domain Bacteria; phylum Verrucomicrobiota; class Verrucomicrobiia; order Limisphaerales; family Palsa-1400; genus JBEKSF01. The sequence goes on from JBEKSF010000062.1 coordinate 6,283, forward strand.
CTTTGGCCGGACGATTGTCGGCTTGACGGAAGGGATGTTTAGTGTTGCGAACCGTATCTTGAATCACGTTCAACGATTTTGTCATACTCACTTTCTTCATTCCTTGGCGGCGGGACGTTCTTTCGCGACCCCGCCGGCAACCGCGCGCCTGCATTAGAGCGGTGGCGTTGTCCCCTTGGCACCGCTCCGGTCACACGGCTTGCTCAGGACAAATCGTCCTGACTTCCAACCTTTATCTAACCTCGTTTTTCGCAAAGTCAAGTGACATCTTTGCAGTTTTTTTTCGATGGCCGGGAACTCGGCGGCCCGGATGCCCGCGATCACCAATTGGCCGCCGGGTTGGAGCAGGTTGCCAAGCTTCCGGGCCTGCGCCAGCAGCAGATCCGCCGTGAGGTTCGCGCACACGACGTCATAACGCCGGCGCGCGACCAACCCCTGCCGCGCCAGGTCGGCCCGCCGCGGTTGGAGACCGCGCACTTTGTTCTTCTTGACGTTCTCCCGGGCGGCGCGCACGGCCTCGGGGTCGGAATCGAAGGCTGCCACGGGGCGATAGCCGAGTTTGGCGGCGGCGATGGCAAGGATGCCCGATCCGGCGCCAACGTCCAAAAGCGACTGGGGCTGGCCCGGCCGCCGGCATTGCACCAATTGCTCCAGGCAAAAGAGCGTGGTGGGATGGTGTCCGGTCCCAAAACTCAAGCCCGGATCCAGGATGACCACCCGCTGGCCGCGTCGGCAGCGTCGCCGGATCCAGCCGGGTTTGATCAAAAGCCGCCCCCCGATCGAGATGGGTTTGAAATGGCGCTTCCACGATTGCGCCCAGTTCCGCCGGCGAAGCGGTTTGATGGTGATCCGCGCGCGGCCTGTTTCCAGGCCGCACCCCCGCAACCTCTCCAAGCCGTCCGCCAGCCTGCTCCGGAGCGGGCGCGCCGGCTCGGGCAGCCGTCGCGGGTAAGCCGTGACAGTCAGCGCGCCTGTTCGCTCGTCGCGATAGACGGACGGGGCATGGTCAAACGTCCGCTCCAGCAGGGCAGCCACGGCTTCCTCCGCTTCCGCGCGCGTCACAATGGAAACCTGCCACATCTGTGGCCGCGTCAACCGCAAATTATTTCAACGCCGCAAGGGCGGCTTGGACGCCCACGAAGTTGGGTAGGTCCTTCGGGCTTGGCGTTTGTTCGGCGTAGCGCACGACCCCCGTTTTATCGATGACGAAGGCGGCGCGGGCCGCCGTGTCCCCGATGCCGGCGAGGTTGGGAAAGAGAACATCGTAAGCGCGAGTCACCGTTTTATTGAGGTCGCTGGCGAGCGGAATCGCGATTTTTTCCTTTTGCGCCCAAGCTTCCTGGGCAAATGGGGTATCAACGCTGATGCCAATGACAGCGGCGTTGAGACCCGTGTATTGCCCGAGGCCGGCGGTGATGTCGCACAGTTCCTTGGTGCAAACGCTCGTGAACGCGGCGGGAAAAAACAGCAGGACGGTGTTTTTCTTGCCAAGATTGTCGCTTAATTTGACATCCACCAACCCGGTGGGCGTTTTGGATTTGAGGGAGAAGTCCGGTGCTTTAGTACCAACTTTGATAGCCATATTGATTATCTGTTTTAGGTTTGGGATTTCTAACCGATCAAGTTGCCGAACTTATAGGGACTGAGGTCGATGAGGCAAGGAGAAACTTTACCCATCCCGTTAAAAAACAATTCCACCCTTGCCCTTCCGCGAAACCCAGCCCCGACTCCCGCATGAAAAAGAATGGCGTTCCGGGGCCGCCTTCTTACAATCCGTCCGCAATCGAGTCCAATGAACCCGCCCGCCCATTCACGGCGCACCTTATGGATTTGCCTGGCCCTGGCGGCCGTCACCCTGGCGGCCTATGCCCCTGCCTTGCGTTGCGACTTCCTGACCTTTGACGATCAGGCCTATGTCACTGAAAACCGCCATGTCATGGCGGGATTGACCTGGCAAAGCATCGCCTGGGCCTTCCGCAGCGTCACGGCGGGCAATTGGCACCCGCTGAGCATGCTCTCGCACATTCTCGATTGCCAAATCTATGGGCTGCGCCCCTGGGGGCATCATTTGACCAATGTTCTCCTGCACGTCGCCAACACCGTTATCCTGTTCTTGCTTCTGGCCCGCATGACGGCGGCCCTCTGGCGCCCCGCTTGTGTCGCGGCGCTCTTCGCCTTGCATCCGGCGCACGTCGAATCCGTCGCCTGGGTCGCCGAGCGCAAGGATGTTCTTTGCGCGTTTTTCTGGCTGCTGGCCATTTGGGCCTATGCGCGCGACGCCGAGGGCCAAAAGCGCGGAATTAATTATGCAGGCGCGCTTTTGTTTTTTCTGCTCGCATTGCTGGCCAAGCCGATGGCGGTGACGTTGCCTTGTGTCTTGCTCCTGCTGGATTTTTGGCCGTTGCGGCGGACGGCTTCGACCTCCTGGCGGCGCCTGGTGGTTGAAAAACTGCCCTTCTTCGCCCTCAGCGCCTTATGGTGTCCGATCACTATTTGGGCCCAACGCCAGGGCCACTCGATGGCGTCGGTCCGCGAGTTGCCGATGGCGGAGCGGATCGGCCACGCGCTGATTTCCTATCTCAATTACATTCGCGTCCTGGCATTTCCGCGCCATCTGGCGGTCTATTATCCGTATCCAAACCATGAGCCGGTCGCTTTGGCGGTCGTGGCGGGCGCCGTGCTGGCGCTTTTTACCGGCCTGGCTGTGGCGGCGGTTGGACGGCGGCCTTATCTCCTCGTCGGCTGGCTTTGGTTTCTGGGGATGCTCGTGCCGGTCATCGGCTTGGTCCAGGCCGGCGGCCAAGGCTGGGCCGACCGTTACCTCTATCTGCCCTCCATTGGGCTGTTTGTGATCGTCGTCTGGGCCGGAGCGGAAGCCGCCGCGCGTTTTCCTGCTGTCAAATACTTCGCCCCAGCCGCCCTGGCGGCATTGGCCGTCGCGACCGTGGTGGAACTGCGCTATTGGAAAGACACGCGAACCCTCTTCAGCAGAGCGATGGAAGTCACTCAGGACAACTACATGGCCATGACGCTGGTGGGAAGCATGGAGGCCGACCAGGGCGATCTCGACGGCGCCGTCAAACTCTACCGCGATGCTCTACGCTGCCTGCCCAATTATCCCGAAGGCCATTTCTTTTACGCGCGCGCCTTGGAAAGAAAGGGGCAGACCGCCCCCGCCATCGCCGAATACACCAAGGCCCTCCAATTGCGCCCGGCCTTCGATCAAGCCCACCTCATGCTCGGCCTGTTGCTGGCCCGCCAGAAGAATTACGACGAGGCGGTCGCGCACTTCCAGGCCGCCCTCAAATCCAATCCCGATTCGGCCAGCGCCCAGAACGATTGGGGCAGGGTGCTCCAAACCCAGGGCCAATGGCAGGAGAGCATCGGCCATTACCAGGAGGCCCTGCGCCTGGACCCGGCCCTGGCCGAGGCCCACAACAATTTGGGAATCGATTATCTCCAGACTGGCCGCCTGGCCGATGGCGCCGGCGAATTGCGCATGGCGCTCAAATTAAATCCTGGCAATGTCGAAACCCGCTTCAATCTGGCCCAGGCCCTGAACCAGCAGCGCCAGTGGGCCGACGCCGCCCAATTGCTCAAGCCCCTGGCTCTCGCCCAGCCGGCCAATCCCAATTCCCAATACCAATACGGCCTGGCCTTGGAAAACCTCGGCCAGACCCGCGACGCCATGAGCCATTATGCCGCCGCCTTGTTGCAGAACCCCGACTTCCCCGACGCCCTCAACGCCCTTGCCTGGATCATCGCCACCGATCCGCGCCCGGAATTGCGCAACGGCGCACAAGCCGTCGAACTGGCCCGCCGCGCCTGCGATCTCACCGCCCATCAGCAGCCCGCGATGCTGCTCACTCTGGCGGCCGCATACGCGGAAACGGGACGATGGAGCGAGGCGCTGGCCGCTCTCAAACAGGGTGAGGCGCTGGCCACGTCCAAAGGGGACGCGGAGTTGGAGGACAGGGCCATGCGGTTGCGCCAGGCCCTTGCCGGAGGGCAGCCGTTTCGCTCGCAATCAATAATGGACAACGCTGGCGGGCCTGCACAGCATCACTGACTATGAATCCCCCCGCCCCTTATTTGTCCGTCGTTCTGCCCTGCTTCAACGAGGGGTTGGTGATCGAGGAAACCCACCGCCGCCTGGCCGCCGTCTGCCGCGGCCTCGGGCGCCCCTATGAAATTATCGTTGTCAACGATGGCTCAACCGACGACTCCTGGACCAGGCTGGAGCAGCTCTGCGCGCGCGACCCCGCCCTGGTCGCCGTCAACCTCTCCCGCAATCATGGCCATCAACTCGCCCTTTCCGCCGGCCTTTATTTTGCCCGTGGCCAGCGCATTCTCATCATGGATGCCGACCTCCAGGACCCGCCGGAACTGCTGCCAGAAATGATCGCCAAAATGGATGCGGGCGCCGACGTCGTCTATGCCCGCCGCCGCAGCCGCCCCGGCGACGCCCCGCTTAAACGCCTGTTCTGCACCGCTTATTACCGCCTCTTGCGCGGCCTGGCCGACAGCCAGATTCAACTTGACACCGGCGACTTCCGCCTCATCAACCGCCGCGTCGCCGACCTCCTCGTGGCCATGCCCGAGCGCCACCGCTTCATCCGCGGCATGGTCAGTTGGGTCGGTTTCCGCCAGGAGCCGGTTCTCTACGACCGCGACCCTCGTTTCGCCGGCCAAACCAAGTACCCGTTTGGCAAATTGCTCCGCCTGGCCATCGACGGCCTGATTTCCTCCAGCCTCAAGCCCCTCAAGTTTGGATTCTTCGTGGGCGGCCTGGCCATTGTGGTGAGCGGGATCCTGGGCGTGTACGCGCTCGCCTCCTGGCTCTTTGTCAATAAAACTCCTCAGGGCTGGACCAGTATTCTGCTCGCCGTCGTCTTCTTCGGCGGCGTCCAACTCCTCATCCTGGGAATCCTCGGCGAATACGTCGGCCGGACTTTCGAGCAGACCCGCGGCCGTCCTCTCTTCCTGGTGGACCGCGTTGTCCGTGGCCAAGCCCCCCCGTCCAAGAATTAACCGAATCTGTTATCTGCGCGAATTTGCTTGTCCGCCAACTCGTCCGCCATAGCTTTAGCGAAGGAGGAAGCCTCGGCCACGGCGGAAGCCTTCCAAGCTTCGGCGCCACCCCTTTCCTTTTGGTCCTTTTCGTCCCTTTTCGAAGATCGCGGCAAGCTGACGCGGTAGAATCGCCCGGGATAATTCGTCCATTGAGGATCGCTAAAATAGGATACGCCTCCGCAAAGGGTGTTGGTCTGAAGGGGTGTCCAAACCGGTTTGGCCAGGTTTGTGCAGGCCTCCAGCACGACCGAACCGTTAGTCGCCCAGGAAATGATGAAACTGAAAAAGTTTGCCGTGCAAAACGGCAAAGGCGTGGAACGGAGTTGGCTGAAATCGGCGCTATTCACCGTGGAGGGGTTCGCCCCGGCGCAGGAGTTCGGCATTGATTTGCGAAAGTGCCTCACCTCCGGCAGGCGTGCGAGTTGCGTTAATTTTGACGTCACCCTTACGAAACCGATGTGCCCACGCCTGCCTGGAGGAGCGGGCGGGGATTGCGGAAGCAGTTGATGGGGAACATCTTGTGAATGAAAGGGTCGAAGGGGAGGACATGTTTCTGTCGTATATAAGTTTGCGAAAATAAAAAAATTAGTCTTTATAGTTGAAAAGTGACGCGCCATTCAATTTGTTGCAAGCGGCGTTGGTGCAACGGGTTGGGTGCCACGGCCCGACTGGCGGAGGGTGGAAATTAGAGTTGAAAAAGTTGGAAACAGAGCGGGCGCCGGGCGGGCGTCCGTGGCGGTCCGGCGCATGGCGACGAGCCGGGGAACGATGTGCGGTAAAGCTCCCGGCTTGGCCAAGCTTGGGCGCGGCAAGGGCGTTAGTGAGGTTTTGCGCGACGGGCAATGGCAACGGGCGACAAAGGTTAGCAAATAGCAGCAATTGCTGGCAATTTTGAGGATTTTTGGGCAGGGTCGAAAGGAGGCTCGCGCAGAGAAGGCGGAGGGTGCGGAGGTTGAAGAGGTGGCAATGATTTGGAAATAGAGCGAATCGTTTGAGGTCACAGGGAGGAACAGGAATGGGATATAAGGAACGCACGTACGGGGAGGAGAGATTGCGATTACGATTACGATTAGGAGGAAGGGATAGGACGCAGTAGCGGGCGCCGGTGGGGCGTCCGTGGCGGTCCGGCAGCGGGCGCCGGGCGATGGACCCGCCTTTGCCAAGGCTTCCGCCGTCGCCTATAAGGCTATGGCGGACAACCCGGCGGGCAAGCATATTTGTGCTCACGCGCAGGAGTTGATCACATTTTCACGAGAGAGAAAAACCGACTGGGGGAAAAAGCGCGGAATTTTTGGAGATTTTTTTGAGCCACAGATGGACACAGATGAAAAAAGGCGCAATTCATTGATGGAGAGGAGGTTGGCCGCAAAAAGGCGCAAAAGCAAAAATGGGGAGGGTTTGGGGAGGTTTGGAAGCGCGAAATTAATTTCAGCACCAGATTAACGCCAATTAAGCAGGCCGGAAGCGACTTGACTCTCCAGCCCTTCGCGCGCAACGTTGTCTTATGAAGACGATGGCGCTCATCTCGGCTGGGTTGATGTTCCTGTGCGAATGGGCCGCGCCGGTGGCCGCCCAAGACGCCGCTCCACCGCCCGAGTCGAGCGTCGCTCTGCGCCCGGCTGCCGAACTGGACCAGATGCTCAGCCCCATTGCCCTTTATCCCGATCCATTGATCGCAGAGATCCTGCCCGCTTCGACTTTCCCCAGCCAGATCGTCATGGCGGACCGTTACGTCAGCGAAGGCGGCGACCCCGACCAAATCGCCCAGCAACCGTGGGATCCAAGCATTCAGGCCCTGGCGCATTACCCGACTGTTCTCAAGTGGATGGATGACAACCTGCCTTGGACAACCCAACTGGGACAGGCCTTTGCCACACAGCAATCGGACGTCATGGACGCCATCCAACGTCTTCGCGGCCAGGCCCAAAACCTCGGCAATTTGCCCAGCACTCCCCAGGAATCCGTCGTCGCCGACGGCGGCGACATCGAGATCGAACCGGTCAACCCGGACGACATGTATGTGCCGACTTACCCGCCGGACACCATTTACTATCAACCCGGCATTTATTGCACATTTGGCCTGAGCCTGCCCATTGGCTTGTGGCTGGGTTACGATTGGAATTGGCATGACCGCCATCTGATTGCCTGGGGACCAGACCACCCGCGCCCAGGCAATTGGTGGCATGAATCACCCGGCCAGCGCCATTCCTATTTGACCCAGCATAGCGCCCCAGTCTGGAATCACGGCGGGGGCACAATCGTTGCTCATGCGGGCTGGGAACGCGGCTACGCGTCTCCGGCTGCTGTTGCCCACGCAGCGCCCGCGCTGCCGCGCAGTTTTGCTCCCTCGGCGCAAGGCAGCGCGGCTTACCGCCCAAACACGCGCCCCTACACCCCGCCGCCAGCCATCTATACGCCTCCGCCAGCTTTCAATGTGTCCCACTCTTCCGCGTCTCAACCGGCCCGCGGAGGAGGCGAACCTGGAGCCTTCGGCGCCTCCCAAAGCGCGCCCGAGGCCCGCGAATCGAGCAGTCGTGGCCAGAGCAGCCGCGCCACTATCTCATCCGGCGGTGGCGGCGGCGGCGGCAAGAAACGTTAAAGGCAAACATGAATTCTTCCACTACCGACAGGATATTGGGCGTGGCACGGCTGGGAACCATCATTTCTGCCTTGCTTCTGGCAACAACGCTCCGGGCCGCACAGGAGGAGCGATTTGCCACCTCCGCCCAGGCCATTAACGCCTTCACCGCCGCCGCCACGAACAAGGACACCAACGCCTTGGAGGTCATTTTCGGCCCCACCATGCGTGACTTGGTTTCGCCGGACCCCGTCCAGGTCAGCAACGGCCTTGCGATCTTTTCCCGCCGCGTTTCCGAGAAGGTCGTCGCCGTCCCCAAATCCGACTCCCGGCTTGAGTTGAACCTCGGCAATGACCTATGGCCCTTTCCCATCCCGCTGGTCGAGCAGGACGGCCAATGGTATTTCGACACCGAGGCCGGAAAGGAAGAAATTCTCAACCGCCGCATCGGGCGCGACGAACTGGACACCATTCGCGTTTGCCGGGCCTGCGTGGACGCCCAGCGCGAATATGCCACCACCGACCGCATGGGCGATGGAGTCGTCCAGTACGCCCAGCATCTTCGCAGCTCCCCCGGAACGCATGACGGACTGTATTGGCATGCCGAGGCCGGTGAGCAGATCAGCCCCCTCGGCCCGCTTATCGCCCAAGCTCACAGCGAGGGTTACCGGCACCAGTCCAAAATCATGACTGACGACCAGGTTCCCTACCACGGCTATTATTTCAAAATCCTGACCCGCCAGGGGCCTCATGCGCCCGGCGGCAAATATAATTACATCATCAACGGCCACATGGTGGCGGGATTTGCCCTCGTCGCATGGCCCGCGCAATGGGACAATTCGGGCGTCATGACTTTCATCGTCAACCAGCAGGGCAAGGTTTATGAGAAGAATCTTGGCCCGGATACCGCCAAACTCGCCTCCAAAATGACCGCCTACGATCCGGGCCCCGGCTGGAAACCGGCTGGCGAGTAACCCGTCACACGATCGTCTTGATTCCTTAACAGTGTTGTCACGGTATTTCCATTGACATCATTTGGCGGTTTTGCCATTGTCCGTCATTGTTTTTGGAAAAGGAGCCCGTCGGGCATTTTTCCCAAGGCGGGCGCGGCCAGAAGAGGCCGCATCAGTGTTCTTTTAAACCCGGGAAGTGTATCAGGGATAACGGAGACCTCTGATCTCCGTGCAGGAAATCAGCGCCGTTGATTGTTCCCAATGTTGCGGTAGTACTTACTTAGAACCTTATGAAGAAAAACTTACTCTCAGCTCTCGCTCTCGTCGCTTGCGTCCTTTCGGCCCAAGCCCAATATTTTACCCAGGGTAATCTCGCTGTCGTCCGCGTCGGAGGCAACGTCACCACCAACGGCAATCCGGTCTTCGTTGATCAATACACCACCGGGGGCAGCCTTGTGAACTCGGTTGACTTGCCGACCACCGGACCCAGCGCGTTTGTGCTCGATAACAGCACTGGGGAAGGCTATGTCACACTTTCCCAAAACGGTGTTTACCTCGTTTTGGGCGGATACAATGCCCCTGTCGGCACTGGATACGGAACCAAGTACGGCCTCAACGGCACCGCCTCGGCGTCCGTTCCGCGCTCGGTCGCCACGATTGATGGTTATGGAAATTACGTGCTCCAGATCACCAACAACCTGGCCTTTACCGCTTGGGCCATTACCAGCGCCGTTTCCGATGGAAGCAATAATTTCTGGATGGCGGGCCAATCCAGCGACAACCAATACCTCGGAGTGCTCTACGTCGGCACGCCCTCCTCGCCGACCACCGTTAACGTGGCCAATACGGGCGGTGAGGAAGAGGCCGTGCTGAACATCTTCAATGGATCGCTGTTCATCGACAGCAGTTATTCGCCCAACGGGATCTACCAAATCAACGACGTGAACCCTCCTATCACCCCGTTGCCGGAAGACACCAATTCGGTCACCGCTATCATCCCCCTGCCCAGCACCAGCCGCAACGTCGATTACGTCTTCGATCCGGGGATGACGACCTGCTACTACGCGGACAGCAGCGTCGGCATTGTAAAATTCACCAATAACGCCGGCACCTGGGTTGCCGCTTACACTAATTCGGCCGCCACCACCGGTTTTACAACTGTGGGCGCCCGCGGCATCACAGCCGATTGGACGCAGAATCCGGTCGTCGTCTATGCCACTACCGCTGAAACCACCGGCAACCGCCTTATCGAGTTGGTTGACTCCGGAAGCGCCGCCGTCCCGACCCTCATTGCGCAAGCTCCTACCAATCACGTGAATACGACCAACGTCTTCCGCGGCGTCCGCTTCACTCCCGCCGCGCCGCCGATGATCACCGTACAGCCCGCCCCCATCGTGCAGAGCGCCGACGGCACGGCGACCTTCTCGGTGACAGCCGCAGGCACCCCAACTCTCTCCTACCAGTGGTACACCAACGGCACTCCGGTTCCTGGCGCGACCTCTTCCTCCCTCACCGTGAATTCCGTGACCACTTTTGAAAGCGGAACCCTTTTCTCTGTGGTTGTCACCAACGCCTATGGCACGGTGACCAGTTCCAACGCCCTGCTGACCGTCAACCCCAGTTACTTCATTCCCGGCAATCTGGTTGTCGAGAATATCGGCGGCCCGGGCCAGAATCCGCAAAATACCGGTTCCACTGGTACTGGGGTCACGGTGAGCATCCTGCAATTCACCACCAATGCCGGCCAATCGGCGCCCGTCAGCACCCTGACCCTTCCAACCACCGGCCCCACCGCCTTCAGCGTGACCGGCGGCTTCACCGAGGGGTTCATGTCCCTTGATCCCTCGGGCGGACACCTCGTCATTCCGGGTTACAACAGCGCCATCCCGCTGGCGGGCGGGCCTGCCGCTGCCTCCGCGTTAACCGCGCCGCGTTCCATCGCGCTCATTGACGGCTACGGCAATTACACGCTGCCCATCGCCAACACCAACGCTATGAGCACTTATAATATCCGTGGTGGCGCCTACGACGGCATCAATTTCTGGGCCTGCGGCAATGGCGCGCCCTCCGGCAGTCCCAAAGGAATCCTCTATCTCGGAACCAGCGGCGCGAAAAACACGGAAGTCCAGGTTGGCATTACCGGCAGCGGCAATGAGCGCTGTTTGAATGTTTACAACAATACCCTCTACGTCAGCACCGGCTCCGCCTCGCGCGGCATTTTCGCCGTCCCCGGCACGGGTTTCCCGCCGACCACCGGAGCCAACACAAACACAGTCGAAACCATTGTTATGGGCACCGGCACCGTCAGCCCGTATGATTTCGTCTTCGACCCCGCAAACACCACTTGTTACGTCGCCGACTCGGATCTGGGCATCGTCAAATTCACCAACAACGCCGGCACCTGGGTTTCCAACTACACGCTCTCGGCGGCCACTCCGGGTTACCCCACCGTCACTGCCGTGGGTGTCACGGCGGACTTCACCCAGAATCCGCCAGTCATTTATGCGACGACTGGCGAGTCGGTCAGCAACCGCCTCATCAGTATCGTTGACAGTGGGGCGACCGCGACCGCGACGTTCCTCTACCAAACCGCCGCCACGGCGGCCGGCACCAATGTTATGCACGGTGTCCGCTTCGTCCCAGGCGTGCCGCCCTCGGTTTCCGGCCAACCGGCCAGTTTCACTCAGGACGCCGGCGGCAACGCGACCTTCACCGTCACCGCTACCGGGACACCCACTCTGACCTATCAGTGGTTTACCAACAGCACTCCGGTTCCTGGAGCCACCACTTCCACACTTGAGCTTGACAATGTGACGCTCGACCTGAATGGAACGATGATTTATGCGGTCGTCTCCAATAATTACGGCTTCGCCACCAGTTCCAACGCCACCCTGACCGTCCAGCCGCAGGGTGCTCCGCTCAATGTGACGATCCTTCCGCCGACCAGCCTGACGGTTAACGCCGGCGGCACGGCCACTTTCAACCTCTCCGCCGTGGGCAGCGACTTGACCTTCTATTGGTACCAAAACGGCAATCCGATTGCCTCGACCACGTCATCGAGCCTGGTTATCAGCCCAGCTTTTGCCATCAATGACGGCACCTACACCGTCACCGCCACCAATAGTTTCGGCGGCGCTTCCGGCAACAATTCCGCGACTCTGACGGTCATCGACCCGGTCATCGTGACGCAACCGGCCGGATCGACCAACATCCCCAGCGGCAGCGCTTCTCTCTCCGTCGTCGCTGTCGGCACGCCTACTTTGACCTACCAATGGTATTCGAACAACGTGGCCATTGCGGGTGCGACCGCTTCGTCGCTCAATCTCAACAACAACGGCGTTTCCGTTGCCGCATCTTACTCGGTCGTGGTGACAAACGGCTTGGGCAACTCGGTCACCAGCGAGACCACCATTGTGGCCTTTTCGCCTTACCTGCTCTATGAAACATTCAGCTATCCCAATGGCAACCTGTTCGCCGAGTCCCCATGGACGGATATCAACGGCTCCAATCCCGAACTGGTCACCAATGGCCGTGTCCAGATCAACCAGGCCAACTTCACGACCGACGCGCAACGGCTTTTCACCCAGCCGGAAGGCGGAACGATTCTGTGGGCCAGTTTCAATATCAATTTGACCACTCTTCCCAGCAGCGCCAACGGCACCTACATTGCCAACCTGGAAGACACCAACTTCGGCTTTTACGCCCGGGTCTTCACGCTCACGTCCAATGCTTTCCCAGGCACTTATCGGTTGGGCATCGCCAACAACGCCAACGACTATTCCACAAGCACCAAGAAAGGCGGACCCGCCGCCGTCGTGCCCTTGGATTTGGCTCCCGGCATCAATTATGAAGTTGTCCTTTATTACGACATGGTAAATCAGTTCTCGGGGCTGGCCATCAATCCGGCCAACTACGCCCAGGACGGCTATGTCTTCACTCAAACCCCTGTAAATTCCGGCCCGGCTCTGGACTCATACACCCCATCCGGTTTGCCCATGGCCGCTTTTGGCTTGAGACAGCGCGAAAACGAAGGGGTGCTGACTTTGGGCAACTTGGAGGTGTCCTTCGACTACACCATCGCCGGCTCCGGGTACGCGGCCGTTACGGCCGGATTAGCGCCGGCCAAGCCGGTCATCGGTTTCCAACCTCCCGGGGTCACCAATTACTCCGGCAACAGCTTCCTGACCGAGGTGGCTGCCTCCGGCATCGGCGCGCCGGGAGTTGGCCTCAGCTATTCCTGGTATCAAAATGGGGAACTCTTGACCAATGGGGCTGATGGCGGAACCATCGAGGGCGCCACCAACGCCGCCCTCGCCATAAGTGACTTGAATTCCACCAACGCGGGCACCTATTACGTTATCGTGTCCAACTCGGCCGGCATGACACAAAGTTCCAATGTCATTGTCTCCGTCAATTCAACGCCCACGGCGCCGTTCTTCACCAGTTTCTCGCCCGTCAATGCGACCAATAGCCTGGGCACCAGCGTCACCTTCACGGGCGCCGCCGCGGGCACCGGGCCGTTAAGCTACGCGTGGGAATTAAATGGGAGTCCCCTCAGTGATAATGGCTCGACGATCATCGGATCGCAGACGCCCTCCTTGACGCTGAGCACCTTGGTGACCAACGAAGCGGGGACCTACACGCTGGTCGTCACCGGCGGCACCAGCGAGCAGGCCTCGACGAACGCCTATTTAACCGTTGTTCCTCCTGCTTCCGTCTCCATTGGCTATCTGCGCACGCTCCTCAATCCGACGACCTACACGGCGGACGACACGGTTGATAACTTTACCGTCACAGGTGTCATCACGACGTTCACCAATCTGACCAGCGGCAATACCGCTTCCTATTACCTCCAAGACAGCACCGGGGGCTTGAACCTGTTCCTGACCGACGGTTCCACCTTCCGGCCTATGGCTGGCGATGTCGTGACCGCTACCGGCACTTTGTCCGTCTATGCCGACAACTTCGAACTTGATGTCACGTATGGTGGCGCGGTGCAGACCGCCCTCATCCTGACAAATAGTGACGGCAGCATCCGGACCAATGCGCTGCCCAATCCAATTATCCTGCCGTGGGGCTACATCGCCGCCAACCAGAATTATGTCGAGACCAACATCGAGGGATCCCGCGTCATGTTGACCAACGTGTTTTTCGAGACTCCGGGCGTTCTCTTCAGCAACGGCGTCATTTATGCCGTCACAAACAACACCGGGCAGACATTTAACATCTACCTCTCCGACCAGGACACAAACCTCAACAACGTCATGGTCCCGGCGTTCGCTTATTCCGTCACCGCGCCTCTGGTTCAGGACGATACGACATTCGAACTGGACCTGACCGACGTCTCGGAGATTGTCAGCGCCCCGCCGCCCGCTCCGACTGTTTCCGCGGCCGCCGTCGCAGCCAATGGCGCCAACACGGTCACTCTGACCTGGACCGCTGTTCCGTACTCGTATTCCTACAGCGTCCTCTATGCCACAAACGTGGCCGGTCCGTGGGGCAGTCTGGCCTCGGGCCTGGCCTTTACCAACGCGCTGGGAACATACACCGACATCCAGCGCACCAATTCGGTGGGGTTCTATGAGGTCACCAGCCCATAAAAAACGGGAGGAATCCCCCTAAATAAACGCGCCCCTTCGGCCTTGCCGCGGGGGCGCAATTGCATTATGATACTCCCCGTGAAAACTCGTGGCTTCACATTGATTGAACTGTTGGTTGTCATCGCGATCATCGCCATTTTGGCGGCCATGCTGCTGCCGGCGCTCTCTCATGCCAAACAACAGGCTCAGGAAACCGCCTGCTATTCCAACCTCAAACAATGGGGCGCCGCCGAACAGATGTACATCAACGATAATCACGACTTTCTGCCGGCCGACGGGATGGGGGACAGCTCAGACTACGCCGGAACGGATCCTTACGGTTCCGCGCTGGATCCGGGAGCCTGGTTCAATTTGCTCCCGCCTTACATGGGAGAACATCCCCTGTCTTTCTACGCCAACAACAAAGTCAACTATATGACGGGCACTCCCACCACCAAGGTGCCCGATTACATGCCGTTTCCGGGCGGCGCCGGCAGCAAGATTTGGTTCTGTCCTTCCGCCACGATGAGCATCTCGGACTTCGCCGCCGTCGATGAAGGCGCATGGCCCAGCGTCGGCCTGTTCGCTTACGCCCAGAGCCTGGACCTGAATAAAATCATCGGCTCCTGCACCAGTGCCTCCGACCTTGGCAGTGAATACGGTCCGTATCCAGCGATGGGCAAGGTAAGCATCCTCCCCAAGCCCGCTGCCACCGTTCTGCTCTTCGATGTCGCCTTTAATCCCCTCACCGAGGTTGACAACGGGAACCCCAATTACAATTCGACCAACCCGGGCCTTCGCTTCAAAAACCTGGCCTCGCGGCATTTTCTGGGGGCGGTGCTTAATTTCTGTGACGGCCACGCCAAGTTTTACAAAGACTATTACTTGACGAATAACTCCAATTTCGACACCAAAATAGAAGCCCCGGTGCCGGATGTCATTTGGAATGCCGCACACCGCGCCTACATCGGACATTAAGCGCCCCGACCCTTAATTCGTTTCGGGGGCCTACGCCCCCATCCCCTCTTCGAAGGATCCCGCGGCGATCGGGAAGCACAAATTGTCACGCACGTACGCAATCCCGTTGGCGCTGGTTTTGTCCAGGTCACGATAGGCGCTCTCCGCTTCCACGATCAGCGGCGCGGTCTTGCTCTTCATCGCCGCGCAATACCGTTGCGGGTAGCCGATATGGATCAGCAACTCCACGTAGCGCGTCATGTTCAAATCACCGGAGGGAATGTCCACAAACTGCATCGCCCGCTTCTGCCATCCCCCCTCCATCATCCGCAACGGCAGCCCGGGACGAATCACATAATTTTTGACGTGGCACGCAAACACCCGCGGGGCGACTTTCAAAAACCGCGTCTCCCAACTCTCCCCCTCCCAGCAGTGCGAGGGATCGGCGTTGACCGTCAGGCACGGGTCCCCGTCGCACGCCGCCACCAGCATGTTGAAATCGTCCGCGCACATCGCCGCCGTGCCGGGATGGATTTCATGGGCCAGGAAAAGGCCCAGCTTGTTGGCCTGCGCCCGGATTTTGGCGGTTTTTTTGACAAATCGCTCGCGCCCCTTGGCCAGCAGATCGTAGTCGCCGCCCTTCCAGAAGCCCCACGGATAGCCGGTGGCCAATTCCCACCCAAAAGCCACCCCCCAGAACATTGGCAGCACTTTCACCTCCAGCGCCGCCGCAAGGTCCAGCAGCCGCAGGATATAAGTCTCGCTCCATTCTTCGATGTCCGTCGGCGATTTCTTCGCCACGTCCGGCGGCAGGAACGGGGCTATGGTCGGGCTTTTCGTCCACGCCGTCGTATGCACCCAGAATGGGCAATGGCAGGAAATGCCGTCCAGGCTCAGCCCGCGGGAGGTGAAGGCCTCCTTGATTTCCGCCGCTTTCTTAAATCGCGCCCCTTCCTGCAACATGTAGTTGGACGGTTGCGCCCCGCTGGCGCCGGAGGCCTTGGCGTAATCCAAAAACTGGGTCAGTGATTTTGCGCCGTGCTGCGCGCCTTCGATGCTGGCATGATAACATTTTTCGCCCATAAGTTTTAAAAGTTAGATGTTCGCTTGATGCCGGCGAGCCTAATCCCACCCCCCCAAAAAAATCAAACTCTTTTTCATCGGCAACTCATTGACGCGGCGCCTCCCTCTCTGGTATCTTGCGGGCGGATGAATATGTCCGCATTAAGAAAATTGTCGTTTATGAAAAAAAATCCATCGCGCCCATTAATCGCATTGAGTCTGCTTCTTCTGCCCAACCTGGCGTCGGCCCATATCCTGCCCGGAAGCTCCCACGGGTTGCAGGCTGGATTGCTGCACCCGTTGACCGGCTGGGACCACCTGCTGGCCATGTTCGCTGTCGGGATGTGGGCTGCGCAACAGCGCGGCCGCGCCCTGTGGCAGATCCCCCTCGCCTTTATCAGCGTGATGATCCTGGGCGGGGTGCTCGGAGTCACCGGCGTTTATTTGCCGGGTTCCGAATGGCTCATCGCCGCGTCGGTCCTGGTGCTCGGCGGATTGATCGCGACCACCACCCGCTTTACGCCAACCCTGAGCATGATGGTGGTGGGACTCTTCGCCCTCTTTCATGGCTTTGCCCACGGCCACGAAATGCCGGCGGCGGTCAGCGCGCTGTCCTTTAGCATCGGCTTTGTGATCTCCACCGCGGCCTTGCACGCCTTGGGTATCGGAGTCGGCCTGGCGCTCCAGCACCAGCCGCGCGTCACCCGCCTGGCGGGCGCCGTCATCGCCGCCGCATCGCTTTGCTTCTTTGTGCGCTGATCGCACCGCGCCGCGCCGATTTTGGAGCCGGTGGTAAAAAAGGCTCGTAGAGCCCGTTTTAAGAATCGCCCGGTCAGGGGACCGGGCTTAGAAAAGACGGGATTCTGGTCGTTTCCTGCAGGCCGCGTGCCCTCACGCGGCGTCCCCGACGAATTTCAAATCAGGCTTAGAGCGTGCTCTTGCCGGTAGCTCTCACCCGCGCCCAGCGCGCCTTGGCAACCGCCGCCAGTTTTGCCCGAGTCGCCGCGCTGACCCTGCGCTTGCGCGGCCTTTTAGCTGGAGCGGTCACACTGCCGCCTCTCGCCTTGGCCCAACGCGCCCGTTGCGCGGCCGCGATGCGCGCCCGGGCCGCCGGCGACATGCGCCGCCGTTTGCGCCCCGGAGCGGGAGCCGCGGTGCTGTCGCCCGTGACGGCTTCCATCTTCGCCTCAAGGCGTTCGATTCTTTCCTTGATTGCAACTACTTTGCGCAGTTGACCAACACTAAGATTCTGCAGGTTTATCATATAGGTGCGGGCAGATTGTTAAGTCCAGCCCGGCATGTCAAGCGAAGATTTTGAGCTATCGCACTTTTTTCTAGTGGAAAACCCGGTGTCCTCTTGTCAGTCTTGAAACGTATGCGCGTGCCGAATGCCCTATGGCTGGCTTTTCTATTGCTATTGGCTTCCTGCGCAATGCCCGCTTCCCGCAGCCTTCCTAAAACTTGGATCGACTCACGCGGTCGCGGCTTTGTTGACGCTGGCGGCAGGCCCTTCGTTCCTTTTGGCCTGACTTACTACCGTCCGGGAACAGGCTGGGCGCCGCAGGTCTGGAAAAAGTTTGACGCCGACGCCACGCGGAAGGATTTCGCGCGCATGAAAGAGCTGGGGGTCAACTGCGTCCGCGTCTTCCTGAGCTACGGCTCCTTCTACACCCAAGCGGGCCAATTGAACGCCGACGGCCTGGAGAAGTTCGACCAATTTCTGGCCATCGCCGAGGCGGCTGGCATCTACGTCCATCCTACCGGACCGGACCTATGGGAAGGCCCTCCCAACTGGCCCGTGGGGGGCATCGATGATGAGCGGACGCTCGCCGCCCTGGAATCATTTTGGAAGCTTTTTGCCGCACGCTACCGCGGCCGCAACGTCATCTTTGCCTATGACTTGCGCAACGAACCGTCCGTTGGCTGGAGTGACTCCGGCGTGACAGAGAAAGCTAAACTGCTGGAGATTCAAACCCGGCGCGAGCACATCGCCGACGAATGGACCCGGCGCCAAACCGCCGCCATCAAGTCCGTCGATCCCTCCGCGTTGGTGACCGTCGGCCTGCTTCAATGGTCGGTGCCTTCACTCCTGCCCGCCATCAGTCAATACTCGGCCTTCCGTCCCGCCCGCCAGGCGCGTTACCTGGATTTCCTGACGATTCATTTCTACCCGCTGGAAGACGGCGGCTACAGATACGGCTCGACCGAGGGCCTCGAACGCAACCTCGCCTACTTGGAGGGAGTCCTGCGCGAAGCCGCGCGCCCCGGCAAACCGCTTGTGCTGGGAGAATTCGGCTGGTACGGCGGCGGCATTCCCCATTTCAACAACGGCCAGTTTCCTCCCGCCACCCAGGCCCAGCAGGAGCGATACGACCGCCGCGCCGTCGAGACCTCCGCCCCCTTTGTTTGCGGCTGGCTCCACTGGGGACTGTACGACGATCCCGACGCCCAGGATTGCAGCGAATTGATCGGATTATTGACAGCCGACGGCCAACCCAAGGCCTGGGGCCTCACCTTCCGCAATCTCGCCGCCGCATATTCCGGCCACTGGTGCCACGCCGAAAAGCCGCGCTTCCGGCCGGATATGGATTGGGAGGCCTGCCTGACCAGTCTGGCGGCGGAGAACCAGTTCCGCCAAAGCTATTTCCAGGCGTTTTCGCGGAACCCCTAAAATTCAAACGCCGTCTCCCCCAGCCGCGCCCCGATTTCCCCCAGCACGCGCCGTTCCTCCGCCGCATCGCGGGCGGCAAAGGTGACACTCAAGCGCAGGTAGGCGCCGGCCTCATCCCACGGCACTGTCGAAATCAGCTTCTCGGTGATCAGCCACTGCGAAACCTCCTCCGCGTTCTTGAATTCCCAATGCCGTCCCTGCCCTACCGCGCCTCTCGGCGCCTTGACGTAGAGGAAAAACGACCCCTTGGGCTTGACAGCGGCAAAACCGCATCCTTGCAACACCTCCACCAACCCGCCCATGCGCCGCGAGTATTTGGCCGCTATTGCCTCCGTGATCTCCGGATGATCGAAGGCGTGGGCCGCGGCGTGTTGAATGGCTAGAAACTGCCCCGAATCCGAGTTGTCCTTGATGTCCGCGTAGGCCCGCACCAGCCGTTCATTGCCGGCCACGAACCCGCATCGCCAGCCCGTCATGTTGAAACTCTTGCTCGCCGAATGCAGTTCCACGCCCACCTCCCTGGCTCCCGGCGTCGCCAGGAAACTCAGTGGTTTGCCCTCGAACACCAGCCCCGCGTAAGCCGCGTCATGCACCACTGCTATCCGGTTCTTCCGCGCAAACCCGACCACCCTGGCGAAAAACTCCGGCGTCGCCACCGCGCCCGTCGGGTTATTCGGATAATTCAACACCAGTGCCTTGCTTCGCCGCAATACCTCCGCGGGAATCGAATCCAGGTCCGGCAAAAACCCGTTGCTCTCCAGCAAGGGCAATTGATGCACCAAGCCGCCATAGTACCTGACGTGCGAGCCAAAAACCGGGTAACCCGGCGTCGTCATCAGCGCATAATCCCCCGGGTTGATCAACGCCGCCGGCAACAGCGACAGCGCCGCCTTGCTCCCGATGGAGTGGACGACCTCCGATTCCGGCCTGATGCCCGGTACGCCGCACACCCTCTCCAGGTAGCGCGCCGCCGCTTCTTTCAATACATCATCCCCGTTATCCGCGTAGCCGCGATTTTCCGGCCGCCCCGCCTCCTGCGCCAACTTGGCCACCACCTCGGGATATGCCATTTCATCCGGCTCCCCGACCCCCAGGTCGATGATCTCCGCCCCTGGGTGGGCGGCCAGCGCCGCGCGCTTGGCCCGTTTAATCATCTCGAACTTATAGATGGCCGTCGATTTCCCGTAATCCCTCCCGCCGATGCGCTCGGCGAACAAGTTTTGCAAATAAGAGTCGGACATAATCCGAGCGCAAACTACCGGTTACTCCCCGGCAAAACAAGCCGGCCCGGGCGATGGAAAACTTCGCGCTTTCCCTCAGCAGAGAATGTGCTATCATTGATGGCAGAACATTATGATGTGATATGCCACAACTCATTGTCAGACAAATCGAGGAAAAGGTCGTGACGAAACTCAAGGCGCAGGCCGGCCAGCATGGTGTGTCAATGGAAGAAGAACATCGGCGCATTCTGCGGCAGGCCTTGCTCGGAAAAACGGCCGGACAACTCTCATTCAAGGAGGCTCTGCTCGCCATGCCCAATGTCGGCGAGGATGCGGATTTTGAGCGGCGCGCGCAATTCGACCGGCCTATTGAACTATGAGCGGATTTCTCCTTGACACAAATGTTCTGAGCGAACTGCGCAAGGAGAAGTCTTGCGACTACGGCGTACGCCGGTGGATAGGAGCAGCACCCTCCGAGGATTTGTTTGTCAGCGTGCTGGTGCTGGGAGAAATCCGCCAGGGCATCGAGCGGATTCGGCTGCGCGATCAGGCTCAGGCTCGAGCTTTGGAAAAATGGCTGCTCTTGGTTTCAACGCAATTTGCCGAACGCCTGTTGCCAGTGGACGAAAAGGTGGCTGATCAGTGGGGGCGGCTCGGCTTGCGGCAGCCTGTGCCGACTCTGGACGCACTTCTGGCGGCGACAGCGATGGTCCATGACTTGGTTGTGGTCAGCCGGGACGAAGGCGGCTTTCGCAATACGGGTGCTCGAGTGATCAATCCGTTTTCAAACGCTAAAGCGAGGTGAGATCGGCTATGGCTGCTGCCTGGCATCGAAACAGGCCGCGATCGCGGTGAATTGTTCGACTTGACTCCGCTGCCAGGATTCATCCCGCCCCAGTTCGCCCGCCATCAGCCGCGCCGCCTCCGGGACCATCGACATCGCGGCGGCCGCGTTGAGAAAGAGCGCGCGCGTGCGCCGTGCCAATGCGTCTTCCACCGTCCGCGCCATTTCCTCCCGCGCCGCCCACACCACCTGCGCGCCGGTCACCGGCAAGGCGGGATGCAATGGCCGTGAAAGAGCCGGTTCCTTTTGCCCAATCTCGCCAATCCGCTCCAGGTCCGAACCGTAACTGGCCGCGGGTCCGCCGGCGGACGGCCCGGCTTGGAAGCCATGAATCCGCAGGTCGCGCGTGACACACGGCCTGTCCTCCAGGTTGCCCAGCACCACGGCGTGATCGACGCAGTCCTCCGCCATCTTGCGGTAGGTCGTCCACTTGCCGCCCGTGATCGTGAGCAGGCCCGACTTGGAGATCGTGATGCTGTGATCGCGTGACAGGGCGGCGGTGGTGGAGTTCCGGCTGGTGTTGACCAGCGGTCGAATGCCCGTGAACACGCTCAGAATGTCCCGACGCCCCGGACGCCGGGCCAGATAGTCGCCCGCGGTTTCCAGGATGAAGTCAATCTCTCCGGGCAAAGGCCGCGGGTCCAGGCTCGCTTGCGCAACGGGCGTGTCCGTCGTCCCAACAATAACGTGATCGTGCCAGGGAATGGCGAACATGACGCGGCCATCGCGGGTGTGCGGCACCATGATTGCGGTCGTGCCCGGAAGGAACGAGCGTTCCAACACGATATGCACACCCTGGCTGGGGCTGATCATCGCCTCCGCCGCCGGATCGTCCTCCTGCCGCAGCTCGTCGCAGAATGGGCCCGTCGCGTTGATCACACAGCGCGCGTCAGCACGATAATCGCGCCCCGTTTCCCCGTCGCAGAAGTCCAGGCCGGAAATCATCCCCTCGGCGTCCTTGCGCAGGCGCGTTGCCCGGGCGTAGTTCAACAGGCAGGCGCCCTGCTCGGCGGCGGTTTGGGCCAGATTGATCAGCAGCCGGCTGTCGTCAAACTGGCCGTCGTGGTAGAGCACACCCCCGCGCAACCCCTCCCGCTGCAAGGTCGGTATGCGCTCCAGCACCTCGTCGGACGAGAGCAGGACAGAGCGGCCAAAGCCATATTTGCCCGCCAGCATGTCATAGACCTTGAGGCCGACGCCATAGAAGGGCGCCTCCCACCATTGGTAGTTGGGCACCACAAAGGGCAAATCCCGCACCAGGTGCGGTGCGTTGCGCAGGAGAATGCCCCGTTCCTTCAGGGCCTCCATCACCAGCGGAACATTGCCCTGCTGCAAGTAGCGCACGCCCCCATGAACCAGCTTGGTGGACCGGCTTGATGTCCCTTTGCCGAAATCGCTTTGCTCCACCAACACGACACTGTAACCGCGGGCCGCCGCATCCAAGGCGATCCCAACGCCCGTTGCGCCGCCGCCAACCACAGCGATGTCCCACGGTTGCCGGGCGGTGGTGGCGCGGCGCAAAAACGTGTCTCGATTCATATTTGCCTCAAACCGACAGCCCCGCGCAAGGAGCACACCCGCCCCCCTGCATGGCGGCGGGCATGCTCCCCGTTCCTCCCCGATGGCCGAGGTGAAAAACCCCCGGCGATTATTTTGTCTCCTTGCCCGGCCACAAGGCGACGAGCAGGACGGCCACCACCACCAAAAACAGGACAAGCAGTCCGCGTCCAGCCAAAAAACGCCCATGCATTGCAAACAGATGAATCACTTTCATAATCACTCACCCCCATTACGGATTCGGCCAGGCCATCTTGCGCCCGCGCTTGAAAATCGACCGCACTCAAGCTACCTTGCGGGCGTGATCGGTTTGAAGCTCATGTTGTCGGCGGCGCTGATGGCTGCCGTGGCGGGTTGCGGCGCCCGTGCCCAACAGGCTCCATCCACTCCCGCGGCGGCGGATGCCGCCGCCCCTCAACCCTCACCCACTATGGTGCAAGTAAGATTTCTGGATGATAAAAGTCTCCCCGGCCCGCTGGTTCCAACGGCAAAAGTCGTCAAGACCGACGCGGAGTGGCGCAAGCAACTGACGCCGGAGCAATACCACATCACGCGTGGCAAAGGGACCGAGACGGCCTTTTGCGGGGCCTTTTACGATCAACATAAGCCGGGCATTTATTATTGCGTTTGTTGCGGGCTGCCGTTGTTTACGTCGGAGGCGAAATTCGATTCCGGCACCGGCTGGCCCAGCTTCTTCCAGCCTGTGGCCGGGGAAAACGTTGTCACTCACGAGGACAACAGTTTCGGAATGCACCGCACGGAGATCCTGTGCGCCCGCTGCGACGCCCACCTTGGCCACGTCTTCCAGGACGGTCCAAAGCCGACCGGCTTGCGTTTCTGCCTTAATTCCGCGTCCCTGACCTTTACCGAGAATCACAATCTCAAAGACGCCACCGCGCATTGAGAATCGGCGGAAAAACCACCGCGCGACACGATTGATTCAATCGCGCTTTCGCCATCGCTTACCGCGCGAAGATCTGCCGGATGACCTCCTCGATGGGGACTTCCTCGATGTCGATGTCATTGACCGGCACTTTGTCCAGCAATTCCTTGCAGACGGCTATCACCTGGTCGCGCTTGACCTTGATCTGGATGCGATTGGAGCTTTGCTCCACCACCTCGCCGAAGCGGCCAAAATCCACCGCGGGAAAACTGGCGCCCGTCCGCCACGAGATGGTGACGATTTTAAAATCGGCGAAGCGGTCGATCACTTCCGCCAGGCGGCCGTCGAAGGAGATTCTTCCTTTGTCAATAATTATGACTCGCTGGCACAGTTCCTGGATATCGGTCATGTAGTGGCTGGTGAGCATGATCGTGATTCGCCGGCGCGTGTTGTAGTCGCGCAAAAACTCGCGCACCGTCTTTTGCGATACCACGTCCAGGCCGATCGTCGGTTCGTCCAGGAACAGGACTTTGGGCTGGTGCAGGAGGGCGGCGATCAGTTCCATCTTCATCCGCTCGCCCAGCGAGAGTTCGCGCACCATCACGTCGAGCTTCTCCCCCACGTCCAGCAGTTCGGTCAATTCGCCCACCGTGCGCTCGAAGGCGCCGGCCGGGATGCCGTAGATTTTGCTGTTCAGTTCCAGCGATTCGCGGGCGGGCAGGTCCCACCACAATTGGTTCTTCTGCCCCAGCAACAGCGCGAATTGCCGCCGATACCCGTCCTCCCTCTCCCACGGCGTGAAGCCCAGCACCCGCGCCGTGCCGGCGGTCGGATACAACAGGCCGGCCAGCATTTTGAGCGTTGTCGTCTTGCCCGCGCCATTGGGGCCCAGGAAACCGACCAACTCCCCTTCCTCAATGGCAAAGCTGACGTGATCGACCGCCACCGTTTGCTGGTAACGTCGATGAAAAAGGCCGCGGACGGCTCCCCGAAATCCAGGCTCCTTTTTGTAAGTGCGGAATGCCTTGGTCAGACCTTGGACTTCGATCAGTGCCATCCCATCTTGGAATCAGCGCAGCAGTTGTTTTTCCAGATAGAGAACGACCTGGCGCACGTGGGCATCGACTTCCATGCGGTCTTTGACCAGGCGGCAGGCGTGGAGGACGGTGCCGTGATCGCGGCCCCCGAAGGCCTCGCCGATGGTGTTGAGGGAGCTTTCCGTCATCTGCCGCGATAGAAACATGGCTATCTGGCGCGGAAAGGCGATGTTCTCCGGCCGCCGTTTGCTGCTCATGTCCGAGATGCGAAGGTCAAAATGGTCCGCCACCTTCTTCTGGATGATGTCGATGTTGACCATGTAACGCCCCTCCTCGTGCAGCACTTCGCGCAGCAAGCCCTCGACAACTTGCAAAGTCACTTTCTTGCCCGTAAGGGAGGCGAAAGAGGCCACGCGTATCAACGCACCCTCCAGGCGCCGCACGTTGCTGCGGATGCGGCTGGCCAGAAAACTGATGATTTCCTCGGGCAATTCCACCCCCATCGCTTTCTCCTTCTTTCGCAGAATCGCCATGCGCGTTTCCACGTCCGGCGGCTGCATTTCGGTCACGAGGCCCCACTCGAAACGCGAGACCAGCCGATGCTCCAGATTTTGAATTTCGGCCGCCGGACGGTCGCAGGTCACGACAATCTGTTTGCGGCTCTCGTGCAGCGCGTTAAAGGTGTGAAAAAACTCCTCCTGAATGCGCTCCTTGCCCGCGAGAAATTGGATGTCGTCAATCAGCAAAACGTCGGTTTGGCGGTATTTGCGGCGGAAGCGCACCAACTGGTTGTTTTGCAGGGCATCGATGTACTCATTGGTGAATTTTTCGGAGGAAAGGTAGGTCACGCGCGCCGTTTTCCTGCTTGCCGCCACATACTGGCCGATAGCATGGAGCAAATGGGTCTTGCCCAGGCCAACGCCCCCGTAGAGGAAAAGGGGATTGTAGGACTTGCCCGGCGCCTGGGCCACCGCCATGGCCGCCGCGTGGGCATGATTGTTGTTTTCTCCGACGACAAACGTCTCAAATGTGTTTCTCGGATTGAAGGCAATCTCGCGGGCAACCGCGCTTCCGCGGTCCATGGCCTCTGGAACAGCCTTGGCCTTGGCCTTGCCCTCCTCGGCCGCCGGGGCGCTGACCGAATGAACGGCCGAATTGACCCGGAATTTCGCCTTGAGATTCTGGCCGCAGGTCTGCATGATCACATCATTGATCAATCCCAAGTAGTTCTCCTTGAGCCACACTTCGCAGAATTCGTTGGCCACTTCCAACGTCAAACTCTCCTCTTCCAGCCCCGCGGCCCGGATGGGAAGGAACCACAAATTGTAAATGTCGGCGGTCAACATCGAGCGCAACTGGCGCTGCGCCTCCTCCCAGATTTTCTCGGCGGATGCTTGCATTGGAATCGGTGCCAAATGGTCAAAATTCAACAATTATTCACCGGCACTTTTTTCCAGCACAAATCGGGCCTTTCCAAGTGGCTAAAAAGTCGTCCGTTAATCGGATTTTGCGCCCGAAACCGCAATCGCGTGCCACTTCCTGTAAGAACCCCGGCAAATAAGTTGCAAGTGCCTCATTATGAACATGTTGAAACTGTAACATTTTGTCAATCATTCTGTCTCCCGCGTGCCCTCTCTGCCATTGCTTGTCTGCTTCGGGCGGGCACGGTTGTTCTAAACAAACTTTGCCAGCGTGACGAGGAGAACATATTAACTCTTATTCACGACTTATTCACAGCCCTAAAAACCCTTTAAAATCAAGGCTTTCACCCGCATTCGCCCCTGTGTCGATCCTTGCTCTCATCGGGCGATTTCCTCCTCTAGACGTCGTAGTAGAGGTAGAACTCGTAGGGATGGGGGCGCAGGCGCAGGGCGTCGGCTTCCTTGCGCTTGGCGTCGATCCACATCTCCAGAAAGTCGGACGTGAACACGTCGCCTTT
>JBEKSF010000063.1:0-32006 GCA_049517295.1 Verrucomicrobiota bacterium
ATGAGCCTGAACAAAATGAAAACTGTCACAATTATAGGACTGAACCTCAGGCCCTCTCGAATGGCTGACGGAAAGGGCGATCCACAAAAAATGTATTTCAATTTGATATCATGTTTTTATGAAAGCAGATTGCAAACAGTTGTACGGGAGCGAGTATCCAGCCGCAGTTGACATGCGTGGGATTAGGGCGCCACTGAGAAGCGAGACGAGGTTTGCCCGCCACTACTTCTCGGACGAGCACAGGATGGGGACAGCGACCTCTCGCCTTTTTGATGGTTCGGCGTCCATAACGATATCGAAGCTGGAGCGAGAGTGGGAAACTTGGAACCTCAACGAACGTGCGGATTTGTGCTTCGCCTGTGTGGACGTATGGGATGAGCCGGGTCTTCCAGAGATGATTCGCTTCATGGCGCGGCACGCCAACGCGAACGATTGGTGCAATTTGGCATACTTGGTCGCTCTAATCCTGCCGGGCGACGAGGCGTCCGGAATCCTGCAGCAAGCCTTGACTGCCACGGATGCTCGCGGCATCTCGAACGTCGTGCAGGGAATTGCTATGACGAAACAGCCTGAGGCTGAGGCTGTGCTACGGAAACACCTTGAGGTTGTCTGGGCACGCAACACCCTGTGGGACAATGCGCAGGGCGTTAATGAGGTCGCCTTTGACGCCACCGCATGCATTGCCTACTTGATCGAGTTTGGCGCAGCGCCGGCGGAATTCGAGGGACGTGTGCGCCAGCTTGCCGCGCATGCTTGTCAGCGCAATCGACAGCAGTGCCTTCGGATGTTATCCAAACATTACGAATGGCTGACGTGAGCGGACACGCTCGACGAAGAAGTATGGTTTTGCCAGATTCCCAGCCCACACGGGTTGTGAGGGCACGCGGCCTACAGGGAATGGCCGGGAATCCGCAGTCGTGTAAGCCCGGTCCCCGGACCGGGCGATTTTTAAGACACGCTTTAACATCGACCCTTGCCTAAGTGACTGGCGCTGAGGAACTTTTGCGAAGGCCGGCCCTGGGCGCCGGACACCCATTTTCCCCCTCGCTTGACACATGCGCGATCCCATTTATAGTGCGTGAAAATGCAAAGTGACGCTTTGGCAGTGCTGGCGGAGAAAGATGACCCCGACTCCGCACGACTTGATTCCCTGAAAACATTCCATTCCGCCGGCCGGGGCTTTTGGAGCGACGTCAGTGAGGCCAATTGGAACGATTGGCGGTGGCAGTTGAAGAACCGCGTCACCTCGCTGGAGCAGTTGCAGCGGCTGCTGCCCACGCTGACGCCGGAGGAGTACGCGGGCACGCTTCTGGCCAATCACAAGCTGGCGCTGGCCATCACGCCTTACTTTTTCAACCTGATCGACGCGGGCGACGAGAATTGCCCCATCCGCCGGCAGGTGGTGCCGCGTGTGGAGGAAACCCACGTCGCGCCCTGGGAGATGAGCGATCCGTGCGGGGAAGACTCCCATTCGCCGGTGCCGGGGTTGGTGCATCGCTATCCCGACCGGGTGCTGTTTTTGGTGACGGACCGGTGCGCGGCTTACTGCCGCTATTGCACCCGCTCGCGCATGGTGAGCAACGCGACCGGGTATGATTTTCATCCCGAATTTGAGCGGCAAATCGAGTACGTGCGCCAAACGCCGGCGGTGCGCGACGTTCTGCTCAGCGGGGGCGATCCGTTGTTGTTGAGCGACGAGAAACTGGAGTACCTGTTGAGGCGGCTGCGGGCCATACCGCACGTTGAATT
This sequence comes from Verrucomicrobiota bacterium, assembly GCA_049517295.1. Lineage (GTDB taxonomy): Bacteria > Verrucomicrobiota > Verrucomicrobiia > Limisphaerales > Palsa-1400 > JBEKSF01. The sequence goes on from JBEKSF010000063.1 coordinate 1,750, forward strand.
CCTGCGCATCGGCACGCGCATCCCGATTTTCCTGCCGCAACGCGTCACGCCGGAGTTGTGCGCCATGTTCAAGAAATATCACCCGCTGTTCATCAGCATTCACTCCAACCACCCGCGGGAATTGACGAGCGAAGTGCGGGAGGCCCTTGGTCGGCTGGCCGACGCGGGCATTCCGCTGGGCAACCAATCCGTGCTGTTGCGGCACGTCAACGACGATCCGGTGGTGATGAAGGCGCTGGTGCAGAAACTGCTGATGTGCCGGGTCAAGCCCTATTACCTTTATCAATGCGATCTGATCACCGGCTCGGCCCATTTGCGGGCCAGCGTGCGCCAGGGATTGAAAGTGATGGAAAGCCTGCGCGGCCACACCAGCGGCTACGCGATGCCGCAATATGTGATTGACGCTCCGGGCGGCGGCGGAAAGGTGCCGGTCAACCCGGACTACGTTCTCAGCCGCAATGAAGACCGCGTCGTGATCCGCAATTTCGAGGGCAGGGTTTTTGAATATCCCGAAGCGGCCGACGGCTCGCCGTTGACGCCGGCGCCGAAGGAGATTGAAGAGCCGGAACTGGTTTAGAGCCGCCTCAGGCCGATTGGATCAGGATGTTTCCGTATTGCGTGGTGTCGCCGGTGCGGATGAGGCCGATGGCGGCGGGGACGCGATTTTTGAAATCCGGGTGGGGCAGGAACTGAATTTTCGCGCCGGGGAGCAATGCCTGGTATTCCGCCAGCACTTTGGAGTCATTCTCTCCTTTGACCTCCCGGGCCATGAGGGCCGCGCCGATGATATAGTTGTCGCGCAAGGCCGCCAGCACCTGGCGGACGGTGGGGATGTTGTCCGTCAGGCTGATATCAACCGTTTCCAGTTGCGGCCAGAAGGGAAAGCCGCGATCGGCAACGACCAGCCAGTTGGTGTGGCGAAAGCGGCACAACAACGAAGCCAGCGCCGGATTGAGAATGCCGTGCTTGAGCATCAGTTGCGGGGATGGTAAACGGGAAAGGGCGGTCGCGCCACTGGAACTTTTGGCCGCGGTGTCATATATAAATGGATCCATCCACAGTCTCGCGGCGCCCGGCCGGAATGCAAACGGCATGCAACATACTCAGAGCTTGGGCGGCAGGGCGCGGGGAATGTCGCGGACGTAAATGTTCTTGAACCAGAGCGGGCCGCCGTGATTCTGCAGTTCGATCTGGCCCCAGGGGTAAATCGGCAGGTCCGGTTCCCAATAGTTCTCCAGTGTCGTGTCCCGCACCACCAGTTGTCCGTTCAAAAAGACATGGACCTTCTCCCCTACCATGAGGATGCGGAATCGGTTCCATTGGCCGACAGCATGATCGGCGAAGACCAGCGGGTGCCGGTTGTTTTTGTGGTTGTTCCACAGGCCGCCCGAACCGTCCGGTTGGGCGAACTGCCCGGGGCTGTTGGTTTCCCAAATTTGCACCTGCGGGGTGCCGCGCAAATAAATCCCGCTGTCGCCTTTGGGCGGGATTTTCCAATCGACCAGCATTTCGAAATCGCCGAAGTCGCGCGCGGTGCAAAGGTTGTCGCCGTGGCCGTCGAAGACCAGCGTGCCGTCTTCGGCTTTCCAATGGGCGCGCATGCGTTGGTTAGCCGCGGCTTGGGCGGCGGCCAGTTCGTCCTTGGACATTTTGGCGCGGGCGGGCGGATCGGCCACCAGGCCCTTCCAGCCGGACAAATCGGTGCCGTCAAAAAGGGCGGTGAACCCTTCCGGCGGCGTGTTGTCCTGCTCGACGTGGGGCAGTTCCTTGATGAAAATGTTCCGGAATTCGACGTAACTCCAGTGGCCGAGCAACGCGATGTGCCCGCTGTCGCGCAACATGCCCGGATGCTCCCGCAATATTTCCGGGTTGGAAACGGCATTGAGATTTCCGTCAACGATCACATGGCCGTTGAGGACCACTTTGATGTGGCGGCCAATGGCGCTGATTTCATAGTGGTTCCACTGGCCGACCTTGTTGAGTGCGCCGCGTTTTGCGGCAAAGATCCGGTAAAGCGAGCCGCAGTACTGCCCCGGGTCGAGGTGGGCGTATTGGGGATCGTCGTCATCGAGAATCTGCACCTCGTTGCCGACGTAGGTGAGATTATTTGTCTCGAAGGGCGTGCGGATGCCGACGCCGTTGTTGGCCCCGGGGGTCAATTTGAAATCCATCCGCAAAATAAAATCCGAGAACGCGCGGTCGGTCACCAGGTCATTGGCGGCGTTGGCAGGGGAGGCGATGAGGCCGTTGGTGACGAAATAGGAGGAGCCGGCGGTTTTGTGAAACTCCGTCCAGCCGTTCAATGTTTTGCCGTCGAACAAGGACTCAAAGCCCGCCTCATCCTGCGCGGCAAGGCCGATGGGCAGGAAAGCGCAGAAGGCGGCGGAAAGCAGGATGCCGTTCAGAATCTTCATGGAGCCATTATACACGGCGCGTTCATGTCGTAAATCGCAATTGGCTCGGCGCGAGCGAGCGAAGGGTCGTCGGAAACTCAGCAACGATCCATGAACCGGGCCTGCCCGCTACCCCACCGTCACGTCCCCGCCGACCACTCTTTCCAAGTGCCCGTGCGGGCCGCGCACCAGCAACGCGCCGTCGTCGTCCAGCGATTCGGCGCGGCCGCGAATGACGCGGTCGCCGACGCGAATGGCCACCTGGCGGCCCAGCGTGCTGCAGCGCTCCTGCCACTGCTCGACGAGGGCCTCGAAGCGCCCCTGGCGGACCAAATCGTAGTCCCGGTCCAATTCGCGCAAGATGGCGACGGCCAATTCGGAGCGATTGAGCTTCTGGCCCGTTTCCAGGCGCAGGGAAGTGGCGCTCTTGCGCAATGCGGCGGGAAAATCCGCGGCCTCCAGGTTCACGTCAACACCAATTCCCAGCAGGACTTCCTTCAGGTGGTCCAACTCGGCGCTCATCTCCGTGAGGACGCCCGCGACCTTCTTGCCGCCAATGAGAATGTCGTTGGGCCATTTGATTTCCGGCGCCAGGCCCGTTTGCTGCGCGATCGCGCGGGCCAGCGCGGTGGCCGCGGCGACGGTCAATTGCGTCGCTCCCTGCGGCGCAATGTCCGGGCGCAACAAAACCGTAAACCAAAGGCCCTTGCCCGCGGGCGAAATCCACGTGCGGCCCAGGCGCCCGCGGCCCTTGCTTTGGGACTCGGCGAACACCACCGCTCCTTCGTCCGTTCCGCCCCGCGCCAGGAGCGCCGCCACATCGTTGGTTGAGGTCGTCTCCCGGAACACCCGGATGTCGCGGCCGATGACGCGCGTGCGACCGAGGCGCGAATATAGATCGTCGGCATGGAGCAAATCGGGCGTTTCCAACAGCCGGTAGCCCAGGTGCGGGCCGGCCTCGATGTCGTAGCCGATGGTGCGCAGGGCCTCGATGCGCGCCCACACCCCGGCCCGGCTGATGCCCAGCTTGCGCGCCATCTCCGAGCCGGAGACACCCCAGGGCGCCTGGCGCAAAGCCGATAAAATCGTCGCATCCACCGTCATGGCGAAACCTCGAAATCCAGCGCGACATCGGCGGCGCGGGCCGAATGAGTCAGCGCCCCGACGGAAATATAATCCACCCCCGTTTCGGCAATGGCGCGGACGGTGGCCATGGTGACGCCGCCGCTGGCTTCGGTCCTGGCCCGGCCGTTGACCAGCCAGACCGCGGCGCGCAAGTCGTCATTGGACATATTATCGAGCAGGATCACATCGGCGCCCGCCACCAGGGCCTGCTCGACTTGTTCCAGAGTGTCGGCCTCGACCTCCACTTCCAATTGCGGGTAATCCGCGCGCGCCCGGCGGACGGCGGCTTCGATGGCATTGGGCGGTTCGGCGCGCAGGGCCGCCAGGTGGTTGTCCTTGATGAGAATGCGGTCGAAAAGGCCGGCGCGATGGTTGGTGCCGCCGCCGCATCTGACCGCGTATTTTTCCAGGGTGCGCCATCCGGGCGTTGTTTTGCGCGTATCCAAAATGCGCGCGCGCGTGCCGGCCACCGCCTCGACAAACCGGGCCGTCAGCGTCGCCACGCCCGAGAGGCGTTGGACAAAATTGAGTGCCACGCGTTCCGCGGTCAGTATCCCCCGGGCCGGGCCGGCAATACGCAGAAGGGCCTGGCCGGATTGCGCGCGCTGCCCGTCCTGCGACTGCCGCTCGATCTGCACGGCTGGCGAAACCTCCCGGAATACCGCCTCGGCCAGGGGCAGGCCGCAGGCGACCAGCGGTTCGCGCGCCACCATGAGAGCGGAAGCCGCGGCCTCAGCCGGCACCGTGGCCAACGTGGTGACATCGCCGGAGCCGACATCTTCGCGCACGGCCTGACGGACGATTTCGAGATCAAAGCTCAACGCATCGGCCTCTGGAGAGTTGTCCTGTTTCAAGCAGTTGACCAGCAAAGCGCGAAAATCCAAAAAGCAAAAGAAAAAAGGGGCCTTTTCGCTTGGCCGGGAGGGGCGCGCGAGCCGGCCGCCGCGTGATGAAACCCTCTTACCGCGGGCGGCTCAAACATTTATTTTTTCCAGCATGAGCCGTGATTGGCGGCTGCGGGCGCCCGTTCCACGGTTTAGGAGGCATACGAAAAAATCCTCGCCGAACAGCCCCTGGAATGAGCGAGGGAGTCTGTTGGAATAGTCAATGCAGTTTTTTTGACGGCGGGATTTGGCACGGATTTTGGCCGGGTTTTCGCCGGATCAGGGCAAAGCCGCGGCGACGGCTTTTTGGGCTGAGTCGAATAGCGAGAGGGGACAGTTTTTGTTGGTCAAGGGGCCTTGCAGCGCCTAAAGCTTAACGGATGGCAGAGCAGGACACGCGCATCCATGAAGTCACCTTTTGCAGCCGGGCAGCGGGCTGGGCAAATGAACTGTTCGGGCAACACCCCGAATGGCCGTTTCGCCGGGCGGAGATCGAGGAGTCGGAAGCCATCAATCGAAAGCGGTCCGACCTGCGCGTTCACGGGGATGCGGGGAGGCTGATTCTGGCGGGGGAAGTCAAGATGCCCGGAACGGCGGAGGGCCGCACGGCCTACAGCGCGGATTTGGTGGAAGAGGCGGCCCAGAAGGCGGATAACGCCGGGGCGGAGTTTTTCTTCACCTGGAACATCAACCAGTTGGTGCTCTTTGACCGGAAGAAATGGCAGTTGCCGATCCTGGAACGCCGCGTGCAGGAGTATCCGCTGGGGTTGGAGTTGGGAAGTCCGGAGGAGGTGGAGCGGGCCGAGGTGCAAGGGCGCATCAAGGATTTCCTGGCGAAGTTTTTTGGCGAGTTTGCGGCTATAGTTGCCGGAGCCCAACCGGCATGGGGGATGGGGTTGGACGAATGGTTTGTCCGGGCGTTCGAGAGTCACATTTCCTGGGCGGTGAAGCTGACCGGCGAATATCTTACGGCGGAGTCGGCGGCGCATCCGGCATTTGGCTCCAGATTGCAAGATTGGATGGTGAACGAACAGGGGTGGATTGTTTCGGGCGAAGCGTGGCACGAACTCATTGACCGATGCGCGCGGACGCTGTGTTATGTGTTCGCCAACCGGTTGATTTTTTACGAATCGGTGCGGGCGAAGTTTGCCGAGCTGGCGCCGCTGGAAATTCCAAAACAGGTCCAATCCGCCGGCGCGATTTATGAGCACTTTCAAAGGACGTTTCAAAAGGCGGTCGAAGCGACGGGCGATTACGAGACGCTTTTCTATCCGTTTGAGAAGGATTGGGCCGGGCCGCTGATATTCGGGCATGCCGGATCGGGGGAAGCGTGGCGGGCGGTGGCGCGCAATCTGGAGCCGTTTAACTTCAAGCTGATCCCAACGGACATTTTGGGTGGGATTTTCCGGCGGATCATCGACCCGGAAGAGTGCCACAAGTTCGGGCAGCACTACACGAACGAGGATTTGGTCGATGTGGTGAACGCCTTTTGCATCCTCCACGCCGAAGACAACGTGCTGGACCCGGCGTGCGGGTCGGGCAGTTTTCTGGTGCGCGCTTACCAGCGCAAGGCGTGGCTGGGGATGGACGAGAGACTGGCCCACCAAAGCGTTTGTCATCAGGACCGGCTGGCGCAGATATACGGGGCGGACGTTTCGGTGTTCGCGGCGCATCTGTCCACCTTGAATCTCGCGGCGCGGGACATCAAAGACGAAGAGAACTACCCGAGGATACGGCGGGGCAATTTTTTTGAGATCGCCGACGAGGTGGCGAAAAAGAAGCCGTTTTGTCTGCTGCCGCGCGGGTTGCAGGGAGAGCGGGCGCCCGGCCCGATCGCGCTGCCGCTGTTGCAGGCCGTGGTGGGCAATCCGCCTTACGTGCGGCAGGAACTGATCCCGAAGCGCGGCCAGAGCGGCGTCAAGCGGATGCAGGCGAAGGAGGATTTACTGGAACTGTGCTCGCAGTTTTGGCCGGGATTGAAGTTGAGCGGGCGGGCGGATTTGCATTGTTATTTTTGGCCATCAGCGACCCACTTTCTGGCCGCGGACGGACGGTTCGGTTTTCTTGTTTCGTCCAGTTGGCTTGACGTGGAGTACGGTTTTGCGTTGCAGGAATGGGTTTTGAGCCATTTCCGAATCCAGGCGGTATTGGAGAGCAACGCCGAGCCGTGGTTTGAGGATGCGCGGGTGAAAACGTGCGCGGTGATTTTGCGGCGCTGCGACGAGCCAAGGGAGCGCGGGGAACAATGGGTGAAATTTGTGCGGCTGGACGCGCCGCTGGGGGAGATATTGGGCGAGCGCAAGGACGAGAATGCCCGTCAAACCGCGGCGGAGAAATTCCGCGACATCGTATTGCGATGCAAAACGACCACCGTGCGCGATCAATTTCGCATCGTGGTTGTCCGGCAGAAGAAACTGTGGGAGGACGGATTGAGGGCGGGACAATTATTTCAGTTACAGAGGCGGCGCGACGCGGCGGAGGGGGTGCGGCCAAGCGAGGGCGGGGAAGAGGAGGAGAACGGGATTTATGATGAGAACGGCAACGGGATGCTGCACGAGGAGAGCGGCGCCGGCTACGGGCAACAATACGGCGGCGGCAAGTGGGGCAAGTATCTTCGGGCGCCGAACCTGTATTTCAAGATCATGGAGAGTTACGGGAGCCGGTTTGTGCCGCTGGGGGAGATCGCGACGATTCGCTTTGGGGTCAAGAGCGGTTGCGACGCCTTTTTCATGCCGCGCGACGTGTCGCAAGAGTATTTGGAGAAGTATTCGAAACTGGAATGGAACGACGCGCCGCTGATGAGTCATTGCAAGCGGGCGGAAGTGGAATCCGGCGCGGTGAAGGTGATTCAAGCCGGAGACGGCACGGTGCATCCGGTGGAGGCCAAGTATCTCAGGCCGGAGGTTCACAGCCTTATGAATGTGAGCCGTCCTGTAATCTCAGCGAGGGAACTAGATCGATTGATTTTGCTTGTGGCGGACCCGATGAGGGATTTGGCGGGAACCTACGTGCAGAAGTATCTTCGCTACGGTGAGCGCCATTCGTTCGCATCGAAAAAGAGCAAAGCTGTTCCTGTCGCCAAGCGATCAACCTGTGCCAATCGCGAGCCATGGTATGATCTGACCTACACTAGGCCAGGCGCTTCATTTTGGCCGATGGCGCAGCAATATCGGCACGTGGTCCCTACTAATCCAGAAGGCTTGATCTGCAACCACAACCTTTTTGACGTGCATCCTTTTGAGTTGTCGAAGGAACAAGTTGCAGCTTTACAGGCCATCCTGAATTCAACGCTGCTTGCAAACTTCAAGACTTTCTATGGCCGCTACGCCGGAACAGAGGGGAATCTGAAGACCGAGGTGGTTGACGTGAATCTGCTGGAAGTGCCCGACCCGCGCCACGTCACTAAAGCTGTCGCCAGAAAACTCCGAGACGCTTTCGCCAGGCTCTGCCGGCGGGACACCGGCCCGATGGTGGAAGAAGAATTCATGGAATGCCATTCGATAAAGCGCGCCCGGAAGCTGGCGGAAAAACCAATCGGGCTGCCGGCGGAATTGACAATGAAGGACCGCCGCGCGCTTGACCTTGCGGTGTTTGAGTTGCTGGGGGTCACGGACGCAGGCCAAAGAGAGGCGCTCTGCGATGATCTGTATCGGGAAACGGCGGCGCATTTCCGGCAAATCCGCGTGGTGGAAATCCAGAAGCAGGAACAGCGCGCCGAGACAGCGGGCCGGGAGTTCCGCACCGATGAACTGGCGGCCGATTTGTGGGACTCGCTGAGCGAGGCCGAAAGACAACCGCTGGGCGAGTGGCTGGCGGCGCAAACTCCCGGCGGCAAATTGCACACAATTCCGGAAGGCAAGGCGAGCCTGCCCGACGCCAGCGATTTTCTTGACGCGAGCACGGTCTTTTTCCGGCAATCCATCAGCGGCAAAAGCGCGTCAAATCGCCTGCCACTCCCCTCGCGCTATCATGCGGAGATGGTTTTTACGCTCTCGCAGGCTGGCTTGCACGGCGACGTTCGCCTACCGGAAGGGGCGGGGGCGGCGCGGGTGTTAAAGCAGCGTCTGGACGCGCGGCTGGCTGGCATTGCGGAGAAGGCGGACCACCTGGCCCGGAGCCGCACGAGCGACGAGCGAAAAGCGGCGGACGTCGCGGGGCTGCTGCGACATTGGATGATCCACGGCAAACCCCAGATGCGCCAGTGAATAAGGTGAGCACAAGCACTGGAGAAGCTGGGGATAGTTATCAATAATGTTCTACTGACAAAACGCAATCCGGGGCCTTTGCTATTCCAACGATGACAGATTCCAATTATTCAGAAGCGGGCGCGGCGGTCGCTGAGGCGAAAAAGCCGCGCCGCAAAACTTCCGCCACGGCGGGCACGCCCAAGATCGACCGGCTGCCGCCGCATTCGATCGAGGCCGAACAGGGGGTGCTGGGATGCGTGCTGCTCTCACCACAGGATTGCATGGGGGAGTGCATCGAGAAGCTCAAGCCCGGGGCGCTGGCGTTTTACGACGTGCGCCATCAAACGCTTTTTCAAACGCTGACGCAGATGTATGACGCCAAGGAGGCGATCGACCTGATCACCCTCCAGCAACGGCTCAAGAACCAGCAGCAGATGGAGGGCGCGGGCGGGCTGGGTTACATTTCGACGCTGCCGGAGGCAGTTCCGTCGGCGGCGAATCTGCCGTATTACCTGGAGATTGTGCTGGAGAAATACCTGTTGCGCAAAATGGTGCGGACCTGCACGGAGGTAGTCGGCCGGGTTTATGATTATGAAGGGGCCGTCGATGAGTTAATGGATGAAGTGGAGCGGGACATCCTGCGCATCAGCGAGGAACGGGTGGGGACGGCCAGCATGACGATCAAGGAACTGGTCAACCGTGCGATCACTAAGATCGAGGAATTTCACACCAACCACGGAATGCTCACCGGAGTGGCGACGGGATTTGTGGATTTCGACAGGCTGACCACGGGGATGCACGGGGGCGAGATGATCGTGGTGGCGGCCCGGCCGTCGGTGGGAAAGACGTCGCTGGCGATGAATATAGCCGAGCACGTGGCGCTGGACTTGAAGGTGCCGGTAGGGGTGTTCAGCCTGGAAATGACGGCCGAACAACTGGTGTTGCGGATGTTGTGTTCGAGATCGAGGGTCAATTTGCGCAACATCCGGGAGGGTTTTTTGGCGGAGCGGGACTTTCCCAAGCTGACGGGCGCGGCGGGGAAGATGGCCGGAGCGCCGCTGTTCATCGATGACAGTTCGGCGTTGTCGATTTTGCAATTGCGGGCCAAGGCTCGGCGGCTGTGGCAGCAGTACGGAATCAAATTATTTGTCATTGACTACTTGCAACTCCTCCATTCTACTTCGCGCCGAGCGGAGAACCGGCAGCAGGAGATCGCGGAGATTTCCGGCGGAATCAAGGCGCTGGCCAAGGAATTGAACGTGCCGGTGATCGTGTTGAGCCAGCTTAACCGCGAGCTGGAGAAGCGCGGTCCCGGCGAGCGGCCGCGGCTGTCGGATTTGCGGGAGTCCGGCGCCATCGAGCAGGACGCGGATTTGGTAGGACTGCTGTATCGTGACACGAAAAACAAAGACGGGGAAGAGGATGGCGGCGAGCCGGAGCAAGAGGCGATTGCCGTGAAACTGTATATTGCCAAACAACGCAACGGACCGACCGGGGACGTTGATCTGACGTTCCTGAAGAGCTACACGCGGTTTGAGAGCGCGGCCAAGGTCGGCCAGGAGGACGTTCCGTCCGAGGCCTGACAAACAATGAAGAGAAGCCGCCTACGCTTGTTTTTTTGCGGATGGTTGTTTGTGCTGGCCTGGCTGCCGGCGGCGTGGGGGCAGGTGGCGGGGCCTCGTGTCAATAAGATCATTATCCGGCACGTCGGCCCGCCGGCGGTGAGCGATGACTTCATCCGGGCCAACATCCGCATCAAGGTGGGGGAGCCGTTTACGCGCATCGCGGCCGATGAGGACGTTCGGACGCTTTACGGCACGGGGTATTTCTTCAAAATCCAGGTGACGGAGGACACGACGGCCGAGGGAGTGGATTTGACCTACCTGGTGCAAGGCAAGCCGATCCTGACTGACATCAAGATAGTGGGCAACAAGAAGGTGAGCCTCAAGAAGCTTAAGAAGAAGATCACCTCGAAGGTCGGGCAGCCGCTGGACGAGCGAAAAATCTTCGACGACGCCCAGGCGATGAGAGAGCTTTACGAGAAGATGGGGTATCAGAAGACGACGGTGACGGCGGAGCCGCCCGTGATTGACGAAATGGCGGGGCGCGGGACGGTGATGTTCGAGATACACGAGACGCCGAAGGTGAGGATCAAGAACGTGGTATTTGTCAACGCGACGCTGCCGCAGAAGCAACTGCGCAAGGTGCTCAAGACGCGGCGCCGGTGGATGTTTTCCTGGCTGACGGGTTCGGGGGTGTTGAAGGAGGACCAATTCGATGACGACAAGGAGAAGCTGATCGAATTCTACCAGAACAAGGGGTACATTGATTTCGCGATCCAGGACGTGAAGATCGATTATCTGTCCCCCAAGTGGATGGACGTGAGCATCGTCGTCTCCGAAGGGCGGCGCTACAAGGTCGGAGCGCTGGACATCAAGGGAAACAAGCTGTTCACGACCAACGATTTCATCAAGGGCATCAAGCTTGACAAGCAATTGATGAAGCTCAAGCTCAGGCCGGGCGAGATTTTTACGCCGACGGCCTTCAACGACGATTTGGAGACGCTGACCGATATGTACGGGTCGAAGGGATATTTGTCGCGGAGCCAGGGCGGTACGACCACGATCACGGGCGATCACACGGCCAATCCGGCCACCGGGACGATCGATGTGAGCTACGACATCGACGAAGGGGAGAAATGCTACATTGAGAAGATCATCATCAAAGGCAACGTCAAGACGAAGGACAAGGTGCTGAGGCGGGAGCTGGCGGTGTATCCGGGGGAGGTCTATGACATGGTGCGCGTCAAGATCAGCAAGTCCAAGCTGGAGCAGATGGAGTATTTCGAGAAAGTGGACACGCAGTCCCAGGACACCGACGTGCCCAACCGGAAGGACCTGGTGATCGGGGTGGAGGAGAAGAGCACGGGCAACGTCACCGTCGGCGCCGGGTTCAGCACGATTGAGAGCATCGTCGGCTTTGTGGAACTCAAGCAGGGGGATTTTGATTTGTTCAACCCGCCGACGTTCACCGGGGCGGGGCAGAAATTCCAGGTTCTGGCCTCGGTCGGAACCGAGTTGCAGGATTATGAGGTGTCGTTCGTGGAGCCTTGGTTTCTGGGCGAACGGCTGCGACTCGGGGTCGATTTGTTCCACCGCGAGATCGATTACAACAGCATCAACAACATGTACACCGAGACATTCGACGGCGCCACGATCAGCCTGACCAAGGCGCTGTGGAGCCAGTTTCTCAGCGGGTCAATCAGCTACACTCCCGAGGTGGCTCACGTGGCGATCAACCAGGGATTCAGCACCAATTACATCCCCACCTATTCCAACCCGGTCAACGGCAGCCCGATATATCAGAACGCGGCGGCCGTTTCGCCGAATCTTTCGACGAACATTTACGACGAGCACGGGACGTATGTCATCAACAAAATTGGCCTGGGGCTGACTTACGACACGCGGAACAATTTTCGCCTGCCGGATCGCGGGCAGGAATCGCAGATCACGGCCGAGGTGGCGACGCGCCCCGGGGACACGGAGTTTTACAAACTGGAGTTGCACTCCAGTTGGTTTTTTCCGGGATTTGCCAAGGGGCACATCATTGAGTTGGACGGGCGCACGGGGGTGGTTTCGGCGTGGGGCGCCTCGACGCACGTGCCGATATTCGAGCGGTGGTTTTTGGGCGGCCTGTATTCGTTGCGCGGTTACCGCTACGAAACGGTGGGACCGGAGGACCAGTTTGGCGAGCCGTTGGGCGGCGACACTTACTTCTTCGGGTCGGCCGAATACAGCATCCCGATTATCAAGATGTTGCGCGTGGCGGCGTTTTATGACGTCGGCAACGTGTATCCCGATCCGTTCAGTTTCAATCCGGGACCCAACCGGGGACTCTACAGCGACGACGCGGGATTGGGGCTGCGGATAGTGCTGCCCATAGGCGGGGGCACACCACTTCGACTGGACTACGGCATCCCGATCACGCATGATCCCAACATGGGCAACAGCGGCAAGTTTCAGTTTGGAGTCGGCTACCAGCATCCCTTTTAAGACAATGAAAAATCCAGTGACAAAGATACTGCTCGCCGCCGCCTTGATCTGTGCGGCGATCTCCAGCGGCGCGGCGGACCAGAAAATCGGCACCGTCGATCTCCGCAAGGTTTTTGACAAATACTACAAGACGGTCCAGTCCACCGTGTCCCTCAAGCAGGAGGCCGGGGACATGGAGAAGGAGCGGGGGCAAATGATCGCCGACGAGAAGAAGCACGAGGAAGAATGGCGCAAATTGATCGACAAGGCCAACGATCAGGCGGTGTCGGCCGAGGAACGCGACAAAAGCAAAAAAGCCGCCGAACAAAAATACAGCGAACTGGAAGCCGATAAACAAGCGATCACTGAATTCGACCGCGTCGCCAGTTCGCGTCTTGGCGAAAAAGAGCGCCAGCGCCGGGACGCCATAGTCGCCGAGATCCGCAACTTGCTGAACGCCGACGCCAAGGCGGCGGGTTACACGATGGTGGTGGACTCATCGGGCGAGAGCGCGAACATGACACCCGTGCTCCTGTATTCCAACGGGCAGAATGACCTGACAGACACTCTGATCAAGGAACTCAACGCCACCGCGCCGCCGGGGTCGTTGGACACCAATCTCCCCGCCGCTTCCACGTCCAACCTGATCAACAGCCCTGTCGCGCCCAGATAAGGGGCTCGCGGCAGCGAAGAGATTCCGTGAAATTTGGGGCTTTCGTGGTAAGTTTTTTCCCATGCAATTGGAAAAACTGACGATCAAAGCACGGGAGGCGCTGCAAGAGGCGCAAGAGACGGCCCGGCGCCATTCCAACCAGGAAGTCGATACGGAGCATCTGCTGGCCGCCCTGCTGGGCCAAAGCGAGAGCCTCATTCCGGCGCTCTTGCAGAAGCTGGGCGTGCCGGCCGCCGGGCTGGCCGCCGCCCTCGATGAGGAAATCGAGCGCAAGGTCAAGGTGCATGGCGACCCCGCGGCCGAATTATACTCCAGCCCCGCTCTGAAGAAAACCCTCGACGCCGCGGAAGCCGAGGCGGGCAAATTGCGGGACGACTACATCAGCACCGAGCACCTGTTCTTGGGTCTCTTGGACCATGGCGGCAGCGCGTTGAAAAAAATCTTCCAAGCCCAGGGCCTCAAGCGCGATGCCGTCCTCAAAGCGCTGGCCGAGGTGCGGGGCAATCAACGGGTGACCGATCCCAACCCAGAGGACAAGTTTCAGGCGCTGGAGAAATACGGGCGCGACCTGACCGCTCTGGCGAGGGCCGGGAAGATCGACCCGGTCATCGGGCGGACCGAGGAAATAAGGCGGGTCATGCAGGTGCTGACCCGGCGCACCAAGAATAATCCCGTGCTCATTGGCGAGCCGGGCACGGGCAAGACCGCGATTGTGGAAGGTCTGGCCCGGCGGATCGTCAGCGGCGACGTGCCCGAATCGCTGAAGAACAAACGGCTGGTGGCCCTGGACCTGGGATCGATGATCGCGGGGGCGAAATACCGGGGTGAATTTGAGGACCGGCTGAAGGCCTTTCTAAAGGAGATCAGCGCCAGTCAAGGACGGGTGCTCCTCTTCATCGATGAATTGCACACGATTGTCGGCGCAGGAGCGGCCGAGGGCGCCAACGACGCCTCCAACATGCTCAAACCGCCGTTGGCCCGCGGCGAATTGCGCTGCATCGGCGCCACGACGCTGGACGAATACCGCAAGCACATCGAGAAAGACCCGGCCCTGGAGCGGCGTTTCCAGCCGGTCTATATCGCCGAGCCGAGCGTCGAGCAAACGATCGCCATCCTGCGGGGTCTGAAGGAGCGCTACGAGATTCATCACGGCATCCGCATCCAGGACGCCGCGCTGGTCGCCGCGGCCACATTGTCCCAACGCTATATCACCGACCGTTTCCTGCCGGACAAGGCGGTCGATTTGATGGACGAAGCGGCGTCGCGGCTGCGGATGGAGATGGACTCGATGCCCGCGGAGATCGACCAACTGGAGCGGCAGATCATGCAGTTGGAGATCGAGCAAGCGGCCCTGCGCAAGGAGAAGGACGAGGCCTCGCGCCAGCGCCTGAAGGTCCTGGAGCGCGACCTGGCCAATCTCAAGGAGCAGTCCGCCCAGCTCAAGGCGCGGTGGCAAAACGAAAAGGCCGCCATCAACGCGATCTCCATCCTCAACGGGCAACTGGACGAGGCGCGTCAACAACAGGAAGCGGCCCAGCGCGCCGGGGACCTCAGCCTCGCGGCCCAAATCCAGTACGGGCGCATTCCCGACTTGCAGCGCAAGCTGGCGGCGGCCGAGAAGGAATTCAGCCAGCGCGAGGGCACGCGCCTGCTCAACCAGGAGGTCACCGAGGAGGACATCGCGCGCGTCGTGGCGACGTGGACGGGCATCCCCGTGAGCCGGATGCTGGAGGGGGAGCGGGAAAAGCTGGTCAAGATGGAGGAGCGATTGCGCCAGCGGGTGGTGGATCAGGACGAGGCCATCACGGCGGTCGCCAACGCGGTGCGCCGGGCGCGCAGCGGCTTGCAGGACCCTGACCGGCCGATCGGCTCGTTCATTTTCCTGGGGCCGACGGGGGTGGGCAAGACGGAACTGGCGCGCGCCCTGGCGGAATTTTTATTTGACTCTGAGGACGCGATGATCCGCCTCGACATGAGCGAATACATGGAACGGCACTCGGTGGCGCGGCTGCTCGGCGCTCCCCCGGGCTACGTCGGATACGAGGAAGGCGGCCAGTTGAGCGAGGCCGTCCGCCGGCGTCCCTACAGCGTCGTGCTCCTGGACGAGATTGAGAAGGCGCATCCGGATGTCTTCAACGTGCTGCTGCAAGTGCTGGACGACGGGCGGCTGACGGACGGCCAGGGGCGGACGGTCGATTTCAAAAACACGCTGATCATCATGACCAGCAACATCGCCTCGCCGATCATCCAGGAGTTCTTCCTGTCGCGGGAGGGCCGCGCCGCGTCGGCCAAGGACCAGGCGCACGTCGAGGATCTGGTGCGGGCCGAGTTGAAGAAGCATTTCCGGCCGGAGTTTCTCAACCGGGTGGATGACATCATTATTTTCCACAGCCTGGACGAGAAGCAATTGGGCGCGATTGTGGAAATCCAGTTGCAGCGGCTGCTGCGCCGGCTGGCCCAACAGCAACTGACGCTGGAGACCGACGCGGCGACGCGGCGCTACCTGGCCAAGGAAGGATTCGATCCCCAGTTCGGCGCGCGCCCGCTCAAGCGAGCCATCCAGCAACACCTGTTGGATCCCCTGGCGATGAAGCTGCTGGACGGCGAGTTCAAGCCCGGCGACCGGATCAAAGCCACGGTCGAAAACGGTCAAATAAAATTTCAGCGCCAAAAGCAGCCCTGAGCGGGGCCGGCTGAGCGCACGGCTGTCGCATGTCGCCGGAAAAACCCGATAGCCCTTCAAAAGCAAGTGTGCGGCGCGTTGTCGCCATCCGGTGGGCTTTTTATTGCCTGACGCGGTTCCTCATTTGACAATGAGTGATGGGTTCCGATGGGGGGAGCCATCGGGATTGGTTTCCGCCGGGGGGCCTACCAGTTTCCGTAGCCGTCGCTCTGGGAGGAGGCGGCGTACGTCTGCATCTGGCCCATGGAGCGCCAAACGACCGAACTGTTGAGGTAACCGACGTTGCCGCCGACGGCGCCAATGCTGGCACTGCTGATGCCTGACAACCCCACCGTGAACGATGAACCGGCCGTGGTGGCGGCGCCCATGTCTGTGTGAGGGGCGACCTTCAGGAGAGCAGGCAGGCTGCTGCTGGCTAGGGTCCAATAGTTGGCGTCGGCGATCAACGGGGTTGACGGGGGATCGGTCCATTTCGTGGGGCCATCCCAAGTATCAGCGCCTTTAATGGTGCCCTGGATATTGGCGGCCAGGTAACTGTATCCGATGACGTAGCCGTATTTGTCATGTTGGGCAACCGGGCCGCCGCCGAAAACGATATTGGGACAATAGAAGATGTTGGAATTGCCGCCGGCCAGATCGACCAGGTTGGTGAACATGGCATCGGACAGACGGATGGAATGGTAATTGCCGATGTTGTCCTTGGAACTCGGCAGGAACTGCGAATTGTCATCCGCGTAGAGGTCGAGCGTTTGGAGCAATTGGCGGATGTTGCCTTTGCAAACAGCCCGGCGGGATTTCTCCTTTGCGCTGGACAAGGAAGGGAGCATCAGCGCGGCCAAAACGGAGGCGATGGCAATAACTACCACCAACTCCACCAAGGTGAATCCGGCAGATTCAGTTTGCCAGTCTTTCCTGCGATGAAAAACCATCGGCATACAGCAATGTCACGTTTCAGGTCTGATCTGGGGTCACTATGCACCATTCGGGGCTGGAGCGCAACAAAAATCTTTGTAGGGAAATGCCTGACAGTCAAGGGATTTGACATAGGGGTTCACCGCGATAGGCTTCGGCGCATGATTTCGAGGCCAAAATTGTGCATTCGCTTGCGCGGGGTGCGCCAAAACAACCTCAAGAATCTCGACCTGGACCTGCCGTTGCGGCAACTGGTCGTTATTGCGGGTTTGAGCGGGTCTGGCAAGAGTTCTCTGGCCTTTGACACCCTTTTTGCGGAGGGCCAGCGTCGATATATCGAAACCTTCTCTCCCTACGCCAGACAGTTTTTGGACCGGATGGACAAGCCGCAGGCCGACAGCATCGAAGGCATTCCTCCGGCCATCGCGATCGAACAGCGCAACACTGTCAAATCCAGCCGCTCGACCGTTGGGACGATGACCGAGATCACCGATTACGCCAAAATGTTCTGGCCGCATGTTTCGCGCCTGCATTGCCGGCAATGCGGCCAGGCGGTGCAAAAGGACCCCCCTGCCCGCGTCTGGCAGGCCGCGCGGCAACGGTGCGGGACCTCCGAAACGCTCGTCACGTTCGACCTGGCGTTGAGCGAGAAATTCCCGCTGGCGGAATCCCTGGCGCTCATCTCCCGCCAGGGCTACCAACGGCTGCTGGTGGACGGCGCCGTCGTCTCCCTGGAGGAGGCGGCCGAGCGGTTGCCCATTCCCGGTCCGGGGGTTCTGACGGTCATCCAGGATCGCGTTGCGTTGGCTGAAGGCAACCGGGCGCGGTTCGTCGAGGCCTGCGAGCATGCCTATCATTTCGGCAAGGGCAGACTGGCGTTGCGGCCTGTCCCGCCCCAAGGCGGCTCGCCCGCGCTCTTTTCCAACCGGCTCCATTGCGCCCACTGCGACATCGAATACCGCCAACCGACCCACGCCCTGTTTAGTTTCAATCATCCCATCGGCGCCTGTCCGGCCTGCCGGGGCTTCGGCCGGGTAATTGCCATCGACTACAACGCAGCCATCCCCGACGGGTCGAAATCCCTGGCGGCAGGGGCGGTCAAACCGTGGCAGACGCCTTCCAACGCGGAATGCCAGGACGATTTAATGAAATTCGCCCGGCGGCGCGGCGCGCCTGTGGATATTCCCTTTCGCGACCTGCCGCAACAGTGGCGCGATTGGGTGATCGAAGGCGACGCTGGTTACGGCCAGGACAAGGAGCATCAGTGGCCGCGGGCGTGGTATGGAGTCAAAGGTTACTTTCGGTGGCTGGAATCCAAGGCCTACAAAATGCACGTGCGTGTTCAGCTTGCCCGTTATCGCGTGTATAAATTGTGCCCCGATTGCCGCGGAACCCGCTTTCAGCCCGAAACGCTCCTCTACCGCGCCGGCGGCCTGACCTTGGCCGATTTCTACCGCTTTCCCGTCCGGCAGGCCCTTGAGTTCATCGACTCCCTGGCCGCGCAACGGAAGCGGTCAAAAAAGTCCGACCCCGTCGCGCTGGCGCTGGGCGAGACGCGGGCGCGGCTTTCCTACCTCGAAGCGGCCGGTGTGGGCTATCTGACGCTGGACCGGCCGACCCGGTCGCTTTCCGGGGGCGAAACCGAGCGGGTCAATCTCACCGCGTGCCTCGGATCGCGTCTTGTCAATACTCTGTTCGTGCTGGACGAGCCGAGCGTGGGACTGCATCCGCGCGACACGGCCCGGCTGATCGGCATCGTGCGCCAACTGCGCGACGCCGGCAACACGGTGGTGGTGGTCGAACACGAAGCCGGCGTGCTGCGGGCCGCCGACCAGATCGTCGAGCTGGGGCCTGGCCACGGGGCCTCCGGCGGCGAAATCGTTTTTCAGGGAACCTGCCGGCAAATAGCCCGCTCCCCCCGTTCGTTGACCGGCGCGTACCTTTCCGGCCGCAAGAGAATTGAAATCCCGCCGCGGCGTCCTGTTTTTGCCGGAGGCGGGGGCAAACTGGTGTTGCGCCACGCCCGGCTCCACAATCTCAAAGACCTGACGGTGGAAATTCCGCTCGGCCGGTTTGTGTGCGTCACCGGCGTCAGCGGTTCGGGCAAAAGCACACTCATCACGCGCCTGCTCGCCCCCGCCATCGCCGCAAAAATGCAAAACGCGGCTCGCCCGGACCGAGGCGAGGAGGAGGAGGCAGAGGCCCCGCCATCCGCGCCCGTCGAAACAAGCATCGAAGGATGGGAAAACCTCAGCCAGGTGGTGACAGTGGATCAATCCCCCCTGGGACGCACTCCACGGTCCAATCCGGCGGTGTACATCGGCGCCTTTGATGAAATCCGCGCATTTTTTGCGCGGACGGACGCGGCCCGGCAACGAGGCCTCAGTGCCAGCGCCTTCAGCTTCAATTCGGCCCAGGGCCAATGCGAGCGGTGCCGCGGGGCGGGCTTTGAAAAGATCGAAATGCAGTTCCTGAGCGATGTTTTCATTCGCTGTCCCGATTGCAACGGACGGCGTTACCGGCCGCACATCCTGGATGTCACGGTGGCGGCGGCCCGGCGGGCCTGGAGCATCGCCGACCTTCTGGACGCGCCGGTCGATGAGGCCATTGAATTCCTGGGCGCGTTTCCGGAATCGCGGCCCGCCTGCCAGGCGGCACGGAGCTTGCGCCTGCTTCAGGAAGCGGGTTTGGGCTATCTGCGGCTGGGCCAGCCGATCAACACGCTATCCGGTGGGGAAAGCCAGCGGTTGAAGCTGGTCAACCACCTTGCCCAAGCCCGGCAAACTGACGGCGGCGGCGTTTTGTTTGTCTTTGATGAACCGACCACCGGGCTGCACTTCGACGATGTGCGGGTGCTGTTGCAAGTGTTTCAACGGCTCGTCCGGGCCGGTCATTCGGTCCTGGTCATAGAGCATAACCTGGAGGTGATGAAGTCAGCCGATTGGCTGATCGATTTGGGGCCTGAAGCGGGGGAGGAAGGGGGACAGATTGTCGCACAAGGCACGCCGGAAGAGGTGGCGGCAGTGCGCCAAAGCCACACGGGACAGTTCCTGGCAGCGGCATTGTAAGGCGGGCATTGAGGAGGTTGCGGGCGCGTGACGTTTGACAACATTGTAAGTTGCTTGAGGACAGAATCTTATGACTTATTCATTAAAAATTATACAAAAACTGTCGGTCTTTCTTTGACAGTCGCGCTAATGTATGTATTCTATGGCGGCGCGGACTTCTTGAATTTTGAAAGAACACCGGGACAACCAGCATTCGGTGTCTATTGACGCGGTCAAGAACGGCGGACGGTTTGAATGAACCGAAAAGTCAAAAAGATGTCCACTTAATATGTTGCGAAAGAGATTGTATCGGGAGGACGGGCTTAAGATCGGCGCCAAATCCGCGCCGCGATTGAGTCACTGTACGAAAGAGGCGCGATTTACGCTTCAAACCCCGCCCCAGGGCAAACATTCGTCCGAAAAAGGCGGCGGCACGACTTCGCACCGGACATTGCAGCCTCCCCAGCCGGCGGCGCCGGTGGTCGCCGCGTCGGCTCACGCCTTGACGGTGGATTCCCCGATCATAGTGGAGAAAATCAAGGATTTGCTCCGGTTGGCCCAGGACCAGGGCTATCTGACTTATGACGACATCAACGACGTCCTGCCCGACGAATGCGTGACACCGGAGATTCTCGACGCCGTCTATTCCAAGCTGCGGGGCTTCGAGGTTGAAATAGTGGAAGCCCCCGATTTGGACCGGGCCAAGCCGGCGGCGGAACCGGAAGAAGAGGACGAAAGCCGGCTGGATATTCTGGACGATCCGGTGCAGATGTACCTCCGGCAGATGGGCAAAGTCCCGCTGCTGACGCGCGAGCAGGAAGTGCAGATTTGCAAACGAATCGAGGAGGGTGAGACGGAGGCGCGCGGCATTCTCTTCGGCTTCGGGTTCACCGGCAAGGAACACATTGCGTTGGCGGAGAAGTTGTTGTGCGATCCTCCGCGGGAACGGTTTGACCGCGTGATTGTCGATAAGAAAGTCGAAAGCCGGGCCAGCCATTTGACGGCCCTGCGCCGCCTCATCAAGCGGGCGCGCGACCTGGACCAGAGGCTGGACAGGGCTTACGACCAGGTGCGAGTCTGCAACGGCAAAGGGCCGACGCCCCGAGCGCTGGCGAAATACCAACATTTGGACAAAGCGCTGCAAGGAACTTTCGCGCGTTTTTCTTACAAGCCCAAGGTCGCGGAGGAGATCATGGTCGTCTCCGACAACGTCGCCGACCAGATCAAGTCCACACTGCGCGCCATCGAGGACCTGCAGCGCCATCGCAAAACGGCCGCCAACGCGGCGCAGGTTTTGGCCGAACGCAACAAACTGGCGGCGCTGGAGAAATTTGTGCGCATGCCCCAGGACCGATTCCTGGCCGCCCACAGCGCCATGAAAAAGGCCGCCGGCCGCGCCGACGAAGCCAAGTGCGAAATGGCGGCGGCCAACTTGCGCCTGGTCATTTCCATCGCCAAGAAACACACCAATCGCGGCCTGTCCTTTTTGGACCTGATCCAGGAGGGCAACATGGGCCTGATGAAAGGCGTCGAGAAATTCGAGTACCAGCGCGGCTACAAATTCTCCACTTACGCAATCTGGTGGATTCGACAGGCCATCACGCGGGCCGTGGCCGACCAGGCCCGCACGGTGCGCATCCCCGTCCACATGATCGAAGTCATCAACCGCCTGATGCGCGTTCAAAAGCGCCTCATGCAGGAATTAGGCCGCGAAGCCGAGCCGGAAGAAATCGCCGACGAATTGAACCTGCCTGTGGAGCGAGTGCGCTCGATCCTCAAAATGGCGCAGCAGTCCGTTTCCTTGCAAGCGCCCGTGGGCGACGGCGACGACGCCAGCGTGGGAGATTTCATCGAGGACAAGAAAGCGGCCAATCCGTCGGAGGTCACGAGTTACAGCCTGCTCAAAGACACGTTGAGCGACGTTCTGGCCACCTTGACCGAGCGCGAGCGCAAGATCGTGGAAATGCGCTTTGGGCTGGCGGACGGATACGAGCGGACGCTGGAAGAAATCGGCCGCCAGTACAACGTGACTCGCGAACGCATCCGGCAGATCGAAGCCAAGGCGCTGCGCAAAATGCGTCACCCGACCCGTCTGCGCCATCTGCAAGGGTTCCTGGAGACGGAGGAGACGATTTTTCAGTAAGCCCCCTGGCTTGTTGGCTGCTCGTCGATGATTAAAAAGCCAATAACGCGCCCCGATTAGGGCGCCCGGGCATGAAAGAAGTGCTTCTACTGAGCCACGTGCTCTTCGGTGTGGCTGGCATCATTGCGACGGTATGGCTATTTGTGGACGTGTTGAACGCAAACGAAGGCAACCGGGTTCGCATTCGATGGATGAGCCGGGCCGCGGCGCTGTTCCTGTGGGTTGCGTTTGTGATCGGCGGCTATTGGTATGTGGCGGATTACAAGGCGGACAAGGCGGTCATCCTCAAAGGACCGTGGCCTTTCGCGCACAATTACTTCATGGAGACAAAAGAGCATTTCGTCATCACACTTTTGTTGCTGGCCGCCTATCTCCCGATTTCGTCGTGCAACAACCTTGCGGCGAACAAGGAGGCCCGCCGGTTGGTGCTGTGCGTGGCAGCCCTGGTCGCGGCGCTGGCCTTGATGGCCGAGGGGCACGGCGCGATCATTGCGATGGGGGTGAAAGTGGCGTTGCTGGCGGTGCGCCATTGAATTGAGGAGAACTCAAATGGACAACACCGTCGTTTCAAAACACACCATATCGTTCGGCCTGTCACTGGCGGTGTGCGCCGTATTAAACGCCCTGCTGGTGATTGCGAAGGAGGAACGCAAAGGTGTCGTGGACGGGATGCAAAAAATCACCGGCCATCAGTGGATCACGCACGTCGCCATTGTTCTCATTCTCTTTGGTTTGTTCGGCTGGTTGTTCGGCGGAATGAACAACGGTCAGGGACCGAAAATGGCGGTCAACCGTTTGACCATGACCATCCTGGCGGGAGTCGTGGCAGGCGTTGTGACCATCGTGGGTTTCTATTTGATCGCCGATTGAGAAAGTCTCATGCGAAGCACACAACGCCCAGGAATCGTTACTCCATTGGCCGTGGTTATGATTGGGGCGGCTGGCACGGCTCTGGGCGGCCCGCCATTCGTCACCGATGATCCCGAGCCGGTGGATTACCAGCATTGGGAGTTTTATATTGCCTCGATGCATTCAGAACTCGGGGGCGATTGGTCCGGCACGGCGCCACATTTTGAAGTCAATTATGGCGCTGTTCCGAATCTGCAGCTTCACCTGATAATGCCTCTGGCTTACGATTCGCCGCCGCAGGGAGCGGGGCATTACGGCCTGGGCGACATTGAACTGGGGGCAAAATACCGCTTTCTCCAGGAAACGAACGGCTGGCCGCAGGTGGGCGTTTTTCCGTTGCTCGAAGTGCCCACCGGCAGCGCATCGGACAATCTGGGCAATGGTCATTCGCAGGCGTTTCTACCGTTGTGGATGCAGAAGAGTTGGGGTTCGTGGACGGCCTACGGCGGAGGCGGCTACGGCCTCAATTCGTTTTCGGGCCACGAAAACTGGGGTTTTGCGGGGGGGGTTCTGCAAAAGCAGGTCTTGACCAACGTGCTGATCGGCGTGGAGGTGTATCACCAGACGATATATGAAACCGACTTTCCCAATGTTAAGACGGCGTTTAACGTCGGCACGGTCATTGATTTCAGCGACCATCATCATCTGCTTTTCTCCATTGGCCGGTCCATAGACGGCCCGGTTGGTTTTCAATGCTACATCGCCTACCAATTTACGTGTGACAACAGCCTGTTTCATTTCTGGAACAGCGGGCACGCCAATGGGGGGCCGTGAGAGCTCCATGGGCGATCGGGGGGCGGATTTGGGTTGCCGCAAAAGAATGCCGCAAAAGGTTTGACCGTCGGCGGCATTTACGGTATGAAGCATGTTTGGATTGTATGGCGTCTTATAGTTTACGTTTTGCGGGGGTCCTGGCTTTGGCGTTGGGCGGGTGCTGCCTTTTGGCTCCCGCAGCCGGCGCCGGGCAGAAGATTCAGTTTTCCTCCCCGGCCATTCCCCTCGGAGTGCCGCAGCAAGAACGTGAGATAAAAGACGACCAGAACCGGGCCGGCACAGGCAGCCTCTCGCCAGGATTGCCCGGAGGCGATTATATGGGGAGCATCCAGCCGACCATCATCATTCCGCCGGCAAAAGCGAAGGAAAAACGCGCGTGGGAAACACCTTCCGGCACTGATGGCCAGCCCAATGAAGGCGGGCGGCTCAATTTGTCGCCTGACCAGGAGGGGCCGTTGAGGATGACCAATGGATTGTATTTGCAGAGAGGATTGAATTCCAGCGCTGACAGCAGCCTGGCGAGGGGCAGAGACGTCTTGGAAAATGGCCAGGGCAAGAATTCGCAGCCGGGCTTGTTGGATCGGGAATCGAATTGGCGCGACGAGCGGATGGGCCGGATATCGTCCGACAATGGCGGCGCATGGAGTTGGATGCGTGGAGCCTTCCATGACCGTAGTCCGATGTCGCTGCAACGGATGCAGGAAGGCGGGTTTGGGGCCAGGGACGATGGGTTGCGCAGTGTCTTCGAGCCAGGCGCCGCGGGTGGCCGGCTGCCGCCACAGGTGAGTTTGACCGATCCACTGCAAAACGCGGGTTTTCCTCCCGGCTTCAATGAAACTTTAATCCCGGATTACACCCAGCGGGCAGCCGATGGGACGTTTAATTCGCCGGCTGGGTTGCGGGCATGGGAAACGCGGACCGTGGCGCGGCAGGCCAGTGAGCGCGCGGCCGGTTGGGATCAGCCTGTGACCACAGGGCAAGGTCCCGCGACACCGCCGCCAGCGGTCCTGCCATTCCCGAAAAGGCCTGGGTCTCTGTTCCAGTAATAAACCGGGCGGGCGAAAATTTGTGGTTGTCTTTTGGGCCTCTTTGCGTTAAATAAAAGCACCGATAAAAGGCCGGTGGAAACTCAGGGTGTCAGTCAACTCAGAAACTCGACGGTTGTAAAATGAGAACAGATGTTACAATGGTAAGACGCGCGACAACTCCAAAGAGAACCACTTTGAAAAAG
The DNA here is from genome assembly GCA_049517295.1 of Verrucomicrobiota bacterium. Classification (GTDB taxonomy): domain Bacteria; phylum Verrucomicrobiota; class Verrucomicrobiia; order Limisphaerales; family Palsa-1400; genus JBEKSF01. The sequence continues at coordinate 26,742 of JBEKSF010000063.1, forward strand.
CCGTCGCCGGTTCCCCTGGTCAAAGGCCAGTTGTGGAAAATGGACGATAAGCACATCGAAATCATGGAGGTGGGCAAGACGCTCACCCACTACCGGCTCTTTCAGAGTCAGAAGCGCGTTCCCATCAGTCTGGGCGGCATTGCGGCGGTGCAGGCCTACCTCAGAACCAACGGCGCCAAGTTGATTCGAAAACCGGTTCCGGTCAAGGCGATTGGATAGGCCCGGCCGTCCTGTTCTTCGACAAGTGCCTCACATAAACGGGACGAGAATAAGCTGTTGCGGGAGGGAAGGGGATGGGTTTGCTTGCTCTCTGCAAGCACTTTTCCGGCAGGATGTTGGCGATGATCCACTGTGTCCGGGGGCATAGCCTTCGGGCGATCATTTGCACCCGTTTGCAACTTCACGGCGAAAGGCTTGGCATCATCCATGCTCCTTGCAATTCCGGTAAGGTCCGTAATTTAGAACGACCCATGGCTGGGCCGGGACTGCGGAGCAAATGATTTAAAGCGAATTGAGACACGAATGGATAATTCACCTCTGGTGCAGTTTCGGGCGCTGATGGCCCGCCAGCAGTTGCTTCAGCAGCAACATCAGAATCGCATCGCCCGCCGCATCCACGACGACATCAACCAGAAGCTCACGTTCCTATCGCTGCAATTGTCGATGGCGGCGCTGGACAGCAAGTCACCTCCGGCCTGGGCTGAGAAATGCAAAAGATGGTCGTCGATTGTGATGGAGTTGGGGCAGTCGCTGCGCGACATCACCACGGAACTGCAGCCGCGCATCCGTGATGACGCCGGACTGCCGGCGGCCCTGCAATGGTTTGTCCAGGTTTGTCCCAAAGGGCTGTGCTGCCGGCTGAGTTTGCCGGAGCAACCCGTGGTCCTGCCCCCCTTTGCCGCCAACGAACTGTTGGCCATCTGCGCCGATATTGTGACCGATCTTTTCGCGCCCGGCGGCGTCTCCGAGGCGTCGATTTCACTGGAGCAGGCCGAGGGCCTGGTGCGATTGCGGGTGTGCGCGGTGGAGAAGAATGGCAGGGAGTCCGCGCTGGCCGTGGAATCGGTCGATGCGCTTTGCCTTCATGAACGGCTGTGGTGCATTGATGGTTCCGCCAGCGTCGCGCGCGAGCCGGGCAAGGGCTTTGTGGTCACCCTCACTATGCCCGACAACTGCCAGGCGGTTCGCCACGCCGCCTGAGACAGCCAATCACAAACTCTCAATCTTCCATCTTCGGATCAAAGCGCCGGAATGCGCGGTGCCACGCCTCCGGTTCACATCAGATTCACCGGATCAATATCGATCGAGAGCCAAACATCCTCCGGCAGCGACCATGTTGCGGACAGCGCCGCCAGCACGCGGCTGAGGGCGGAGATGTGCCGCGTTCGAAGCATGAGTTGGTGGCGGTAGAAGGTGTGGGCGCGCGCCAGCGGCGCCGGGGCCGGGCCGGCCAGGACCAGATCGGGCAGGCCGGCGGCGTGCTGGGTGATCTGCTCTTTGATGTGCGCGGCGTAGAAGGCCACTTTCTCCTCGTTGCGGCCTTTGAGCAAAAGGAGGGCGATGCGGCTGACGGGGGGATACTGCAATTGGCGGCGGAATTCGATTTCCTGCTCGTAGAAGCCCGCGAAATCATGCCGGCGGGCGAACTGAATGGCGGGATGAAACGGGGTGAAGGCCTGCACGAAAACCTCCCCCTCCACCTCCCCGCGCCCGGCCCGCCCGGCCACTTGCGTCAATAATTGAAAGGTCCGTTCCCCGGCGCGGAAGTCGGGAATGTGGAGGCTCAGGTCCGCATGGATGATGCCGACCAGGGTCACATTGGGGAAGTGCAGGCCCTTGGCGATCATTTGCGTGCCCACCAGGATGTCGATTTTGCCGGTGCGAAAATCTCCCAGGATGCGCCGGTAATCCTCCTTGCGTTTGAGCGTGTCCGAATCCATCCGCCGCACCCGCGCGTGGGGGAAGAGTTTGGCGAGGGTGGCCTCGACTTTTTCGGTGCCGATGCCCGCGAAACGAATGGCCGGGTTGCGGCATTTGGGGTTCGGGCAGACGGCCGGGGCGTCGGCTTCGTGGCCGCAGATGTGGCAGCGCAATTTGGCCGCCTGCCGGTGGTAGGTCAGCGCCAGGCTGCAATCGGGGCATTGGGCCACGAAACCGCAGAGGGGACATTGCAGGGAGGTGGCAAAGCCGCGGCGGTTCAAAAACAAGAGCGTTTGTTCCTTGCGCTCCAGGCGTTTGACGATCGCCTCCTTGAGCTGCGGGGAAAACATCGGCGTTCCCTTTTCCAGGCGGGCCGCCTGGCGCATGTCAATCACACGGACCACCGGCATTTTCTTGTCGTCGGCCCGCGTTGGCATTTCCAGCAGGCGGTATTTGCCCTTTTCGACGTTGAAGAAGCTCTCCATCGACGGAGTGGCGGTGCCCAGGACCACCACCGCTCCCTCCCTGCGTCCGCGCACGACCGCCAGGTCGCGGGCGTGGTAGCGGGGGGCTTCCTCCTGCTTGTAGGACTGCTCGTGCTCCTCATCCACGATAATCAATCCCAGCGGGTCCACCGGCGCGAAGATGGCCGAGCGGGCGCCGATGACGATGCGGGCGCGGCCCTGGCGGATTTTGTGCCATTCGTCATGGCGTTCGCCGGCGGACAAATGGCTGTGCAAGACGGCGACCAGCGTTTGGGCCGCGCCGCCGCTGAAGCGGGCCTTGAATCGCTCGACCGTTTGCGGTGTCAACGAGATTTCCGGCACGAGCACAATCGCGCCCTTGCCCTGGTGCAATGCCTCGGCGATGGCTTGCAGGTACACCTCGGTCTTCCCGCTGCCGGTGACGCCGTGGAGCAGAAAGACGCAGGGCGGTTTGGCGGTTGTGATCGCCTCGACGGCCCGGCGCTGCTCCACGTTTAAAGTGAGCGGCTGGGTGGGCAGGATCGTTTCCCGCGCGTAGGGGTCGCGTTCGGAGATTTGCGGCGCGATGTGAATCAGGCCTTTGTCTTCGAGGCGGCGCACGGATTGGGCGGTGGTGTTGGCAAGGCGCAATAAGTCCTGCAACGGCAATTCCTTGCGGGCGCGCGCGATATGGAGGATTTCCACCTGGCGCTTGCTCAACTTGGGGTCCGCACCCGGAGCCGGCAGGGCGCGGACGAAGAGTTGCTCGCGCCAGCCGGCCTTCTCCTTGCGCACGGCCTCCGGCAAAACGGTCTTGAGCGCAATCTCCGGCGGACAGCAATAGTACTCTCCCATCCAGCGGGCCAGTTCCAATATCTTGGGAGTGACCTGCGATTGGCCTCCGATGGTCTTGAGAATGGGACGGAGATTGGGATGGGGTGAACGTTCCAGCAAGGCCGTCACGCAGCCCAACACCTGGCGGCTGGCAAAGGGGACTTTCACCCGCGCGCCCACTTGCACGGCGTCCTCCAACTCGGGCGGGATGAGGTAGTCGAACTCCTTGCCCAGGGCAATTTCGAGGGTTACGCGCGCGATCACCCGCCAAGCAAAGAGGAAAGCCGGGCAATTAAAAAGGCCAAAATCTTGGCGGGCGCCCCGAAATGATGTTAATTGCCCGTGTTGAAACGACTGCGCAACCTGGTGCTGCTGACGGCCATTGGCATCGTCGCCTATTGGGGTTGGACCTACTGGCGCGAGCACCGATTTGACAAGGTGATCGCGCAGGCGGCCCGCCGTTACGGACTGGAGCCGGCGCTGGTCAAGGCGGTGATTTGGCGGGAGAGCCGCTTTCATCCGGATGCGCGCGGGCGAGCGGGCGAATTGGGATTGATGCAAGTCCGGGAAGAGGCCGCCTGGGAGTGGGCCGGCGCCGAACACGTCAAATCCTTTCAAGAATCCGACTGTTTAAATCCCGCAACCAACACCCTGGCCGGCGCGTGGTATTTAAGCAAGGAACTGCGGCGTTACAGCCATGCCGACAACGCGCTGCCGTACGCGTTGGCCGATTACAACGCCGGGCGGGCCAACGTGCTCAAGTGGCTGGGCGGCGCGGCGGCGACCAACAGCCAACTGTTCATCGATCAGATCGGCTATCCCGGCACGCGGGCCTACGTCCGCTCCATCCTCCGCCGCTACGAGCACTACCGCTAACGCATCGCAGAATAGTTCCCCGACATTATCGGTGGGATGCCGCATCCGAAGCTTGGCGTTGGCCATGCTTTTTTTCCATCCGTGTCATCCGGGAAATCCGTGGTGACTCTTCCGGTCCTCATTCGGATGGCCCGGATGTTCGGGATTATATAGTTCGCAAATACCGGTTTATTGCGATCCTTTGCCGCCGGCTGCGCGAAGCGCATTCGGGGTCCCACGGGGTCAGACCATACTTTGGGTCCCACGGGGTCAGACCATACTTTTGCACTATTGTCGCTGGCTTATTTCACCGCCAGCCGCCGCGGAAATCCCACTGGGTTGATAATCGGAATGCCCTGAAATTCTCGCAGCGTGAGAAGATGCTTTTTGTCACCGCTCACGATGAAGTCCGCTTCCGCCGCCAGCGCGCATTCCAAAATCATTTCGTCGCCGGGATCGGGCGTGGCGCCAGCCGCGCGTTCGACGGGGAAAACCAGTTCGGCCGATTCGGCCAGAGCTTGCGCCCATGCCACATATTTGCGACCGGGATAGTCCAGACGAAGTTCTTCAACCGTTTCGTGGTATTCGGCGAGCAGCGCGGCACTGACCACCGCCGCGCACCGGCCTTGCGCCCACGCTGCCAGGCAGTCAAATGGCGCGCCCCGCCAGAAGCTCGCGCCGGCGACGACATTGGTGTCGAAAACGACTTTCACGCCTTGACGCGACGGCGCACGCGTTGCACGGCGGCATCCACCGCCGCTTCATCCTTCACCGTCATTTCCGCCACGCCACGACCGCCCAGCAGCAGCGACCGCACCCGCGCCGGCGTCAGCGCCTGGTGTTTGCGCATGACGATGAGTCCGCCGGAGTAACCGACATCCAGCCGGTCGCCTGCCTTGATCCGTGCCATCTCGCGGATGGCTTCCGGGATAACCGTCTGGCCCTTGACTGACACTTTGGCAATCATCCAGTAAGAACAAACTCACTTTAGTTGGAATCAAGCTGATTTTAGCGGGTGCCGCTTGCCGGATGCCGATGCCCAGGTGCCGTGCCGGTGCCGGTGTCAGTCCTGACCGAAATTTCATGGTTGGATTAGGGGCGGCAGCGTAAGGCGTTGATTTGCAGGGCAACGATTCAAAAGGTCTCCACTACATTTTTGACTTCGTCTCGGGGTCTTTTGGGGGAGTTGGAA
>JBEKSF010000064.1:0-31477 GCA_049517295.1 Verrucomicrobiota bacterium
AGACAAAATTCTTTGCCGACCGGTTTTTGCGAGACAGAAGTATATGCGACCCAATATACTCCTTTGGGGCCACGTTTGCCCTCTCTCCCCGCGTGCGGGGAGAGAGACGGAGAGAGGGGTTCCGTTTTCGTCACCTGAAGAATTTTGTCTCACACCCGGTCAAAATGTTAGACTCGCCTAACATTTTTTTGACTTTCACGGTTACGTTCGCTATCTTTGCCCGTCGATGAGCGCGAACCCGGAAAAAGGTGACACCGGCTCCCTGTCTCTGGAAGGAATGCATGGCACGGTGGAGGTTCCCCGCCATGACGCCGGCTTTTGGCGCCAATGGCGGGCCTTCGTCGGCCCTGCCATTCTCGTCAGCGTCGGTTACATGGACCCGGGCAATTGGGGCACCGATCTGCAGGGCGGCGCGCAATTCAAATACGGTCTGCTCTGGGTGGTCGGCCTGGCCAGCTTGATGGCCATCTTCATGCAGATGATCTCAGCCCGCCTGGGCGTTGTCACCGGCAAAGACCTCGCCCAATGTTGCCGCGACTGGTACCCGCGCTGGACCCGCTGGCCCAACTGGCTCTTCTGTGAAGTGGCTATCGGGGCTTGCGACCTGGCCGAAGTCCTCGGCAGCGCCGTCGCTCTCAATCTGATGTTTCACATCCCTTTGCTTTGGGCTGTCATCATCACCGGCCTGGATGTTTTGCTGCTGCTCGGATTGCAGCGCTTCGGCGTGCGGACGATTGAAGGGATTGTCCTGGTCCTGGTGGCCACAATCGGCCTTTGCTACTTCATCGAGATTTTTGTCCTGCCGCAGACCCAGCCAAACCTCCTGGAAATCGGCCGTTCACTGATCTCCCCCAGTTTGCGTCAAGCGGGTATGATCTACGTCGCCATCGGAATTATTGGCGCCACCGTCATGCCTCACAATCTCTATTTGCACTCGGCCCTGGTCCAAAGTCGAAACCTGCAAAGAGACCCGGCCTCCATCCGCACCGCCGTTCGGTTCAACTCCATTGATTCCGTCGCCGCCCTGACAGTCGCGTTCTTTGTCAATGCGGCCATCATGGTTTTGGCGGCAATGGTCTTTTACGGAAAGTCCCACGTGACAGTCGCGGGCGGTCAAGTCGTCACGTTTAATGCCGACAGCGATTGGATTCGCATCGCGTATCTGACGCTGGCGCCGTTGCTGGGCACCTCAGTCGCCAGCGGACTATTTGTCGTCGCGCTGCTGGCCAGCGGCCAAAGCAGCACCATCACCGGCACACTGGCGGGTCAGGTGGTCATGGAAGGCTTCATGCACTGGAGGATTCGACCGTGGCTGCGGCGTCTGATTACGCGCACGTTGGCCATCATCCCGGCCGTGATCATCATCGGGATTCGCGGCGACAGCAGCGTCACCGATCTGCTCACGCTGAGCCAGGTCGTGCTGGCCCTTCAGCTCCCCTTTGCCATGTTCCCGCTTCTGCAGTTCGCCAGTTCCGGCAGGAAGATGGGCAGATGGAAGATTGGCTGGTTCCTGCTCCTCGCCGGTTGGGGCAGCGCGCTTCTGATCTCCGTAATGGACGTCTGCGGATTGCCGGACTCGCTCAAGGCCGCCTGGCATGTTATGGTGGGCCAATGAAACCCGCGTCAGATGTATAAAAAAATCCTCGTCGCCTTGGAGAACAGCCGCGCCGATCAAGCCCTGATCCCGCACGTGACGGAATTGGCCCGTCAATTCAACGCCGAGTTGCTCCTGGTCCACGTCGCCGACGGCTGGGTCGCGCGCAATTACGACCGCCTCGAACTGGCCGAATCCGAAGAGATGAAGGAGGACCGGGCCTACCTGGAGCGGATCGCAACCGAGTTGCGCCAATCCGGGGTGCGGGTTTCCGTTCATCTCGCGCTGGGCGATCCTTCGACCGGGATTTTAGAGACGTCGGATCGCGAGAATTGCGACCTGATTGCGATGACCATGCACGGCCATCGTTTCCTGGCGGACTTGGTTTTGGGCAGCACCATTCATCATGTCCGCCACAAATCGCGCGTCCCCATTTTTTTGGTCCGGGCCAATTAAGTGGTCTGCCTCATTACCGCTCAATAGCTCCTTCCACGATGGCACTCAGATAAACTGATGCACCTGGAACAGCGCCATGTCGGCTGACTAATGACGCGTGCTTTCGGGCAGGTGCTTAAGCCTCACATCAATCTCGTCATAGAGCGTTTCTGCCAAATTCTGCATCTCAGCGGGGATATTGCGCAAGTAGAGTCGGTCCCCGCGCAGAATTGCTCGTGTGGCTTCGTACCAAGGACGCAATCGCTGGTCTTCGCCACGCTGCCTGAGAAACAATAGCAGCTTGTCACCAAAGCCGAGATGTAGCAAAACGGCCGTCGCTCGCGTCCAATCCATTAACATGAAGGGAAGTTCGGCATTTGGCTTGACCATCAAGTCGAGTGCCTGGGCCAGATGCTTCATTGCGTTTCCCCAATTCTCTCCTTGGGCCGCAAATAGAGCCTCATGAATGGAAACGCTGATCTTTAGAATAGGTGGTTCAAGCGCTCCGACTTGAGATAAAAAAAGTTGCGCCTCTTGATGTTGGCCAAGGTGGTCTCGGAGCACATAGACCAAATCCATCGTAAACTCGATCGGAGCCATGGGACCCAGTGAGATCGCGGTTCGAAGCGCCTTGGCCGCCTCGGCGCCTTTGCCTTGATAGTCTGCCAAGAAATTGCCAAGAGCGAACCATGCAAAGGCGTTTTCTGGCTGGAGGATCACGACCTTTTGAAAAACCGTTGCGGCTTCCTCATACTGCCTTAAGGGACAAAGGAGAAGTCTGCCAAGCTGCAGCCAAGTTTGGGCATCGTCTGGCCGCATTTCAACTACTTTTCTATAACAGATTACCGCGTCAGAGTACTGGCGCAGGCGGTTCTGCAGCAATATCCCCAAACTCTTCAACAGAATGGGTTCCGTAGGGTTAAGCTCGATTGCTTTGCGATAAGCCAATGCGGATTCGGCGTAACGACGCATTTCTGAGAGAACTTTTCCGAGAATGGTCCACTGTCTGAAATCCATTGGCTCCAGCTCAATTGCCTTTCGAATCGCGTTCTCGGCATCCGCCTTCCGATTGAGTCCTTCGCTGTATATGAATCCGAGTCCGCGCCATGCAGCCGCATTTCGAGGATCAAGATCAATTGTCTTTTTATATGCTGTCTCAGCTTCTTCATATCGTTTTAAGTTATTCCCTAACAGAACACCTAGGCGGCCCCATGCGAGCGCATTTTTGTCATCAAGCTCCACGGCTCGTAGAAAAGCTACTTCTGCATCCTTGAATCGCCCCAAGTGTTCCGCATACAAGATGCCAACGATCGTCCATGCTGGTGCGGATTTACATGAAGAATCGAAGAGCTTCACTACACTGTCCCAGACTGCTTTCGCCAAACCCGCCTTGGCAGCGTTCGACATAAAACTGATGTAAATTGCCACCTTTTCGGCCGTATCAGCACGCTCAAACGCCTTGTTCGCTTGATCGGAACTCGAGAGGTCTGTCACCGTGCCCTTTCGCAATAATCCTTGGAACCAGCATACAGCGTCGCTGCCAAAAGCCTTGGAGAGCACTTCGTTATAGTCGGCGCAAGCCTTCAGGCCGAGATTGATTGTTTCTGCGTCCATCCGCTTCGAGGCGATCGCTTCCCGATGTACAATCATACTAGGGAAACCAAGAATGGCGTCGGCAAACGCTTCCCCGGTTAAGCCAATTCCGGCCGGCACGGCCTTGGCTAGGCGCTCTCGCAATTCACTAAAGGGCCATCGATGCGGTGGAATCTCCGCCCGATCAAGGATTTCATCAATTCGCTCCTTGAAGTCTCGCTCAGCCTTGATACACTCGATTTCAACGCGGTCGTGGAGGAGGTAAGAGAGGGCGGGCGTTGATACTGAAGGTTCAAGCGCCAGAGCGAATACCCGTTGCTCGCGAGAAAGTGCGGGACTCTCTAACATTTCACGAGCCAAAGCGTCTCGCTCGTCCGGGGTGTGAATGCACTCAATAAGGCGCGTCAGAAATACGAGGTTGTTTTTATCGCGGCGCGTCGCCTGGCGCATGAGAAACCAGATGTTGAAAAATCGCTCGGCGAGTTGATAGCCGGCACGTTCCTTCGGACTGCGACCCTCGGGTATCGGGCCAATTCGTTTTTCCGAATCCACCGTCACTTCCTCGATAATTCCAGCCTTTTTCAGCCGGTCAAGCTGGGCGCTAACCTGTTTATTTTCCAAACGCGCTCGCTCGCAGACCCGTGCGCTGGTGGCCGGTTCCCAAATCGTTGCCAGGGCGCTCACGATTACCTGCGCCTGCGCGGAAAGCTCCTCAAACCGCGCCTTGTAGAGTGGCGTCATCCAATCCAACAACGTTTCCAAATCATGGTATGCATCGACGGAAAAGCGGCCGCGCGCGAAGATTTGGAAAAGGATCACGGTGGTGCGCGTATTGCCGCCAGTAAGCGCGTGCAATGCGTGGAGGCGCCCGGGATTGTCCTCCAGACGTTTAATAATATCTTCGTTGCCGGCCCGCTCGGCCAATCGCAGCAGCACCTCCCGCATTTGCGCGAGCGAGAGCCGATTGAGATAATGCACTTTGAACTGCTCGTAAAATGGCGCGTTATAGTCCTGCGTCGCTTTGGGCGGATGAACCGAAACGCCGATAAGAACGGGCGCGCCAGCCTTCATTAGGAATGCGCGCAGTCGGTACAACTCATGTTTGTTCAGGCGCTCGAAGACAAGGTCGAGATTGTCCACCAGCAGAACGGCGCGCCGTTTCGTTTTGGCGGCGATTGCAAGAAAATCCTTCTCCGCCGCCTCGGCAAGAACGTCCTCAGGTGCATTGTCGATCCGAAGCCGATTCACGGCCTCATCGAGTGTCTTGATCAGCGCTTCGTTGGGGTTTTCCCTCTCCAAGGTGTCGGCCAGCGAATCCAGGCAGTTCAACCAAAGTGCCGACAGCCTGTCGATGGTCCATTGTTCTTCCGGGAAGCTCAGCGGGATAAAATTTGCAGCCTGCGGAGTCTCACGAAGAGCAACGTCAATTCGCCTCAGGAGCGTCGTCTTTCCCATGCCGCGTTGACCGATAACCAAATGGTGTTGTGGAATTCCTCCGACACGAGTCGCGTCGATATCGTCAAGAATACTTTGCAGCAACTCAGTCCTTGCGATGTAAGCGGCTTTGAGTTCGGCGTCGGTTTGGCGGCCTGGTGTGAAAATCGCCATCCGATTCAGCGGCAAAATCTCATGATTGTCACTCATGCGATCTCCCTCGCGTGCCAATAGCGGCGCAGTAGAAATGAGCGAAACGCATAGCTGGCTGCGCCGCCAACCGCTCCATCACGGCGTAAAAGGTAGCCATCCCGCTCCAATTGCCCCAGCGTCGTCGCCAAAATCCGGGATACCTCATCCGAGTCTCTCTGTGGAAACTTCCTCATCACGGCGTCCAGCAAGCGAATCCGCGGCAAGCCCTCAACGTGAACACAGATTGCGTTCAGGACAGCCCTCGCGGCTTGGAGATGTTCTGCGTTCATCCCTTCGGCCAGCCGTCCGCGCCAAGGTTCGAAATGTCTGTAGAACTCGGGTGCCACCAGTTGACCACACGCTTGCTTCGCATCCTTGGTCTGCGGCTGACGCGGTGGTTGGCCGAGCAGTGAATGCAATTCATGGAAGACGAGCTGCAGAAAGAAGGGCAACGGCCAACCAATCTCTTTTAAAATCACCTTGCAAAGAGCGTTGCTCATCTTGACGCCTTTGCCTTGGCCAAGTTCTCGCAGGCAGGAGATCGCCGTCGCCTCAGAGTAAGCCCCAAGAGAGGACGGCTTGAGATCATTGATCGTGGCGGTGAGGTTGCGGACTTCCGAGAATGTATCCAATCCAACGGAGCCAAGGAGCAGCCAGCGGACATTCTTGCAATATCGCAAACGCAAAGCGCGGAACCAGTTTAAGAAGCCGCGCAGGCGGGCGCCGCTATTCTCTCCCTCCTCCAGAGCTTGAAGAAGCACCGGCAGCTCATCTACCGCAATGAGCACTCTGTCACCCGATTCCTCCATCTCGTTAAATAAGCGTTCAATTTGACGCTCCAACGTCGTGGCTTCCTGACCTTCACTCGGATCAATGGCCACGCTGAAGCCGGCACCCTCGACCTTGCCTGGAAGATTGCGCCGTGCAAATGTGACCCATTCGATCAACCGGGCGAGCACAGGCACTTTCACTCCAATGGATTTGAGCTTCTCGAAGAGGGTGTCCAGAAAGCTCAATTCGTCCCGGCATCCCTGCACATCCACAAGAACAAACTTCCATCCTGAGTTCGCGGCGTTTGACCCGACGCGCAGAGCAAGAGAGGTCTTTCCCACGCGTCGTGGAGCCAACAAAAGGACATGATTGCCCTCATTCAGGGTGCGCCACAGGTGGTCGGTTTCTTCCTCTCGGTTAAAGAAATCATCACCTTCAACGGGCTGGCCAAGAATATTATTCATTATTTAACACTAATACAGCTTTGTATTAATGCAAATGTTTATTCTTTTTCCACGCCGCGAGATACATCCCGCAGTGCGGCAACTTGAAATCGCCCGGCGACGGCGACCTGCGATTGGATTTCGCGATTAAAAAGGCGCTGAGGAATGCGTTACCCGAGGAGCCGTTACTTCAAACGCGATAGAGCCGCGCGCAATTCTTTGTCTTTCGCGGTTTTGAAGACTCGATACCGATCGGACAATGCCTGGATTAAATCCTGGCGGGAAACAGTCGTGTGAGCGCGGGCGGTGTCAAGCAACTTGTTAAAGACATCGCGGGATTTGTCTTTCTCTGCGGGACGGCAGCCTTCGAAGTCGTACCAGGCCTGAAGCAGACCTTCCAACTCAGGCTATCGTGACACCAAAGACCTCCTTGAGAATCTCGGCCCGGCGCTCTGCGGTCATGTCGCCATACCATTGCGCCTGGGTGTTTCGCAACTCCTCCACCGTTGCGTCAATGTCCGCCGCTTTGAGTCCGTCGCTGTTCTTGGGCAGGCCGCCCGCGCGTTTCAGGCGGGTCAGGAAGCGTTCGCCCTCAGCGATGAGCGCGGCCAAAATGGTCTTATGATAACGGCGGTCCAACTCTGAAGGTTTCCCAAGATAAAGGGTGTCGGATTCGGCGCGGCGAAAGAACATGACGGCGGCACACCACGCCAGCGCCTCCATCAATAGGCTGAGGCGCTTTTCACGGGTGTTGAAATCCACCATGAAATCCACCGCATTCCATGACGGGGAAACCAGTGTCTGCGCTGCCATTGCCGCGGTTTTCACCCGTCCACAATCCCGGTTTTGTGGCCCGTTGTCAATCTTGGCGCCCAATATTCACCGGCCCGCTCTTTGGCATTGATTGCGGCGGAAATTCCGGGCTATGTTGCGCGGCATGAAATCATTCTATTTGCCTCTTGCGATGGTTTTCGCCATTTCCGTGTCCGCTCAGCCAACCCCCGCGCCCGAAGTCCAGCCCGATGGCCGGGTGATCTTCCGGCTCAAAGCGCCCGACGCGCGCGACGTGCGCGTCCAATGTGAAAGCCTCTCCGCCGCCAAAATGGAAAAGGACGACCAGGGCGTCTGGTCCTTCACCACCCCGCCGCTGGAGCCCGATTACTACGGATATTCCTTTGTTGTTGACGGGGTCCGCGCCATCGACCTGAACAACCCCCTGATGAAATACAACCTCCTGAACACCGAAAGCCAGGTCCACGTGCCCGGCCCGGCCTCGCTGCCCTGGGAGATGAATGACGTGCCGCACGGCGTGATCCATCGCCATGTCTATCACTCCTCGGCCGCCGGCGACGACCGCGCTTATTTCGTCTATACTCCGCCGGGCTACGATGCCGCCGCCACCGCCCGCTACCCCGCGCTCTATCTTCTTCACGGCTACAGCGACGACGCCACCGGCTGGTGGTCGGTGGGCCAGGCCAACCTCATACTTGACAACTTGATCGCGCGCAAACAGGCCAAGCCGATGATCGTGGTCATGCCGCTGGGCTACGGGACGATGGAGATTGTCTGGCGCGGCTGGGCGCGCGTGCGCCAGCCGGATTTGTGGCAGCGCAACGTGACCCAATTCCGCGCCACGCTGCTGGACGAAGTGCTGCCGCAAGTCGAATCGGCCTACCGCGTTTCCAACGACCGCAAGGACCGCGCCATCGCCGGTTTGTCCATGGGCGGGTCGGAATCGTTGACCGTCGGCCTGAACAACCTGGACCGCTTCGCCTGGATTGGCGCCTTCAGTTCCGGCGGACTGAACAGCAATTTCTCCAACACCTTCCCCGCGTTGGACGCGACGGCGAACGAGCGTCTGCGCCTGTTGTGGATTTCGTGCGGGAAGGATGATCAGTTGGTCGAGCCAAACCGCGAATTTGTCCACTGGCTGGAAAGCAAAGGACTGCATTACACCTGGACGGAAGTGCCCGGCGTGCATAGTTGGAGGGTGTGGCGGCGCAACCTGGCCACCATCGCTCCTTTGCTCTTTCAGTAGGCGCCATCACGGCGGCGCAGCCACGACGGACAAAACGCCGGAAAGGTTGCTGACCACGCCCCCAGGCGGCACGGTGACCGGCGCCTCCATGACGCCATTGACCCGCAGTGCGCCGCCCATGACCTCAACCGTGCCCGAATAATCCGCGGCGTTGGACAGGATTAGCGTGCCGGCCCCCGCCTTCGCCAGCACGCCCCGGCCTGTCAGCGCGCCGTTGACCCGCAACGTCCGGCCCGGCCCAACGGTCCAGGTTTGGCGTGCGTCCACCGCCACGTCGCAGTCCAGTGTCGCGCTCTGGCAATCGGCGTCGATCCCGCCTCCCCCGATGGTGAGGGCATGCCCCCGGACGGACACCGTCCCCTCAGTGTCAAGTATTGTCAGGCCGTGGACGGAAAATTCCCGGCCCAGTTCCGTGCGCGCGCCGGAGCCAAGGCAGGAAAAAGTCACGTCGCTGGCCGCCGCGGGCGTCATGTTGGAAACCCAATTGTCCGCGTTGGTCCAATAAGTGGAAGCTCCCCCAATCCAGAAAACCGTGTTCGTGGGCGCGTAGTAGCGGACGTAATCAACGGTCAGTCTCGTTGTGCTGTCAGCCAGGCTTCCGTAGCCCCCCGCCGGGATGAACCCCGCCCAGGTCGTCGAGGTGTCATCGACTTCGCTGCTCAGGATGGCGAATTCCGTGCTGTGCGAGATGGGCGCCGATCCGCCGTCGTACACCGGCGCGCCGTCAATAAGAAAGGAGTAGGAGGCCGGCGTGGACAGAAATCCGTAAACATGGAAGCCGTCGGCCAATCCGTTGCCGACGTAGCCGCTGCCGGCGCCCCTGGCCGAGGAGCCGTAACCGTTCCAATGGATGTTCACCTGCACGCGGTTGGCCACCGGGTTGGTCGAGCCGTCCACCCACCGATGCTCGGCGATGTCGATTTCCGACCCGGCCGTCTGCGGATCACACAGATAGCGGCCCATCGTGGGGGACTGCAGCCAGAAGGCCGACCACATGCCGTTGGTGTCGCCCCATTTGATGCTCGACTCCCAATAGCCGTATTTGGTGCGGAACTTCCTATCGGTGGCCACGAAGCCGCTGTAATGGGTGTTGTTGGAGGTGTAGGTCGTGATCGTCAAATAGCCGCCGACGACGGAGACGGCGTTGGTGACGTTGACCGCATCGCGCCGTCTGCCGGGCAGCCAATAGTCCCACTTGGTGGTGTCGAGGGAGGTGCCGTTGAATTCGTCGCCCCAAACCAGGTAATAGCCGGGGGGCGGCGCCGCCACGCAGGAGGCTGCCAGCCACAACCAAACCAGCCACCATCCCCGCCGGCCCTTTTTGCGCAGCTTGTCACTTATATGTTGCATCATAGGTGTCGCCTCTCGGTGCTGGATTGTCGGCCTTGCCGACGGCCAACGCAAGCAACGGTTCATTTTGTGTCGCGGCGCCGCCAGGCGCATCTCATGGCCTCCGTTTTAACACGACGCCGGTAAAGCGCCACTTTTTGAGAAATTCGTCGTGGGAAATCCTCTCCAAACCGTTCAGCGGATCGCCGACGACCACTTCCGAGTCAGTGACGCCAAGCACCGTCACAGAATGGTCAACCATAAAACCGAATTTGACGACCGCAAGGGTCAGCCCGGCCTGCTTCAATTCGGATATGTCCTTGAACGCCCGGTATTCGGCAATCAAACCGTCTTTGCGGTATTCATCTTGCAACGCTTCGGCCAAAATGTCCGTTGCGGTTCCACCCGCGGAACTTGTATAGGAAAGAATGGCGATTCTCCCTTCCTCGCCAGGCAAACCCAATTTACGGAGCGCGGTGACGGCTGAAGCAGGCCCGCAGGTGTAATCGGTGCTTTGCCGGCAAACTCCGTCGGCACCAATGCGCGTGTGAAGATGTTCGAGTTGATGGCGGTTAAACAGCGGCGCAAGGAACGGCCAAACCGACATGTCAAAAACGATAACCACCATCAGCACGCCGACAACAAAACGATCTCTTTTCCTTGGCAATCGTGAAAGCGGCGCGGTCAAAATCATGGTCGCAACGAAACCCATAACGGCGAATCTGGTTCGTCCCATCATCATCCATGAAGCCGGCGGCAAGAATGCCAATGCCGGAAAACGAACCGCCAGACCGTAAATCAGAAGCAGCGTCAAAGGAATGAAATAGCCCAGCATCCAATAAGACTTCGAGAGGCGCGAAAATAAACGCCCCAGCACGGCTCCAGCACAGGCGAACAATCCAGCCGCGATTGCTTCAAGCCACAGGTTCATTGTGCGACAAAATAAATGAAGCCGGGTTGAAGGAAAACAGCAATTTATACTTGGCGAACCGGGCCGTTCGTTAGGACAATCCCTCCATGCGCAATCGCCTGCACGGGCTTTGGGGAGCTATCGCCGCCCTGGCGTTGTTGCTCGGCGGCGCAACGCACCCCTCCGCCACCCTGGCCAACGCCTCTTTCAGCATCGACTCCTGGGGGAACGAGCAAGGCCTGCTGCCGGACAGCGAGGTCATCGCCATGACGCGGACGCATGACGGCTACCTCTGGCTGGGAACTCTCCACGGTTTGGTGCGGTTCGATGGCGTCCATTTCACCGTCTTTGACGAAAGCAATACACCCCGCCTGGAAAGCGTGCGGATCGTCCGCCTGTTCGAGGACAGCCGCGGCAATCTCTGGGTCGGCACCGAGTCCGCGGGCGCCGTTCTGATCAAGGATGGCACCGCGCATAGCTTGAATATCGGGCGCGGCCGCCGCACCGGACATCTGGTGTCCGTTTGCGAGGACACAACCGGTGCCGTGTGGATGTTGACCGAAGATGGCGAGTTGGGCCGGTACGCCGGCGGATTGGTCGATATCTGGAATATCGCCAGCCGCAATTGCCGCTCCGTCATCGCCGAAAAAAGCGGCGCCGTTTGGGTGGCCACCGGCAATCAGGTCTTTGGCCTCGACCCGGCGGCGGCGCGGACAAAGGCGCCCCTGCCAATCGTAAAGAACCTGACGGCGCGGCAAGTGGATTTGCTCCTGGCCAGCCGCGCAGGCGGGTTTTGGTGCCTCGCCGACGGCATTATTCGCGAATACTCGGCTGGCAGGGTCGAACGCGACTTCGGCCCCTACCCGTGGACGCGGGCGGAGGACGCCGTGAAGGTGGCGTGCGAAGACCGGGAGGGGAATCTGATCGTCGGCACGGGCGGCCCCTCGGGCCAGGGCGTGTTCTGGTTCGACGACCACGGCAAGGCCGTCCAGATTTCCACCAAAGAAGGCTTGTCCAATGACTCCGTGCTCTCCCTCGACGCCGACGCCGGGGGCAGTCTCTGGGTGGGCTTGGACGGCGGGGGACTGAACCGTGTCAAACGCCGCATCTTCCGTCCCCTGGAGCAAACGGTCGGATCGGTGACTCAATCGCTCTGCCCGGACCAGCAAGGCGGCCTGTGGATCAGCGCCAAGTCCCGCGATTTCAGTTATTGGAATGACGGCGTCCTGCACCCGGTCGGCTCGATCCCCGGTCCCATGAGCCTGCTCAATCCAACGGCCGTTCTGGTGGATCACCAGCAACACGTCTGGGCGGCGACTCAGCCCGCGCTTGGCTCCGGCCTGTTTCGCCTCGAAGGCGGCGTGTTCCGTCCCGCCCCGGCAATCTCCAGCCCTCCTGTCTCCGCCTTGTTCGAAGATCACGCCGGAGTGTTGTGGCTGGGGACGCCGGCCGGATTGGGCCAGTGGAATGGAACGCAGTGGCGCCTGTTCACCACCAATGACGGCTTGGCCGCCAACATTGTCCATGCTATCGCCGAGGACCACGCCGGAAACCTCTGGATCGGCACCGAGGGCGGCGGGCTGAATTGCCGCCAACTCGACGGCCATTTCACCGCCCTGCGCCAAAGCGCCGGATTCCCCAGCGACAATATTTCGGCGCTCTATGCCGACGGCCAGGACGTCCTGTGGATCGGCACCTTTGGCAACGGCCTCATCCGCTTGCGCGACGGACAGTGGACGCATTACACGACCCAGGACGGCTTGATCGGAAATAGCATTGACTACCTGATCGAGGACGCCGACGGCTTCCTCTGGATCGGCTCCAACGCCGGCCTCATGCGCGCGCGCAAGAAGGACTTGAACGATTTTGTCTCCGCCACAAACCGTTTTATCTCCTGCCGCGGATACGACAAACGGGACGGGCTGCCCGCCACTGAATGCACCTTCGGCGCCCAGCCGTCCGCCTGCCGCGCGCCCGACGGCAAACTGTGGTTCCCAACCATTGCCGGCGTCGTTTCGGTCAACCCGGCCGAAATCCATTCCAACACCAATCCCCCGCCCGTCCTCATCGAATCGGTCCTGGTCGAAGGCCAGGTGCAAAACACCAACGGACCCCATGCCGCGCCACCGCAATCGGTCACCGTGCCCGCGGGCCGCGAACGCCTGGAAATTCAGTTCACCAGCCTCAATCTGGACGAGCCGGACCGCGCGCGTTTCCGATACCGCCTGGAGGGGCACGAATCGAAGTGGAACGAGGCCGGAAACCGCCGCTTCGTCCGTTACCCAACCCTCCCGCCCGGCCAATACCGTTTCCAGGTCCAGGCCTGCAACGAAGACGGCGTCTGGAACGAAACCGGCGCCAGCCTCGCGGTGACCGTCCTGCCGCTCTTCTGGCAAACCGGCTGGTTCCGCGCCGCCGCCGCCGCCGCCTTGCTGGGCATCGTCGCCGCCCTCGTCTATTACTTTTCCACCCAGGCCATGCGGCGTCAGGTTGCCTCATTCCGCCAGCAGCAAGCCCTGGAGAAAGAGCGCGCCCGCATCGCGCGCGACATCCACGACCAAGTCGGCGCCAGCCTCACTCAACTCGCGCTCCTGGGCGAAATGGTCGAGGCCGACAAGGATTCTCCGGAGGAAGCCGGCGGCCACGCCCGCCAGATCTCCCTCACCGCCCGCGAAACGACCCGCGCCCTCGACGAAATCGTCTGGACCGTCAACCCCTCCAACGACACCCTCGACGGCCTAGTCAATTATATTTGCAAGCACGCCCAGGATTATTTCGCCGTCGCCGGCCTTCGCTACCGCCTGGACGTTCCCGCCCAACTTCCCCCCGCCTCCATTTCCCCGGAGGCCCGGCACAATGTCTTTCTCGCCGCCAAGGAGGCCGTCACCAACATCGTCAAACACGCCCGCGCCTCCGAAGCCTGGCTCCGCCTCCGCCTGGAGCCGGGCCGTTTCACTCTCGAGATCGAGGACAACGGCCGCGGGCCGGCCGGCCTGAACGAAAAGGCCGCGGAGTCAAGAAATGGATTGCGCAACATGCGCAAAAGGATGGAAGATGTCGGCGGCCACTTTTTCATCGGCCCGCGACCGCAGGGCGGCACGCTCGTGCGCCTGACCGTTCCGCTGGCCGGAAAATGACCTTATGCCGATTAAAGTCTCCATCGTCGAGGACAACGAGCAATTGCGCGGCACCCTCGCCCGCCTCATCAGCCGCGCCGACGGCTTCCAATGCGTCAGCCAGTACCCCACCGCAGAAGCCGCCCTGGAGGGATTGCCCAAGGACCGCCCCCAAGTCGTGCTGATGGACATCAACCTCCCCGGCCTCAACGGCGTCGAGTGCGTGCGCCGCTTGAAGCAGGCCGCGCCCGACATCGCCGCCGTCATGCTTACGGCCTACGAGGACACCGAGAACATTTTCAACGCCCTGGCGGCAGGCGCGGCCGGTTACCTCCTCAAACGCGCCCCGCGCGCCGAGTTGCTGCAAGCCATCCGCGAAGTTCACCGCGGCGGCTCGCCCATGACCACGGACATAGCGCGCAAAGTCGTGCAGTCATTTCAAAAGCCCGATCCCGCCCCCCAGCCGGGCGCCGCCCTGTCGGCGCGCGAACAGGAGGTTCTGGACTATTTGAGCCAGGGCTTTCTCTACAAGGAAATCGCCGACAAAATCGGCATCAGCTACGAAACCGTGCATACCTACATCCGCCGCATTTACGAAAAACTCCAAGTCCGCACCCGCACCGAGGCCGTCGCCAAGTTCCTGCGACGCTGATACATACCGTTTTGACTCTTCCCTGCTTATTTGCCCAATTTGCGTCTCGCTTTCTTAAGAAAGAAAGATACCCTTCCAAATAAGATTCACGATGAACCTGCGCGAACTTTCTAAAATCATCGAAGACGAACTCATCAAACTGTTCGAGGAGCTCCGCTCCGGGATCGCGGCCCGAGAAGACTCCCGCGCATTTGGCGCCAGCATTGAGCGCAGAATTCTCGATAACTGGGACGCCATTTGCCGGCGGTCCGGCTTCACACCTGTTGACCTGCCGGGCCGGCGAACCATTTTCGACTTCGGCTTTACGGCGGAAGGACGAATCGTCGGAATTGATGTCAAAACGAAGGACCTCGACTCCACAAAGTACTCCGACGGAGGAATCTGCGCTGTCGGCAACCTTCTCAAGTTTTTGGCGAATGACAAAGGCCAATTCATCATTGCCGAGTTCGGCCACAACCAGTCGGCGGCAAACAAAGATGCAAGAGACTTGGAGTATATTCGGGTAGCCCCGTTCATAGTGCTCCCGCAGAACAGCTATCGCATCGAAAACCTGGGCACAGGCCAGGTCCGGCTCAACTACACTGTTAACCAAGTTTGGGACGAGATTGAGTGGGACCGGGACATCAAAGTCTTTTACGATATATTCACCGACCTTGCCATAAAACACTACCAGCGCGTCGGACGAGACGCCCAGAGGCGAATCCAAGCCATTGAGAACTTTAAAAACGGCGGTTATGCGCGATTCACCTTCTCTCGTTAAACCGATCGGGGCTGTTTTCACCCCGCTCCGATGGGCAAAATGGCTGGTGGAACAGTCCGGCTTGGCCAGACTGTGGGCCGATGGCGCGACCATCTGTGATCCTACAGCCGGCAACGGAGCATTCGTTCACGCCCTAATGGACGTTGCCGCAAGTGCCGACATTGAGGTCGATGACAAAATGCTCTCGCGCCTTCACCTCATCGAGCAGCAGCCTGGATTCCTCAAAGATTTCGAGACCGGCTTCCGCATGAAATACCGTCGGAGTTTCCCGCGGACGGGTTTGACCTGCGCTGACATCATCCTGTCCAACCCAAAACGAAAGTTCAATTTTTTATGTGGCAATCCCCCTTGGGTGAATTTTGGCGACCTGCCAACCAGTTACAAAGAGGCTACCAAGCCTCATTTTCTCAATTACGGTCTGGTTGCCGATGCGCAAGCCTTGCTTCTTGGCAGTTCGCGAGTTGATCTCGCGGCCCTCGTGATCGCGGCGGTGCTCAACGAAAATCTTGAGCGTAATGGCGGAGCCGCTTTTTTCCTGCCCCTTTCCTTGTTCTTCAACGATGGTGCTCACTCCGGGTTCCGGCGTTATCGGCTGGCCGACTCGGAGTTCCGCGTCCGCCAGATATGGGACTTCCGAGAGGAAAGAATATTCCCCGGCATCCTGACTCGGGCCGGTGCCGCGTTATTCCGAAGGGACGAACCCCATGAATCTGCAATTGCTTACAAAAGTCTCAGCAACGGAACATGGATAGTCCAGCACGCCGCTCCAATTGGCGAACCTACGGCGCCGCTCTCGATTTCCAACTCGTCTGCCGAACTCGATGACGTCAGGGCTGCCAGTCCAATCACCATCAGGAGTGATCAAAAACCAAGACAGGGTGTCAATACGTGTGGCGCAAACTCGGTCTATATTTTCGACAAATATCCAGACTACCTTCCCGAGCAATTCATTTTCCCGCTGCTGACCAAAGAGTGTTTCCGGCATCCAGACTCCAGTCCTCGCAAATTCATTCTCCTGCCGTACGATCCCGCGACCGGGATTCCGCTGACTTCGGCGGACCTAAGACGCCATGAACCTCTGCAATCTTATCTCAATCGCCACAAGGATGTGCTGTCAAATCGCAAAGGCAGCATGCTGCGCACGTGGATTATGCGGGGCGTTTGGTGGGCCTGCTTAGGCGTCGGCAAATACAGTTTTGCGCCATATAAAGTTGCTTGGGAGGCCTACGGCAAAAGCAACTTCACACCGCGCGTTTTCTCCCCATTCCACGGCAAACCGTGGCAACCGAACCAGGCCATGCACGCCTTCATTCCATGCTCCAGCCCGGTGGAAGCCGAATCGTTAGTCGAACAACTGCGGACTTCGCTCATCGAGCGGTACCTCAAATCACTCAACGTCGAGGGCACGTGCAACTGGGCCCAGCCAGGTCGCATTAAGAGATTCCTCAGGTTTGTTGACGCCGATGCCGCAACGGGTGAACAGTTGAAATTAGTTTAGCACGGTTAAGAACCACGCCGCCATTGCCAGCACCAACGAGAACTCTGCTCTGTTCGCATCATGGGCCTTGGGCGGACAGCGCGCTGCGGTGCCAGGGACGATTGACGCCTTGGAATCGGCTGTTACGAATCGGACCACAACTCCTGGCATCGCTGGAATCGCGTGCTGGGCGCTCGGAAGGATCGGGCAGGACAAGGAGCATGTCGTTCCCTTCCTGATTTCACTTGGACAGGGGGACAGCCAATCCATCACGCCCGGACGGCGCGCGGGGCTAAAGTTCTCGCGGGAATTTCCGATGTATCTAACGTGCAGAATTTAAACTGTTCACCAACGCGGTCATGAACATTACGCCAATTTTCAGCCCGACCCATGAATTTCAGACAAGCATCCAGATGGCTCACCCTCAAAACGAGCGCAACTTGGCCGCCTTGCAAAATGCGATTCAAGTCGGGGACGTCGCGACGGCCCGCGCCGCGCTGTCGGCGTTCCAGCAGGATGTGGCCGGACAGATTGGGCCGGCCACTCTGTTTGCGCCAGATTCTCAGACTGGCCATGACTTGCAGGCGGTGGCGAGTTCGTTGAAGTCAAACCGGGCCGCAGCCAGGCCGTCGTTTTTGAGGCTCAAGGGTTGAGGGAAGCTCCCCCAGCTTGGGGACACACAAACTGGCGTGGCGGACTTAAGTTTCCCGCCGCGCATGCCGATACGAAATTGTCGCATTCATGAACAATCCGACTCCTACGCGAAACAATCGCATTCTGGTCATCGACGATAATCCGTCGATTCATCAGGACATTCGCAAGATTCTCAACAGCGCCGAAAGGGACACCGGCATGGAAGAGTCCAGAAAGGCCCTCTTTGGCGCCACGCCGCCGGAGGAAGAGCAGGTCCAATTCCAGGTCGAGAGCGCCTTGCAGGGCGAGGAGGGGTTGCGCAAAATCCAAGCCGCGGCCGCCGCCGGCGCCCCTTACGCCATGGCTTTTGTCGATGGGCGCATGCCCCCCGGCTGGGACGGCGTGGAAACCATCGCCCGCATCTGGAAACAATTTCCCGACTTGCAGGTGGTCATCTGCACGGCGTATTCGGATTATTCGTGGGAGGAGATGGTGCGGCAGATCGGCAAATCCGACAGCCTGCTCATCCTCAAAAAGCCCTTTGACAACATCGAGGTCCTCCAACTGGCCCACGCATTGACTCAGAAATGGACCCTCAACCACCAAGTCACTTGCCGCCTCAACGATTTGGACGGGCTGGTCACTGAGCGCACCAGCCAACTCCAAACCGCCAACGAGCAGTTGAAGAAAGAAATCGCCGAGCGTCTCCGGGCCGAGCAGGCCCTGCGCCTGTCCGAGGAACGCTTCTCCAAGGCCTTCAAAGCCAGTCCCATCCCCTTGGCCATCCAATCCTTGCTCGACGAGAAGTACGTCGATGCGAACCAGGGTTTTTTGAGCCTCACCGGCTACAGCCGCGACGAACTCATCGGCCAGACAGCCGTGCAACTGCGCGTCTGGGCCGACCCGGCGGGCGAACGCGCCATGTTGGAGCGCCTGCGCAAGGAAATGACCGTGCGCAATCTGCAATGTCATTTCCGCGCCAAGACCGGACGAATGCTCGACATCCTCCTGTCGGTCGAAGTGATCGAACTGGACGGCAAGCCATTCCTGTTAATCATTGCCCTGGACATCACCGAGCAAATCCGGCTGGAAACCCAACTCCGTCAGGTTCAGAAAATGGAGGCCGTCGGCCAGTTGGCCGCCGGCGTCGCCCACGATTTCAACAACATTCTCACCGTCGTGCAAGGCGATGCCAGCCTGTTGCTGGCCAGGACGCCGGCCACCTCGGATTACACCCGGCCGCTGCGGAGCATTAGCGCGGCGGCCGACCGCGCGGGCACCCTCGTGCGCCAATTATTGACCTTCAGCCGCAAGCAACAGGCGGAGCGCCGGCCCGTGAATATCGCCGACACCCTCCGCCTGGTTTCCGACATGCTGCCTCGTGTCTTGACGGAAATAATCAACATCAACGTGCTGGCCCCGCCCGAATTGCCCCACGTCAGCGCCGATGCCGCGATGATGGAAACGATGCTCATGAACCTGGCGGTCAACGCCCGCGACGCCATGCCCGACGGCGGCGTCCTGACCATCGCCGCCGAGACGGTCGAGATTAGCTCCGATGCGGCGCGGTCTAATCCCGAGGGGCAGCCTGGCCGCTTTGTCCGCTTGTCGGTGGGCGACACCGGCTGTGGTATCCCGGCGGAAATCCTGCCGCGCATCTTCGAGCCGTTTTTCACCACCAAGCCGGTCGGCAAAGGCACCGGCCTTGGTTTGGCCACCGTCTATGGCATTGCACGCCAGCATCAGGGCTGGGTGGAAGTCCACAGCCAGCTCAACAAGGGCACTACCTTCCATGTCTTCATTCCCGTCCTGGAGGTCAGCGAATCCGGCCAAAAAGCCGGACCGGGCAAGTCTGCCACTCCGGTCGGCGGCAAGGAAACGATTCTGGTGGTCGAGGACGAGCCGGATTTGCGCGACCTGGTCGTCCAAGTGCTCGAAAGCTGCGGCTACAACGTGCTCTCGGCCGCCTCGGGCACTCAGGCCCTCCAAACCTGGGCCAAGCGCGACGGCCCTGTCGATCTGCTCCTGACCGACATGGTCATGCCCGACGGCCTGACAGGCCGCAAGCTGGCCGAACGGCTCACTCACGAGGACCCGTCCCTGCGGGTCATTTACACCAGCGGCTATACTGCGGGTGTGCCCGGAACCGAACTGGCCACGGTGCAGCCGGAAAGCTTCCTCCCCAAACCCTACCGTCCGGCAACCCTCGTGCAAGTGGTGCGCGAGTGCCTGGATCGCAAGCCGTCCGGCGCGTCTCTGGCCCAACAGGCCGCGTGAAACACGTCAATACGGCGGCGGACCGGTTTGAGGCCTCAAGCGGTAGAATTGGAACACACCCCAAACCATCTCCTGCAAGCGGATCAAGCACGCACCCGTGACAACCGTCAGAGCCGGTTTGAAAATGCGGTGAAAACGCCCCCGGCCTTTTCCTTGCCGGCTATTGCCGATTAGTTTACAAACCATCTTATAAATAGCATAACCTCGAATATGAAATGGTTTCTCTTCGCCGTTTTTCTGGCGGCCGTCGGCGCAAGCGCACAGGAAAAGCCGGTTCCGTTTGGCGACAATCCTGCTGTCGGGAAGTATTATCAGATCAACGGGTTCAAGATGTATTGCGAGGTGTACGGAGCGGGCAAGCCCCTGGTGATGATTCATGGGAACGGCGGAAGCATTAGCGCATTCGACCATAATATTCCTTATTTCGCGGCGAAATTTCGGGTGATTGCCGCGGACAGCCGCGCCCAAGGGAAATCGAAGGACAGCGGGCAGTCGCTTACGTTTGAAATGATGGCCGACGACGATGCGGCGCTGCTCGATACACTTCACATCGATTCGGCGTATGTGATTGGATGGAGCGATGGCGGGATTGTCGCGCTGTTGCTGGCCATGCGTCATCCGGAGAAAGTGATCAGGCTGGCATCAACCGGGGCGAACCTTCAACCCGATGCGTCGGCGTTTGGCCCGGGACTTTGGGATGCGGCAAAGAAGCGTTACGATGCCGACAAGGACAAAGTCTGGAGCACCGAAAAAGATAAGAATGACTGGAAATTGTTCATGCTCGACTGGAACCAGCCCAACATTCCATTTGCGGCCCTCGGTTCTATTCGGTGTCCGTCGCTGATCATCTGCGGCGATCATGATTTGATTTCCATTGAGCACACGGTCAGGATTTTCCAGAGCATTCCCAAGGCCGCGCTGTGGGTGGTGCCGTCTTCAGGACACGCGACATTAGTTGAGCATGCGGACGACTTCAATCGAAAGGTCGATGAGTTCTTCTCTTCGAGCCATTTCTAGGAAGAAATCATGAGCTACCGAGTCGATCTCACACGCGTTGAGGCACTTCACACGGCGGTCATCCGCGCTCGCGTTGCCCCGAAGGAATTGGCGCGGTTCGTCCCTGCGGCATGCGGTGAAGTTTGGTCATTCATTCGCGGACCAGGTCTGCCCACTCCGGGACGGCATTTGGCGTTATACTTGGATGCCGAGGGGTCGATCGAATGTGGTGTTGAGGTTTCCGCCCCGTT
This sequence comes from Verrucomicrobiota bacterium, assembly GCA_049517295.1. Taxonomy (GTDB): domain Bacteria; phylum Verrucomicrobiota; class Verrucomicrobiia; order Limisphaerales; family Palsa-1400; genus JBEKSF01. The sequence goes on from JBEKSF010000064.1 coordinate 20,902, forward strand.
CACCGGTAACGCACGGATCGTCTGCTCGCACACGCCCGGCGGACTGGTTGCGACCACGCCACATCTCGGTCCATACCACTTGCTTTGCGACGCTCATCGCGCTGTTCAGAACTGGTGTTCTGATCACGGGCACAGGGTCACAGGGGTTTCGTGGGAGCTATACGGCCACTGGAAAGACGAATGGAATAGTGATCCATCGAAAATACTTACCAATGTCTATTATCTCATCCAAACCGAAGAAGCCAAACCAGGTCTCCCGTCGCTGATCTATTCGATATGAAGGGAACGGTCAAGCTCACCGTCAAAACCTCGGCCCTGCTCCCCCAGCCACTCCGCTCCGTTCGGTCAATGAGCGAACCGGCCAACTCCTCCTGATCCGCTCTCCATCAATGCCGTCCCCCTTCCCCACAACTGTGTCAACCCCCGTTAATCTGTGGCCAAAATAAATCTTCAAAAATTCCGCGTTTTTTCCCCCAGTCGGTTTTTTCCCCTCGTGGAAATGTGATCAACTCCTGCGCGTGAGGACAACCATGCTTGCCCGCCGGCTTGTCCGCCATAGCCTTACAGTCGACGGCGGAAGCCTTGGCGAAGGCGGTTCCATCGCCCGGCGCCCTTCGCCGGGCCGCAATTGTCGCCGCGCTCGTTGCGCCGCGGTGGCCTTCCACGCCGTCGAACTCCTCACCCCGCCTCCGCCAGAGCCTGACGCCGACTTAAACGCAAAGCAGCAAAGGCCCAAAGCCGCCAAGCAAATTACAAATGACAAATTCTCAATGACAAATTCTCAATGGATTCTCTCGCACGAATGCGGCGAGGTTTCAAAGAAGAAAGCAATGGCGTTTGCCTTCTCCGCGCCCTCAACGCCTGCGCGATATGCGGGCTTGGGGGTTTGGTCTCCGTCTTCAAGGCTTTTCTCGTCTCTTTCGTCCTTTCTCGTCCCTTCCTTCCCCTGGCCACTGCCTGCCTATGCTCCTGTCCATCAACGTCTTGTGCTCTCCGCCCAATCCCAATCCACCGCCGTCGCCCCTGGGACAACCTTTCAACTTTTCCCTCTATTCTCATCTTTTTCAACTCTAATTCCCGCTCTCCGGCAACGGGGCCGCAACACCCAACCCATTGCGCCTACGCCACTTGCAACTGGAATGACCGCCTCACCATTAGCGCACCTTATCAATTTCGAAACACTAATTTTAATTCTTCCCGGTTTTTATGAACGACAAGCACCCATCTCCTGCCCTTCCACTGTTCAACGATCCAGCCCCCGCGCCCCCCGCCGTCACCTTTCAGCCATGCCCAAAATCCTCAAAAACCCCGGCAATTGCTGCTATTTGCGACCGCTTGCCACCCGCCGCGAATGGTCGGCCTCCCCGCCAAATCCTGGCCTTGACACCTCAGAATGCTCCTTCATGCTCACCGGCTGAGAATTCGTCACAATCACTCGCTTTATGTCACTGCTAATTAAAAACGGCGAAATCATAACCGATAGCCAGCGCTACATCGCCGATATCTATTGCGAAAATGAAACCATCACGCGGATTGACCGGAATATTCCGCCCCCGCCCGGCGCGGAAGTCGTCGATGCGACGGGCCATTATGTCTTTCCGGGGTTCATCGATCCGCACGTCCATATTTACCTCCCGTTCATGGGAACGTTCGCCAAGGACACCCATGAGTCCGCCAGCCGCGCCGCGCTGGTCGGGGGGACGACGACCTTTATCGAAATGATCTGCCCCGGCCGGACGGAGAAACCCCTGGAAGCCTTCGAGCTTTGGCTGGGCAAAACCGGCAAAAGCGCCTGCGATTTTACATTCCACATGGGGGTCACCCGCTATGACCCGGAAGCGGAGCGGGATTTTCGGGAAATCGTCAAACGCGGGGTCAGCAGCTTTAAAATCTTCCTCGCCTACAAAGGGGCGCTGGGCGTCACGGACGAGGAGCTTTTCAAGACGTTGCGCCTCGCCAAGGAACTGGGCGTCATCACCACCGCCCACTGCGAAAACGCGGACTTGGTCCTGGAGTTGCAAAAGCAACTGCTGGCGGAAGGCAAAACCGGGCCCGAATACCATTACTGGAGCCGGCCGCCAAGGGTGGAGGCCGAAGGCGTGCATCACTTGATGACCTTCGCCGGGTTGCTCGGCGCCCACGTCTATATCGTGCATTTGAGCTGCCTGGAGGCCCTGGCCGAGGCCCGCCGCGGCGCCGCCCGCGGCGTCCACGTCTGGGTCGAGACCCTCATCCAGTATTTGCTGTGCGACAAGACCGACGCGGAAAAACCGGATTTTGAAGGGGCCAAGTTTATCATGTCGCCGCCCTTGCGCGAGAAAGCCAACCAGGAAGTGTTGTGGAACGCATTGCGCCAGGGTTTGGTGGCCACGCTGGCGACCGACCATGCCCCGTTCGATTTCGCCACCCAAAAACAAATGGGCCGCGGCGATTTCACCAAAATCCCCAACGGCATCCCCTCGCTCGAAGACCGCGTAAATTTATACTTTACTTATGGCGTCCAGCCCGGGCGGATCGACCTCCATCAATTTGTCAACACCGCCAGCACGCGCGCGGCGAAGCTCTTCGGCCTGTTCCCGCGCAAGGGAACGATCCAGCCCGGGGCGGACGCCGATCTGGTGGTGTACGACCGGACATACCGCGGAAGAATCTCTGCCGCCACGCACCATATCAACCTCGATTACAACGCCTTTGAAGGCGTCGAAATCGAGGGGCGCCCGCGGGTCGTCACCGTGCGGGGCAAAGTCGCGGCGCGCGACGGCCAGTTCGTGGGCGAAGCCGGCCGGGGGCGGTTTTTGCGCCGCGAGCCAAACCATTTTTAGAGACGCTCTGATGCGCAATCGCCTGACTTGCGACCTTGCCATTCTGGGCGGGGGCAGCGCCGGATACGCGGCGGCCCGCGCCGCGGTGGCCGCCGGGTTGCGCACGGTGGTCATCGACGGCGGGGACGAGGTGGGCGGGTTGTGCATTTTGCGCGGGTGCATGCCCAGCAAGGCGTTGCTCTACGCGGCGGAAGTCCTGCATCTGGCGCGCGCGGGCGGGACGTGGGGCCTGCGCATTCCCAAGGCCGGCTTCAACTTCAAGGCTGTCATGGCGCGCAAGCAGGCAATGATCGGCGATTTCGCGCGCTGCCGACGGGCCGAGTTGTCAAGTGGAAAATTCCGCTTCATCCGGGCGCGGGCGCGGTTCACGGATCCGCATACGGTCGCGTTGAGCGGCGCTCATGGACCGGCGCCGCAATTAGTGACGGCGCGGCGTTTGATTATCAGCACCGGCTCGGTCACCGCGCCGCAGCCGGTCCCGGGGTTGGCGGAGACCGGTTTTTTGACGAGCGACGACGCCCTGTCGTTGCGCAAATTGCCCCGCTCGTTGATCGTTTTGGGCGGCGGCCCGGTGGCCGTCGAACTGGCCCAGTTCTTTTGCCGGTTCGACGTCGAGGTAACCCTGATACAACGCGGCGAGCACGTCCTCCGCGACTTTGACACCGACGCGGCCACGGTGTTGGAGAAGGCGCTGCGACGTGAGGGCATCCGGCTGTGGACCAGCACGGATGTGGTGGAGGCCTTTCGCCAGGGACGGCGCAAGGGCATTGCGTTTCGGCGGGGGAACCGCATCCAGCGAGTGGTGGCGGAGGAGATTTTGCTGGCGCTGGGCCGCGTTCCCGCCACGGCGGGGCTGGACTTGGAAAAGGCCGGCGTGGAAACGGATGGCGGGCGGGTCATCACCAACGCCCAAATGCAAACCAGCGCGCCGCACATTTACGCCGCGGGCGATTGCACCGGGCCGCACCAAATCGTCCATATCGGCATCGAGCAAGGAGAGATCGCGGCTCACAACGCCGCCCATCCGGGCCGCAAACGGGCGATGGATTACCGGTTGTTGACCCGCGTGGTATTTACCGATCCGCAAGTGGCGGCGGTGGGGCTGACGGAAAAGGAGGCGGCCGCGCGAAAGGTCCCGTTTCTGGCGGCCCGCTATCCGTTTGCGGACCACGGCAAATCGCTCATCATGGAGGCCAAAGCCGGCTTCGTCAAACTCCTGGCCGATCCCGTCACGGGCGAAATCCTCGGCGGCGCTTGCGCCGGACCGCTCGGCGGCGAACTGATCCACGAGATCATCGCCGCCATGCGCCGGCGGATGACGGCGGGCGAACTGGCGGCGCTGCCGCATTACCATCCGACGCTGGCGGAGATTTGGACCTACCCGGCGGCGGAATTGGCGGCGAGAACCAACCCAGGCCCTTAAATTAGTATTGACTCTTGCCCGTTCAGGCCGGCGCGGGTTTGATGATGCGGATATTGGTATTCTCTCCGGGCGGAGCCGGCATGGTGACGGTCGGTTGCCACAACACCTCGTAAATCCGCACCGCGTTGCGGAACCCTTTGACGGTTCGCGGCGCCCACTCCAGGCACTTGCCTGCCAGGGCCGCATCGTCCCGTTGCAGGGCCGCGAAGGTCCCCTCCCCAATGAGAATGCGCCCATGGCCCGACACGCCCTCCAGGCGGCTGGCCAGGTTCACCTCGCGTCCGAATGCCGTGTAATTAAGCAAATGCACTTTGGAACCCATGTAACCGACGACCGCCTGGCCGGTGTTAATCCCGCTGCCCATCGAGAGAACCGGCAACAGGGGGTGAGGCGCCAAACCCATGCGCAGGCGCTCGATATTCTCCGCCTCGTTCCGCTGGTTTTGCGCGCTGCGTTGCTGGTTCAACGCCGCCAGCGCCTGCTGAGCTTCGACAGCGGCTCGAACCGCATCCACCGCGTGTTGCGGATTGGGCACCGGCGCGCCCCAGAAAGCCATGACGCAGTCTCCAATGTATTTGTCCAGCAGGCCCTTATGCTGCTTGACGATGTCGGCTATGGTGGCCAGATAAAGACTGATCGTGGCCAGGGTCTCGCGCGCCTGCGCGTCGAAATAGGTCTCGGCTTCCTGGTCGGACAATTTGTTCTTCTTGACGAATTCCGCCGCCTGCTCCTGGGTCAGGTCTGTCAATTCGGTGAAGCCCCGCACGTCGGCAAAATAAATGGTGATCTCGCGGCGCACGCCGCCCAGCTTGAGGGTCGGGGCGCCGAGAACTTCGTTGACAACGTCGGGAGAGACCAATCGGGAAAAGAGTTGTTTGACCCGCTTTTTCTCCGACTGTTCCACCCGCACGCGGTAAGTCATCACCGAAAGATTGGTGAGGAAGCCGGCGCAACCCACGGGCAGGATGATGGGCGCCCAAAGCCGGGATTGGATATAGAGGATGACGCAGACCCCGACATACACGGCGCCAAAGACCAGCATGAGCAAGGGCGCGGTGGCGGGGCGCGGCATCACGCGGGTGATCCAGGCCGAAATACTGCCGACCAGAATGATCAGCGCCAGGTCCAACGCCAGGGGGGTGGGGTGGATGAACCGGTTCGTAATGACCGAATTGGCCACGTTCAAATGGGTCGTGATAAAAAACGTCGAGCTTTCCAGCGGCGTGGAGCCCATGTCCGACAGTTCGTTTCCGGTCGCGGTGGAGCCGATGACCACCAGTTTGTTGCTCCAGATGTTGGGCGCTGGGTTGCCCTTGGCCCGCTCGAAAGGCGCTGAGAGCAAGTCTTCAAACCCGCCTTGTGTCACGTGCGGATCGTTCAGGGTAAGAGACCAATCGATATAGAAGTAACCGTCCTTATCCACCGGAATGGCGCGGGTAACGTTGTTGGAGCCGCGCAGGATGATTTTCCCCGGCGCAATTTCAGCGCGATCAAGGTCCAGGCCCAGTTCGCGCGCGGCCAAAACGATCCCCATGTTCCAAACGCGCAGGCACGTGAAGGGAGTGAACTTGTCGGGAAGTCCCGCCTGCCCGGAGTTATCGATGTTGCTCGTGGCAATCATCCCGTCCGCGTCCCGTGGCAGCGCAAACGTCTCCCCGTTCTTGCGCGTGAAAATGATCTGGTTGGATTGCACCGAGGATTTGCCGAGGTTTAACGCCAACTGCTTGTCCATGCTGACGATGACGGGGTGCCAGACGGTATAGTCTTCATAGGCGCGCGCGCGGCGCAACACCCCATCAGGGTCGCGCGTGGTGCCGATGCCGCCCACCTTCCAAGCCGCCTTGCGAAACAGAGGGGCCGGCAGCAGGTCCTCATCGGCCCCCAAAATCACGTTGCCGGATTCCGATAATTGACGGGCGAAGTACCGGTCGGAACTGATCGTCGAGCCGTCCGCCAATCGTACGGGCGGGTGATCGCCGCGCAATTCGGCGAACATAATGTCAAAGGCAACCGCCTTGGCTTCCTGGCGGGTCAACTCGTGCAAGGCCCGCCCATAGACCTCGCGCGGCCAATACAACCCAAACTTGAACCCCAAATCGCCGCTGTTGACGTCCGCGATGGTGTCGTCGCTGATCTCGATCAGGCCGAGATTGGTCGCATCCTGGACAAAAGGGCCGGGATAATGGTGGGCCAGACGGACCCGCCAATCGTAGGTAATCCATTCCAAACGCTCGAAAACGGCGACGCGGGCGGTTTGCAGCAAACAGACTGCCAGGATAATGGGCGCGGCAATGAAGAAAGTCGGCGATTTGAGATAGTTCAAGCGCACTGGCGCAACTTAAACAAAAAACCCGGAGCAACACAAGTTACTCCGGGCTGAAAGTCAAACCACAGGCGGCCTCACACTGCCTCGCGCCGCGCTCTGTTCGACGGGCTTATGGCGTGCCACTCGGCGAGACGACGGGGGTGGGATTTCCCGTCGATCCGGTCGGTGAGCCGCCAGTGGGAAACGTTTGCGATGGCGGTGGCGGCTGCGGCGGCGGCGCAGTTGGCCCCTGAGGGATATTACCAATGTCTGTTATCAGTTGCTGGAGGACGTTCATAGGCACCGGCACTACGTCGCCCACGCCCGGCGTCCATGATTCGCCATCGCGCAGCACTTTGACGACTGGCACATTATTAATCACGGCCGAAACGATCAGTTGGCCTTGGACGCTGGTGAATGTGGTCACGCCGTCCAGTCCAACGGTCACTTGCCAGTCGGTGCCGCGAATGCCCGCCACTCCATGAGGGGTCTTGATTTCGTAGTGGGAATTGGCGGAGAGCTTCTTAACATTGCCCAAAACCGTGCCCGTGGTCAGGTCCAGCGTCGTCTCCGTGTCGGCGTCGCGGCCGGCGCCAACGCGGTCCATCTCGGGGATGGCGATCATCGTATTCTCGGTGATGCGGGCAGCCGAGGTGACACCGTTGATGCTTAAATCGGTGTAGGAATCGGCCCCGGTGCGAATATTAACGCCGGCATCCAGTTCCATGTTGATTTTTAGCGGTTCCCATGCACCCGAGGGTGTCTGGTAAGTGACCGAGCCGTGAATGGATCTCACGGTGGCCTTGGTTGCAATTTTCGCGGTGTCGGCCGCCTTGAGGTTGTACACTCCGACTAACACAAGCGCCGCAGCGCACGCCACGATAGTTTGGATTTTCTTCATAAAATTGATGAGCACATTTGCATGTATTTCGGCTTGAGATTACAGAGCGGCCCAAAAATGTCAACCGAATAAAATCGTGAAAATGAAGGTATTTGCGCGCGGCAAATCCGGATAAAAAAACGCCGAACTGGCTGAAAATGAGGGTTTTGGCACGCTTTTGGCTGTACGGCGCTAATCCGGAGCTGTTTTGACCACAGCAGTCCAAAGGCTGGAACCGAATTCCCCCTTGAATTTCTCCAGAAGATCGTCCGCCTCGTCCCGGGTTCGGGTCAAGGCGAAGGTGGTCGAGCCGCTGCCGGACATCAGCGTGGCGAGCGCCCCGTTTTGGCGGAAAAACTCCTGGAATAGCTCCAGCAGCGGGTACTTGTGCAAAGCCGGCGCCTGGAGGGAATTGTAAAACTCCCCGGCCGCCGCCGCCAAATCGGTTTGCAAAAGCGTAATCAGGCGCCGGGCGCGGCCCCGGACCCCGTTGAGCGCCGCCGGAAAGCGGTCCAATTGTTCGTAGGCCCAGGAAGTCGAAATCCCGAATCCCGGATGCGCCAGCAGCAGATGTGTCCCGCGGAGGGCGGGGAAAAAATCCAGCGGTTCAATGGTTTCGCCCCGGCCGGTGGCCAGGGCCGGCCGGCTTTGCAAAAAGAAGGGAATGTCCGAACCGAGTGACGCGGCTAGATCCATGAGCCGGGCTGGGGGCAATGGATGGCCAAAAAGTTCGTTCAAGGCCAGCAATGTGGCTGCCGCGTTGCCGCTGCCCCCGCCAAGACCGGCGGCGACAGGGATGTTCTTTTGCAGATGGATGGCGAGACCCTCAGCGGGGGAAGCGCCGGCGCTTTTCAAGAAGAGCGCGGCGGCGCGGAAGACGAGGTTTTTAGAATTGATAGGCAGGGACGGATCGCTGCAGGTCAGGCTCAGGCCGGCTCCTCCGCGCTCGAATTGCAGCCGGTCGCACACCTGGACCGGGTGCATGACCGTTTCCAGTTCGTGATAGCCGTCAGGCCGTCTGGCCAGGATGTTGAGCAGAAGATTGACTTTGCAGCATGATGCCTTCTCAAGCATGAAACGACCAAAGTGTCCGTCCGCCAGCCTCAGCCGCCTCCGCCGGAGGCCCCCCGGCTAGTTGTCAAAGATACGGAACCGGCTGCCCGGAATCATCGGCGCCAAATCTCCACCGCTGAAGCCCAGCGCGGTGTCCGGCTGCAACAACGTGTCCGCCACCCAGTTGGGCCTATAGCTGTCCGGATAAGGCGGGTCGGCAGGATAACGACCGACCAGGATGGGGCCGTAATCCTTGGGCGCACGGTTGGCGATGGGGAAAGTCAGTATTTCGTATGCGCCCATCCCTGTTCGCACGATGCTGCGGTCGAAACCGCGAATGAAGCCCGTGGTGTAGGCCTGCTCGGGAGTGGCAAAAATGGCGGTTTGTTCAACGCGCCGGCGGATTTCACCGCCGCGCGCGAATTCAGTGACGTTGACGAACCCGCGGCCGAGCTTTTCCTCCGGGCCGGCGCAGCCGGCGACGAAACAGGAAAGGGCCGCCAGAGACAGCAAAATGGAAGACCTTTTATGCATACTTAAACTCTTTAGGGCAACTTAACTTTTAGGGCGGGGGTTGTCGAGCCTTTTTATTGTTTTTTTAAACGCCAGGGGTGGAAGCGGTTACGGCGCGTTTTTTTTCCTGGCGCTCCCAATACCAGGCGATCCAGACGGCGACCTCAAAGAGCAGTTGGAGGGCGACCGCCATGAAGACCTGGGTGAAGACTTCCGGCGTCGTCAGCAACGCGCCCAGGATGAGGTTGCCGACAATCATATAGCGGCGCATCGCGGTGAGTTTGGCGTAATCCAGCAAACCGATCTTCACCAGGGCCAGCAGAACGACGGGCAATTCAAAGCCGGCCCCCATGCCGAACATGAACTTGACTTCAAAGCCAAAGAAATCCTCCGCCTTCCAGAAAAGGACGTCCACACCCATCAACTGGCCGCACAACTGGGCGAATCTCAGGGCGGGCGGCAGGACTACGAAGTAGGCGAAGGACACGCCGAGCAGGAATAAACCGGTGCCGAAATAAAAGGCGCGAAGGAAGTACTTTTTCTCGACGATCTTCAGGGCCGGCATGACGAATTCGCCGATGAAGTAGAGGACAAATGGAGAGGCCAGGAACAAACCACCAAAAAACGCCAGATGCAGGGCGGACAAGAACGGACCGGACGGGTCCATGAAAACCAGCGATGGTCCGGTGCGAGGCGGTTCCCCATTGGTGTCCACGCGCAATGCCATAAGGGCGTTGGTCCCCACTTGAACCGGGTCCAGATGCAGGGTCACGAAGCGGTTGCTGCCGAGGTTCAGAAAATCAAGCTGGCCGGATTTGACTTCCTTTGTCACGAGGGTCACGGCGCCGATTTGAACGGTGACTACTTGATTGGTGTCCTGGGGCATGAAGAGAAGCTGCCGTTGTGCGGCCCGGTTCAGGGGCCATTTGAGGATGGCGACCAGTCGGTTGACGCCGAAGAGGCAGACCATCATGCAGAGCAGAACAGCCGCGCCGCTCTTGATGAGCATCCAGCGCAGGTCTTCGAGGTGCTCGAGGAACGACTTTACCGCGCCGCCTTCAACCTGCTCGTCATCCGGCTGAGGTTCGTCGCTCGGTTCGGCCATGATCAATGGTTAGCCGGCGCGATCAGGACTTCGGGACAGTAGTCGAAGGAGCGGCAGGAGGGGGTGCGGGCGGAGGAGAAGGAGGAGGAGTCTCCTGGTTGATGGCGTTGTGAAGCTCATTGCTCACGTCGGCCGAGGCCTTCTTGAACTCCTTGATTCCCTGGCCCAAACCCTTGGCGAACTCGGGGATTTTCTTGGAGCCAAAGAGGACCAAGGCAACGACCAGAACGACAATCAGTTCGCCGCCGCTCAGCCCCAAAACTGCGAAACTCGTATTCATATCCACAAGTATAAATAATCCACCGGCGGCAATTAGTAAAGCTCCAATTCGGAATGGGGGCGAATTCACAGCGCGTATGCATGAAGGGATTTTAGAGGGTGTGACGCTTGCATGTTAAGAATCGCATGGCTTTGGCCAGATTGTTTTCTCCCATGGCGGCTTGAAAATCGGTGGTCGTCTTGTATTTGGCATTGG
>JBEKSF010000065.1:0-31414 GCA_049517295.1 Verrucomicrobiota bacterium
GATGGATTGATTCAATGATTGAGAGTTCATGGGATTTGGGTGTGACGAAACTTTGACGCAGGTGGGACAAAGTTTGGGAGACGGGTTTGAGGACGGGTGAGGGGTGGTGAGTGTTTTGAGTGAGTGACGGCAAGTGGCGGCAAATGGTCGCAAATTGCAGCAATTGCTGGGGTTTATGAGGGTTTTTTGGGGGTGAAAAGGGTGGAAGAAAAGGGGGATCAAAGAAGGGGGGATTAAGATTAGGATTAGGATTAAGATTATGAGGGGGAAAGGGGACGGGCTGGAAAAGGGACCAAAAGGACGTAAGGGACCGAAAGGAAAGGCGCGACAAGTCGGAGAATTTGAACAGGAGGAAACAGAGGAAACTGAGAAGGAAAGACTTTGTGGAAGCCGCGAGATTTCCGTGGATAGGACCGAGACATTGAAAATTGGTCATTGAGAATTTGTCATTTGTAATTTTGTGCTCTTGCATCCTTGCATCGAAGTCCGCGGCAGGCTCTTGGGAACGCGGAGTGAGGATTGCGGCGACAATGGAAGCCGCCGCGGCGCGGCAAGGGCGGCTGCTGTTGCGGCCCGGAAAACGCTTCCGAGCGATGGGCAAACTCGTGCTCACGCGCACGAGTTGATCACATTTTCACCCAGGCAAAAAACCGACTGGGGGAAAAAACGCAGTTTTTTTGAAGATTTATTTCGGCCACGGATGCCAGGGACTCAACGCACCGACCAGAGCAGAACCAAGCCGAGAACGGAGCAGACGAGGTTGGGGAGCCAGGCGGCCAGAACCGGGGGCATATAACCGCCCACTCCCAGGCCCGAGGAAATGCGCTGCAGAATGAAGTAGCCAAAACAGATAAAAATGCTGCTGGCGACGCCAACAAAGACATTGTGGCGACCGGCCTTGGCACCAAAGGGCAGAGCAATCAACACCACGGCCAGGCAGGTGAACGGCGCCGCCAGCCGCTCCTGGAGCTGAGTCAGGAGCATCGCTCTTTTTTCTGTCCGTGGGTGCAGGCGCAGATAGTCCCGAATTTCGCGGATCGAAAGCTGAGTGCCCTGGCCCTTGGCGGCCTGGGTCGGATTCATTTCGTTGACTTTGATTTCGCCGTTGAACCAGGAGGGCGTCTCGAGCAACGACAGGCGCAGGACGGCGTTGCTGCCGGAGAAGACGTCGAGATCGCCCGGGCGCCGGTCCCAAATTTTGACGCCGTAAAAGCACCATTGGCCACCGTCATAAGTGGCGTAGCGGGCGTCCAGGGTCCGGACAGAGCCATTGGCCTGGCGCCATTGGACTTTGGGATTTATCATTTCGGAGGTCTTGCGGTTGAAGCGGCCGATGTTCCAATCCCTGCCGTCGGCCGGGTTGGAAAACTCCAGTTTATAAATCATGCCGATCTCGCTGTCCGGGACCTGGCGGCGCAGCAAGATTTCGCTGGACCGATCGGCGGAGGAGGGGATCCACCATTCGCCGATGACGAAGACGAGCAGGCCGAGAAGAGCGCCGACAGTGAAGTAAGGCAGGGACAGGCGCCAGAGGGGTACTCCGGCAGCGCGCATGGCAGTCAGTTCGTTGTGGCGGCTGTGCTGGCTCAGTGCGTAGAGCAAGGCCAACAGGAGCGAGACGGGCAGGACCTGCTCGACCAGCAATTCGGGGAGGGTGACGAGGTAGTACTCGACGATGTCCAGGAAAAGGAGGTGGTTGTCCAGGAAGCGGCTGATTTGAAAGATGAGATCGAAGGCGACGTAGAAGAGGAGGAACCCGCACAGACAATACCCCAGCGGCACGAGCAATTCGCGCAATAAATAGCGGTCCAGCAATCGCACGGCTTATGATAGGCGGGTGGGAGGGGGAATGACGAGATTATTGCGGGGGCAGGGCCGAGCGGAGGAAGGCGGCGAGGTCCTTCTTCAACTCCACACGCGAGGGCTGATTGACATACATCATGTGGCCGGCCTGGTAATAGGCCATGACGACGTTGGCGCGCAAATTGGGGGGCAGGCCGATATGATCGAAGGTGTAGCGGGTGGCCAGATAGGGCGTGGCCATGTCGTAATAGCCGTTGGCGACAAAGACCTTGAGATAGGGATTATGAGTCATGGCCCGGCGCATGTTTTCGGCGATGTCCAGGTAGCGGTTGCGGGCATCGTTGAAATCCCACGGTTCGACTTTGCCGGTCATGACTTCGTAGGGGAGGTCGCTCTCGAACTTGAGATCGCGGCGGACGTAGTCGTTGAAGCCGGCGGCGAAGGGGCCGAGGACGGAGGTGTAACTGGGATCATATTCGGGCCATTCACCCGCGGCGTTGAGGTCCTGGCCGGTGCGGCGTGTGTCGTAGCGCCCGAGGGTCAGGCGCTCCTTGCGCAGCAACTCCTTGAAGAAGTGGCTGGCCGGGACGCGGAGGTTGGAGCGGTCGATGTAATCCTCGGACAAACCGGTCAGGCGGGCCAGTTCCTTGACCAGGGCGGCGCGTTCGGCCGCTGACACCGCGGTTCCTTGCATCAAGCCGCGGGTGTAATCGCCCAGGGCGAAGTTTTCCGATTCGGCCAGGGCCTTGTTGCGGTCGGCCTGCAAATCGGGGGGGAGTTTTTTGTGGAACCAGGCGGTGGAGGTTTCGGTCGGGAGGTAAAGGATGTAGGGCAGATCGTTGCCTGAATTGAAACTGATGGTGGAGAAATCGAGGACGGAGGAAATGAGGACAATGCCGTTGAGATAGAGGCCGTAGCGATTTTCCAAATGGGCCGAGAGGCCCGCGGCGCGAGTGGTGCCGTAGCTTTCGCCGATGAGGAATTTGGGGGAGGCCCAGCGGTTGTAGCGCGTGGTGTAGAGGCGGATAAAGTCGCCGACCGAAGCCAGGTCCTGATCGACGCCGTGATATTTTCCGGCGTCCTCGCCCGGCACGGCGCGTGTAAAGCCGGTGCTGACGGGATCGATGAAGACGAGATCCGAGACGTCGAGGAGGGATTCGTCATTATTGACAAGACGGAAGGGGGGAGGAGGCAGGCCGCCGTCATCCTTGAGGAAGACGCGCCGAGGCCCCAGAAGGCCCAGGTGCAGCCAGACGGAGGAGGAGCCGGGGCCGCCGTTGAAGGAAAAGGAGACGGGGCGCGCGGCGGGGTCGTTTGTGGCGTCCAGGCGGGTGTAAGCGACGAAGAAAAACGACACGCGGGGCTTGCCCTCCTCGTCCTTGATGACGAGAGTGCCGGCCGTGGCTTTATACTTTACTTCGACGCCGGCGATGCGGACGGTGTTGGTCGTTTCCGACAGGTCATCCTTCAACTCCTCTTTGGCTTTGTCCTTGGATTCGGCGGCTTTTTTGCCGGCGGGAGGGGTGTTGGTGGAGGCGGGCGAGTCGTCGGCTTTGAGGGCGGACGCCGCCAGGCAGAGGAAGGCGGCCGCGGCCGCGATTTGTCGAACGGTTCTTTTCATTTGTGATCCTTTTCCAATTGGCGATTGAAGGCGACGAGGTCGTCGTAGCGAACGCCCGAGCCGCCGAAAATATCGAGGGCGGAGCCGATGGTCAGATGAATTTTTCCTCCGCCCGCGCGGGAGACGTCCTGGAGGTCGCGCAACGAATTGGCGCCGCCGGCGTAAGTGAGCGGGATGGGGGACCATCGGTTTAATTTGCCGACCAAGTCCAGATCGACGCCGCGGCAGAGGCCCTCGACGTCGGCGGCATGGACCAAAAACTCGTCGCACCATTCGGCAAGCCTTGCCAGGGTGTCCTCCTGGATTTTGAGCGCGGTGAATTTCTGCCAGTGATTGGTGACGACGAAATAGTCGCCGTCCTTTTTGCGGCAACTTAAATCGAGCACGAGGCGATTTTTTCCCACAGCCGCTGACAAGAGGCGGAGGCGGTCCCAGTCCAGATGATCACCGCGAAAAACCCAGGAGGTGACGATGACGTGAGAGGCGCCGGCTTGGAGGAAGGAGGGTGCGTTATCCGGGTTGATGCCGCCGCCGGCCTGCAATCCGCCCGGGAAAGCCGCCAGGGCGTCGCGCGCCTGCGCCTCATTGCCGGGGCCGAGCATGATGAGGTGTCCGCCGCGGAGGCCGTCGCGTTTGAAAAGCGCGGCAAACCAACGAGCGGGCCGATCGGAGACGAAGTTGACGCGCAAATCGGCGGGAGTTCCGGTGAGGGAGGCGCCGACGATTTGCTTGACTTTGCCTTCGTGCAGATCGATGCAGGGGCGGAACATGGGTCAGGCTTGCCCCAATTTGCGGGACTTGTCGGTGGCGGCGCGGACGGCGCTCATGAGGACGCCGCGCACCCTGCCCTTTTCCAATTCGTGCAATCCCTCGATGGTGGTGCCGCCCGGGCTGGCGACCATGTCCTTGAGCGAGCCAGGATGGAGGCCCGTTTCCAGAACCATTTTCGCGCTGCCGAAAACGGTTTGCGCGGCGAGGCTGGCGGCGACCTCACGCGGCAAACCCGCAGCCACGCCGCCATCGCTGAGAGCTTCGATGATAAGGAACAGGTAAGCGGGGCCGCTGCCGCTCAATCCGGTGACGGCATCGAGCAGCGATTCCTTGAGTTGAAAGGCGAGGCCGACGGCGGAGAAGATTTTTTGGGCAAGAGCCGCGTCCTCCGCGGTGGCGGAGGCTCCCAAAGCGTAAGCGGTGGCCGAGGCGCCGACCAGAGCCGGGGCATTGGGCATGACGCGAATGACGCGTGCGCCCAGGCCCAAGCCCGCCTCCAATCTCGCCAACGGAACGCCCGCCGCGATCGACATGAGCAAATGTCCCGGGGCAATGGCGGGTTGGATTTCGGCTATAACGCCAGCGACATTTACGGGTTTGACCGCCAGGATGAGGACTTGGGCAAAGCGGACGACGTCGAGGTTGGAATCCGTCGCGACGGCGGCGGTCGCTTTGGCAAAGGCGGAGCGGGCGTCCGGCGAGGGGTCGCTGGCGCGGATTTGAGCGGGTTTGACCAACCCCGCCGCGATCACGCCCCGGGCCAGTGCGGCGGCCATTTTGCCCGCACCCAGAAAACCGATGGAGAGCTTTGCTGCCATGCGAGGTTATCTAGCACGCCAGCGAGGCGCGCGGAAGGATATTATTGGGAGGCGGGATCCGGCGCGGGGCCGCCCCAACGGGCGAAGGCGGGAAGCTGGCATCGCAAGGACTCGGCCATCGCCCGCAACAGGAGGACCTGGTCCCCGGACGGCGCGGCGGCCCCTTTGGCGGCGTTGGCGCAGGCCCAGACGATATTCTGCTTGACGACCAGCGAACACCGATTCACCCGCTCCAAGGCGCGGTGGACCGCGATCAAATCGCAGTTGGCGGCGTTTAAAAGCGAGATCGAAGCGGGGGGAAAATCCAGTTCGGCGACACCGCGATTGAAAGCGGTTTGCGGATCGGCCGGGTCGTTGTTAGACACCGCTGAAAGCAACAGAGCGCAATCGCCTTCGACGGCGGGCAAATCAAGGCTGGAGATCTCCGGGCGCCTGACTTCGACCCATTTCTCCGGCACAAGGCGGCAGAGGATCAAGGAGACGGTGTATTCGAAGAGAGACGCGATGGGGCGGTCTTTGCAGAGATCGTTGACGTTGCGCACCCAGGCGTTGTAGTCATCCAGTTTCAATTGGCGGAGAGAGGGCAGAGCCTGGTCGAGCAAGGCGAGCTTTCTGTGGTCGTCCAGTGCGCTGACCTGAGGTTCCATCCTCAGGGCCAATTCGTGAGCGGCCGGGGCCTCTTTCTGGAGTTGGGCGTATTGAGCATCGGTCCTCTTATCGCCGACGGAGAACAGGAGAGCGTAGGTGAAGGCGGCGGCGCCCCAGGGAGTTTGGACGGCAGCGTGGAGGTTCTGGCCGAGAATCATAGGAGCGGCGCCCAAGGTTTGAATTTGTTTGACAACTGTATTTATGTCTTCCCCGACGGTGGTTTGGCCGCCGTTGTTTTTCCGAGACTGCGCCAAAAGCGCGCCGACCGCCTGATCAAAGACCCGATTGCGCTCGCCCGCGGAGATCGGGAGCATGGGGACTTTCGGAAATGCGCCGTCAAAGGAGGGATCGACCGCGCGAATCCGCTTCTCCAGAGGCGGATGGGATGCCAGGAACGGCATCCACGACTCGAAGGTATAACTGACAAAGAACAGGTGGCTGATTGTCTCGGCTTCCGGGCTGTCCAGGCGCCCTTTTTTGGACAGGCCTCCGATTTTTTCCAAGGCCCCGACCAAGCCCAGAGGATTGCGGGTGAACTGGACGGCGGCGGCGTCGGCGAGCCATTCGCGCTCGCGGAAGACGGCGCTTTTGATCAAGCGGCAGAAGGGGACGCCGATCGAACCGACCACCCGCAAGGCCGAGCCTAAAATGAGCGCCGGCGCCTGAGCCGCCGGGAGGTCGCCGCCGTCCCCGCCGGCTTGGGAGAGTTGTCGTCCTATGGTGTCCAGGAGGAGGATGCCGTGGACCCAGCCAGTCAAGCGCATTTTTAGCAAGGTGTCGCCGTTGACGATATGGCTGAACTCGTGGGCGATGACGGCTTGCATTTCGTCGCGGTCCAGCAGGCGCAGGCAGCCGCGGGTGACGATGATGACGATGTCATCGGCGGTGTAGCCCGCCGCGAAGGCGTTGATGCCGCGCTCGTCATCGAGCACGTAAACTTGCGGGAGAGCGGACTGCGCGGCGACGGCCATTTCCTCCACAACGTCGGTCAGCTTCTGTTCGTCGGGATCGGTCTCTGGCGACAAGGGGCGCGCATCAAGTATTTCGGCCACGGCGGCACCGCCGGCGGCAAGCTGGCGCATTTTCCACAGGCTGCCCAGGACAATGAAAGCGACGGTAACGCCGGCGATCTGACAAAAGAGCATCGGGTTCCAAACCCAACGAAAGAAAGCCGCGGGCTTGAAAAGGAGCATAAAAACGTTGGTGATGTACTTGGCGATAAAGCCAGCCGCTCCGGCGTAAATTCCCCGGCGTCCGTGGAAAGACAAGATGAAGGGGGCAACGATGAGATAAGTCAGGGCGACGACGAGCAGGACCGAGAGGGCAAAATAAACCAAGAGCAGCCGCGTATCGCGCCGAGCTTTCTCCTGTTGTTCGAAGAAGTCCACTGATTGGATCTTTACGGTTTCAAAAAGAAACCACGCTGTTTGTCGCTGATGGGCAGTTGGAGTTTTTCCATGACTTGCAGCATGTCTTCCCAGACTTTGCGCTTTTCGGTCTGGGCCTGGTTGCGCAAGAGGTAGGCCGGGTGGAAGGTCGGCATGAGGGGAATGTCGCTAAAGGACAGGAATTTGCCGCGCAACTTGCCGATGGCGTCGGTCTTTCCCAACAGGCCTTCAATGGCGGTTGCGCCCAGGGCGACCAAAACTTTGGGACGAATCAACTCAATCTGCGCCAGCAAATAGGGGAGACAGGTCTTCATTTCGTCGGCAGTGGGTTTGCGGTTGCCGGAACGCTGGCCCGGAGTATCGGGGCGGCATTTGAGGATGTTGGCGATATAAACCGTATCGCGGCTTAGGCCCATAGCCTTGATAATGCGAGTGAGCAATTGGCCGGCCAAACCCACAAACGGCTCGCCTTGCGCGTCTTCTTCGGCTCCGGGAGCCTCTCCGATAAACATCAACTGAGCGTGAATATCCCCCACGCCAAAAACGACGTTTTTCCGGCTCTTGACCAAATGCGGACATTTCAGACAGGCCTGCGCCTGGATTCGAAGTTCGTCCATCCCGCCGGTGCTGAGGGGACGATCGCTGGCGAGCGGGCGCGGTGGTTCAGGTTGCAGTCTCAGATCGGCTGGAAGCGGCGGGGGCTGTTCGCTCAGGCGACTCAAAGTGTCGGATTGAACAGTGAGAAAGCGGATGCCCGCCGCTTTAAGGGCCAGGAGATGCTGTTCGGCAGTGTGGAGAACTTGCTGGTAATCACTCATCAGCCGCAAATTTTAGCGGCCAGCCGCGCTGCGGCACGACAATCTTGTTAATTATTGCTCACCGGTAATTCACAGAGCCGCGGGTCAGGTCAAGCGCATTGGCATGACGACATAAAGGAACGGACCATTGATTTTCAAGACGCCCGGACTGAGTTCATCAATCAACTCCAGAAAAACCTCGTCTTCGGTCAAAGCGGCGAGCGGCTCGATCAAGTAAGCTGGATTAAAGGCGATTGCCATGTCCTTGCCCTTGTAATTGATGGCCAGACTTTCGCGGGCCTCGCCGACTTCGGGGGAATTGGCAGTAATGGCGAGGTTGTTGCGGGAAACCGCCACTTTGACGGAATTGGCTTTGTCGCTGGTCATAATCTGGGCGCGCCGGGCGGCCGCTAGCAATTCTTCGCGCGGCAAGGCGATGCGCTCTTTGACTTCGCTGGGAATCACCTGCCGATAATTGGGATAGTTGCCCTCAACGAGCTTGGAAATGATCAAGACCGAAAAACCTTTGTCGTCGGTCAAGGTGAAGGAGGCCTGGTTTTCAGTGAAGCGGATTTCGGCCTCACCTTTATCACCAAGGAGCCGGGCCAGTTCGTTGACGGTTTTTGTTGGAATGATGAACTCGCCCTGGCTGCCTTCTGGAATATCGACCTCTTCATCGACCAGGGCTAAACGGCGGCCATCGGTGGCGACCATGGTCATTTTGTGTTCTTTGAGGCTGATGAAGACGCCATTGAGAACGTAGCGCGATTCGTCTGTGGAAATTGCGAACGAGGTTTTACGGAACATCGCTTTAAACTTGTCCTGCGGGAGGGTGATTTTCTTCTCGTCCTTCACGGGCTGGACAGGGGGAAATTCATCGGCGCTCAGGCCGCGGATTTTGTAAAAGGAGGCACCGGCGTTAATGCTGCAGGTGTTTTTGTCATCAACTTCCAATTCAATTTCAGGGCTGGGCAGTTCGCGGACGATGCCAAAGAACCTTTTTACCGGGATGGTTGTGGCCCCCTTTCTTTTGACATTTGCCTCCACCGAACAGGCAATGGTGACGTCCAGGTCGGTAGCGGTAAACTCCAGCTTATTTTCCGCCGCCCTGAGAAGGACATTTGAAAGAATGGGGAGAGTGGTTCGCATGGTGACAATGTTTTGCACCGATTGCAAGCCGTGAATCAATTGATCTTTAGCGACATTCAGATTCATGCGGGCCTTTAGTATTCATTTTCTTCCTGAAAAGAAAGCCTATTATTAAGGGGTGTGAATAAGGCAAACAAGTGAGGGTGTCAAGGGAGAGTCAACGGGTTATGGAGAAATTTTTTTGTGGATAAGTCCAGGGGGCGGGAGGCGGAAGGGGCCAAAAGAGGAGTTGTTGGCAAAGTTCACAGAAAATTCACAGAGAATTCAGGAGAGGCGCGAGCGATTGATAACAATTTTGAGAGCGGCTTCGGCGGCCAGGACGTCGTCCAAGGTGGAGTCGCGACCCAAAGAAAAGCGGACGAGCGAATTGGCGAGACGTTTATCGACTTTCATGGCGAGCAGCACATGAGAGGGTTCCAAGGAGCCGGCTGAACAGGCGGAACCGCTTGAAGCGCAGACACCTTCCATATCCAACCCGGCAAGAAGGGTTATGCTGTCGCAGCCGGAAACAGTAAAGGCCAGGGTGTTGGAAAGAACCGAGGAAGTTGGACTGCGAATTTGGACGCCCTCCAGCGAGCGGATGAAAGCGGCCAAGTGAAGGGTAAGGCGAGAGAGGAGTTCTTGCGGAAAAACCGGAGGGATGAGGAAGCGTTCGACGGCTTCGGCAAGGCCGACGATAGCAGCAAGGTTTTCAGTTCCGGCCCGGCGGTCGTTCTCATGGGAACCGCCGAGAAGTATGGGAAAGGGATGAAATGGGGATTTGATGAAAAGGGCACCAGCGCCCTTTGGACCATGCAGCTTGTGAGAGCAGAAAGAAACCAAATCGGCGTTGAATTGGTGGATGGCAGCAAAGGGCTGTTTGCCGAAAGATTGAACGGCGTCGGTGTGAAAGAGGACGCCCTTTTTGCGGCAGATGTCGCCAAACTCGGCGACAGGTTGAACAGCGCCGGTTTCATTGTTAGCGGCCATGATGGAAACCAGGATGGTGTCAGGCCGAATGGAAGCGGACAAATCGTCGGGGGAGATTAACCCTTCGCAGTTGGAGGGCAGGAAGGTCACATCGAAACCTTCATTTTTTTCCAGGTGTTGGAAGCAGCGCAGGACAGCGTGGTGTTCGATGGAGGAGGTAATCAAATGGCGGCCCTTTTGGCGCAGAAGACGAGCAGAACCAAAAATGGCAAGGTTAGTACTCTCAGTTCCCCCGCTGGTAAAAATGACTTCGCTTGGTTTGCAACGCCAGACCGTCGCGACACGATCCCTTGAGTCATCCAAAAGAGCGCGTGCGCGCCTGCCGATGTGATGAACACTGGAAGGGTTGCCGTAAACCTGGTCCAAGCATGGCAACATGGCGGAGCGGACGTTGGCGTCAAGGGGCGTGGTGGCGTTGTAATCGAAGTAAATTGTCTTCATCCCGCTGCGGCATGGGTGAGAGCCAGGTCGCGGAGGGGATCAATATGCCAGCGTTTGGCGACGTCCAGCAAATCGGTCGACAAGGGCCAACGGTCGGCTTCCGGCGCGGTGGTGTGGCTGGGATTGGCTCCTTTGAGGGACATACAGCCGCGGTTATCGCCAATCCGCGTAATAAAGTCAAAATCGTCGCGGGACAAGTGGACTTCAGGAAGGGAAGCCAGTTCATCAAGTTTCGCCTCGATGGGCTTGGGGGAAGCGCCGTTTTCCTGAATGAGGGTTGGAACGACGGACTTGACCGGCGGCTGGGAGAGGTTCCAAGAGCAAGCCAATTGCAGCATCGTCAGGTTGTATTTTTCAGCGATGAATCGAAATTGGGAGATTTTTTCATAGCCGGCTTCCACCCAGCCGGGGGGACGAAAAGAGCGGTGATCCTGTGGAGAGAAGAGGTGTCCAGGCTTAAGATCGTCATGGAAAAGGCCGCCGTAATCCACCACGCGAGTGATGAGATTGACCTCATGTTTGAGTGCGGCAGAGAGGACGAGTTGGCCGGGCCACGGCTCAAGGGGATTGAGGATGATCATGGCCCAGTCCAGCAACGTGCCGAAGCGTTCCAGGCAAAGAATCAGATCGAGAGTGAAGCCGTTGGCCGGGCCGGGGGCGATGCCAATGCGGTCAGTAAGATTGGCATCGACCAGCCTCGTCATCCCCTCCCAAACGCGATCGCTGGAGTAACCGATGGAGTCGGGGTTATGGAGGAGGAGGAGATCGAATTTTTCAGCCCGGCAACGCTGGAGAGATTTTTCCGCGGCCATGCGGAGGAAATCGGGATAATCGCGAGCGGGGCGGAGAGAGGGATCGGTGAAGCGGGGAAAGCCGCGCGGACCCAGGCGCCGGCCTTTGTAGAAGTCATGTCCGACGGCGCCGATAAGACAATAATCGGAGCGGGGCAGGCCGGAGAGAGCGGAAGAGAGAAGGGAATCGGCGGCGCCGGAGCCGTAAACATCAGCGGTGAGGAAAGTGCGAATGCCGCGGTCAAAAGCGCGGCGCACCAAGGAAATCCATTGTTCGTCCGGCAACGGCAGGCCGAAATTCATGAAGCGGCCACCGTTCCACGCGCCGAAAGCAGTGCGGGTAACATCCATGCGCGGAAAACTGTAATGGGAGAAAAAGGCGATCAGGCCGGCTTCTGCGGCGAATCCGTCTTTTCCGGCGCCTGGGCTTTTTCAGGCTTAGGCGCCTTGGCGGGCTTTTCGGCCCGTTCAGGGCGCGGGGGTCGGGGTTTGCGATCAGGGCGAGGGGTCTTGTCCGGCTGGTCGGCGGCAGGGGCGGGCTGATCCTCGCGGAGGCGCTTGTGGCCCCGGGATTCAGTTCTGCCGGAAGATTCCCGGCGGTCGGCAGGGCCTCTAGGGGCTTCGACGGGGACGGGGGCAGGGGTGGAGCTGTCGATGCGCAATTTGAGGGAGGCTGAAACTTCGGGATGGAGGCGGAGTTCGATGTCGTGTTCGCCCAGGGTCTTGATGGGGTGTTCGAGGTGAATTTTCCTCTTGTCAAGGGCGATGTCAAATTGGGTTTTCAACTGGTCGGCAATCATGCCGGCGGTGACGGCACCGAACATCTTGCCGTCGTCGCCGGTCTTGACTTCGAGGACGGCGATAAGCTTGGAGATGCTCTTGGAGAGTTCGCTCATGGTGTTGAACTCGTGGGCCTCGCGCTCGGCGCGGCGTTGTTTGAGAGCATCGATGCGGCGTTTGTTGGCGGAGGTCAGAGGAACGGCAAGGCCCTGGGGCAAGAGATAGTTGCGGGCATAACCGGGGGAGACTTTGACCAGGTCGGATTCGCCTCCCAAACCCACGATGTTTTGGATCAGAATGACTTCGATTTTTGGCATAAAGAATTTGGCGTTAGATTGTTAAAAAGGAACGTCGTCTTCTTCGGCGGGTGGCACTTCGCCGTCGGACGGTTCGGGAGTCTTGGCGGGTGAAGGGGCGGCGGCGGCTTCAGGGGCGGAGGCTTTGGGGCGCGTCGGAGCAGCGGCGGGGTCAGCCGCGCCGGCGGGACTGCCGAGGAACTGGACTATTTCGGCGACGACGCCAAGTTTGCTGCGCTTCTGGCCGGTTTGTTTGTCGTCCCACTGGTCCAAGCGGAGGCGCCCCTCAATGAGGATGGAGCGGCCTTTGCGCATGTACTGGCCGACGTTTTCGGCAGTGCGGCCGAAGACATCCACGTCGATGAAGGTCACTTCCTCCTTCTTTTCGCCGGTTTCGGTGGTCCAGGTGCGATTGACGGCGAGGCCGAATTTGGCGATGGCCACGCCTTTGGGGGTGTAACGCAATTCCGGGTCGCGCGTCAAATTGCCAACCAGAATAACTTTATTGAAGCTGGGCATAGGCGATCATGAGGTGGGAGGTTTTGGAGCCGGGGCCAGAGTAAAGAGGACGCGGAAGATGTCCTCATTGGCGGCGAAGCGGTGGCGGAGTTGGGCGATGATGGCCGGAGCGCCTTCAAAAACGAAATTGACGTAAAAGCCGGTGCTGTGCTTGCGGTCGGCGACGCGTGAGAAAGGTTTTTTGTCCATTTTTTGCACGGTTTCGACCTTGCCGCCGGCTGAGGAGATGTCGGCGGAGATTTTGTCGATGACGTCCTTGATGGACTCTTCCTTGGCGGCGGTATTCAAAATAAACAAACCTTCGTAACGTTTCACTTTATTCCTTTGTCTGGCGGAGCCGTGAGGGCGCCGTTAAATTCATTCATCGCTTCATCAATGCCCGCGAGCAACCAGCATTCCACCTGCTGTGCGGCGCGGTCCAAAACATCGTCCATCAGCTTTCGTTCGGCGGCCGAAAAGCGGCCCAGAACGTAATCGGTAATCTGCCGATCATCATCAGCCCGGCGGCCAATGCCAAGGCGCAAGCGCGGGTAGGCGCGGGAGCCCAACTGCTGCTCGACCGACGCCAAGCCGTGGTGGCCACCGCTGCTGCCACCGGCCCTAAGGCGGAGGTGCCCCAGCGGCAGGTCCGCGTCATCAACCGCGATGAGCATCCGCGAGGCGGGCAGGTGATAAAACCGGCCCAAGGCCCCGACGGCGACGCCGCTTTCGTTCATAAAGGTCTGCGGCTGGCACAAAATGACCTTTTTGCCGGCGCAGACCGCTTTGGCCAACCGGGCGTGGAATTTATTCCGGGCGGCCCAGAGAGCGTTCCAGCGAACGGCCAGGCGGGCCACCAGCACAAAGCCGATATTATGGCGAGTGGCGGCATAATCAGGGCCGGGGTTGCCAAGCCCCGCAATGAGATGCAAATTCTCCAACGAGGTAAAAACAGGTTACTTTTTCCTTTCCGGTTTTTTGCCGGCGACTCTTTCCGGTTTCTTTTCGCCGGGCTTTTCTGCGGCGGGAGCGGGCGCTTTGTCGGCCGCCTTGGGCGGGGTCTTTTCCGCGCCTTTAGGAGCGGCCTTATCGCCCTTTTCAGCTTTTTCACCCTTCTCACCCTTCTCGGCCGGTACGGCTTCAGGCTCGGCGCCTTCTTCCTTCTTCTCCTTGAGCATTTCGACTTCACCGACTGGCGTGGCAGCGGCTTCGAGAACCGCGGCTTCCTGAGCTTCGCTGACCGGCGCGGCGACGGAAAGAACAGGGATCTGTTTGTCGCCGAGGATTTCGACGCCCGGTGGAGGCTTCATATCGCCGATGTGAATGGCCTGGCCAATCTCCAAAAGGGTGACATCGGCGGAGAGGAATTCGGGCAAATCCTTGGGGAGGGCGCGGACCTTGAGCTTGAATAAGACGTGTTCGAGGGTGCCGCCGCCGGTTTTCACGCCAGCGGCTTCGCCAATGGCTTCGACGGGGACCATGACGGAAACCTTTTCGTTTTCGGCGACTTCATGGAGATCGACGTGGAGAACCTGGTTGGAGAGGATGTGGTGCTGGATGTCCTGGACCAGAGCCAGGCGACTGGGTTTGGAGTCGCCATTGACGGAAAGGTTCAGGAGAACGATTTCGGAATGAGCGCCGTGAATAACGTCCTTGAAGTCCTTGAGGTTGATTTCAAGGTTTTGCGGCGGGTTATGGCGGCCGTAGATAACGGCCGGAACGCGGCCGGAGGCGCGCAATTTCTTGACGCCGCCCCGGCGGGCCAGGGTCCGCGGAAAAGCGGTTAGAGCGATCGATTTCATCTTTCTTTCGTTATATGCGAAGAGCGAGCTGAGCGCCAGCTTAACTGGTGCGTCCGCCGTTGAACTCAAAGAGCGAGGTGACCGACGAATTGCAATTAATTCGCTTGATCGCCTCACCGAGAAGCGCGGCCACCGACAGCGTCGTGATCTTCACCCCTTCAATAACGGGGCGTAGGACGGTATCAGTAGTAATTAATTCGTCAATATTGGATTTTCGCAATCGTTGGACCCCCAGGTCGTTGAGGAGGGCATGGGAAACGCAGGCGAGGATTTTCCTGGCTCCCTTTTTCTTCAAGAGAGCAGCGGCGGAGACCAGCGTGCCGGCGGTCTCGGTAAGGTCGTCCACCAACAGGACGTTGCGGCCGCGGATTTCGCCGATGACGGCCATGGCCTCAGTTTCGGAGGCGTTTTTGCGGCGTTTGGCGACGATGGCCAAGCCGGCCTCCAGGACCTGAGAATAAGCATGTGCCATTTTCAACCCGCCCACATCGGGGCTGACGACGACCAAGTCATGCAAGTTTTTTGTCTTCAAGTACTCGTACATGACGGGCGCGGCGTAGAGATGATCGACAGGGATGTCGAAGAACCCCTGAATCTGCTGGGCGTGCAGGTCCATGGTCAGGATGCGGTGGGCGCCGGCGGCGACCAAGAGGTTGGCGACCAGTTTAGCGGTGATGGGAACGCGGGGCTGGTCTTTGCGGTCCTGGCGCGCATAGCCGTAAAAGGGGAGAACGCAAGTGATCCGGGAGGCGCTGGCGCGGCGAACGGCGTCCATCATGATGAACATTTCCATCAAATGATGGTTGGTAGGAGGGCCGGTGGATTGGATGACAAAAACGTCCTCGCCGCGGACGTTTTCCTCGATTTTGACGAAGGTTTCGCCGTCCGGAAAGGCGGAGACAGTGCATTTGCCCAAATCAATGCCGATATAAGCGGCGATGTTTTTGGCCAGCGGCGGATTGGACGAGCCGGAAAAAACTTTCACAAAATGTATTTAGCTGAGCGAGAATAAAAACCACCCCAAGGTGGCTTGATGCGCGCAACAGGACTGTAGCAACCGCCCAGCGACAGGCAAGCACATTTTCGATCGAACAGCGCCGAAGAGGGAGAAGGGCAGCTTTGATTTGGGCGTTTTCGGTGTATGTCTTGAGCGGGCGCCACGGAGGTCAGCAAATGAAACCGTTGCGTTTGGAAAGTAATTACCACAAACTCCATCTGTGAATTCGGAACCTGGTTTTTGGCGCGAAGAACCACCCGGTTACGGTGGTTCAGCCAAGCCGTCGATCATTCTCAATTACCTGCGACGCATCGAGGCCGACCACCAGCAAGGCAACGACACCGAAAATACGCACCGCCCCGCGTTGAAGGCTCTGCTGGAAGGATTGAGTGGGGACATCATAGCCACTAATGAACCCAAGCGCATCGCTTGCGGCGCGCCGGACCTGGTCATCACGCAAAAAAAGACCGGACTGACTCTCGGCCATGTCGAAGCCAAGGACATCGGCGTCTCGCTGACCGAGGCCAAGAAGTCCGACCAGATGAAGCGTTATCTGTCGGCGCTTTCCAATCTTCTGCTGACGGACTACCTGGACTTCCGCTGGTTGTCGGACGGCGCGGAGCGTGAGAGATTTTGCCTGGCCGAAATCCGGCGGGGCGAATTCGTTCGCAACACGGGGGCCTTCGCGCACGCGGAAAAAGTTCTGAAGGAATTTCTAGCCCGTGATCCGGCCCGCATCGAAGGGGCGGAGGAACTCGCCCGCCGCCTCGCCCGGCTGGCGCATCTCATCCGCGACAGCATCGCGGCCGCGTTCCAGACTGGCAATGCCTCGACCGTCCTGACCGATTGGCGCGCGGTGTTCGCCCAGACGCTTCTGCCCGAACTGGCCGACGAGGGCAAGGAAGCCGAATTCGCCGATATGTTCGCGCAGACGCTGGCCTACGGTTTGTTTTCGGCGCGGGTGATGTCGGGTTCGGCGCGGCAATTCACGCTGGCCGAAGCGGCGAAGCTGATTCCCAAGACCAACCCATTCCTGCGCGACTTTTTCGACCTCATCACCGGGCCGAAACTGGATGACGAGCCGTTCGTCGGGTACGTGCAGGACCTTGTGACGATGCTGGAATGCGCCGACATGGCGACGATTCTGGAGGACTTTGGGCGGGGCGTGGAGAACGGACGCCGCCGCGATCCGGTCGTGCATTTCTACGAAACCTTTCTCTCCGCCTACGATCCGCGGCTGCGCGAATTGCGCGGCGTTTATTACACGCCCGAGCCGGTTGTTTCCTACATCGTGGAGAGCATTGATTGGCTGCTGCGCGAAAAATTTGCGTTGAAGGAGGGGCTTGCCGACAGAACCAAATTCGCGTTCATCCGCAAAGAGGGCGAAAAGGAAGTCGAGGAGGAATCGCATCGCGTCCTCGTTCTCGACCCGGCCACGGGGACGGGAACGTTTCTCTTTGAGGTCATCGAACAAATCCGCGAACGCTTCGAGAGGAAACATCAGGCCGGACTCTGGCCTGCTTACGTCCACGAGCATTTGCTGCCGCGGCTGTTCGGTTTTGAACTGCTCATGGCGCCATACGCGGTGGCGCATTTCAAAATCGGGCTCGAATTGAGCGGACGCCATCTGCCCGAACTTTGGCGCGGCACATGGGCCTATCATTTCGAGCCCGGAGAGCGCGTCAACATCTACCTCACCAACACGCTGGAAGGCATCGAACACGTCACGCACCAGGCCGGGCCGCTGGCCGCGTTGACCCGGGAAGCCAACGAGGCGTCGTCGGTCAAACGCCACCGGCCCGTCCTTGTCGTACTGGGCAACCCGCCTTACTCCAACTTTGGGCGGCAAAACCGCAACGACTTCATCCTGGGCCTGCTGGACGACTACAAGCGCGGCCTTAAGGAAAAGAAAATCAATCTGGACGACGACTTCATCAAATTCCTCCGCTGGGCGCAATGGCGCATTGAGCAGACCGGCCAAGGCGTCATTGGTTTCATCACCAACAATGTTTATCTTGACGGCCTCACCCACCGGCGGATGCGCGAGAGCCTGCTGGAATCCTTTGATGAGATTTTCGTTCTCAACCTCCACGGTTCAGCCAAAAAACAGGAGGTCGTTCCCAGCGACGGCTCGAAGGACGACAACGTCTTCGACATCACTGTGGGAGTGGCCATTGCGCTGTTCGTGAAACTGCCGACGGAAAAGACAGCAAAAAAAAAGACGGCCACCGTCCATTACGCCGACCTGTGGGGTTTGCGGAAAAACAAATACGACTGGCTCAACGGCCATAACGCCACCAACACGGAATGGAAGAGTTTTGAGCCGGACGGGCCGGATTTCCGATTCGTGCCGCGCAACGCCAAGCATGAGAAGGAATGGAACAAGGCGTGGAGCATCCGTGACATATTCCCCGTCAGCAACAACGGCCTGAAAACCGACCGTGACGAACTGTTTTTTGATTTCGACAAGAGGGAGTTGGAGAAGAGGATGACCCTGTTTTTTTCCAAAGACGCGCCGGCGGGTTTTCTCCAGCGATACCGCGTCGAAGATTCCAGCAGTTACGACATTGAGTCACGACGAAAGCAGCACAAGTGGAGCGCAAAGGCCATTCAGCGTTGCCTCTACCGGCCGTTTGATTTCCGCTGGCTTTATTACGACATCGGCCTGACCAGCCGCCCGGCAGAAAAGGTAATGGAACATTTTTTAGCTGGCGAAAACCTTGGCTTCGTCACCACCCGCCAGACGAAAGAGGACTTTGGCGTATTGACCGTGAATACAATAGCCGGCCACAAGTCATGCGCCGCTTACGACATCAACACCGTCTTTCCACTTTATCTCTACCAGAACGGCGGGACGAAGGAACAGGCTGAACTAGTGCAGCACGAAAATGGACGCCGCCCAAACTTTTCCGCCAAGTTTGTGAAAGAATTTGCGGAAACGATCGGCTTGAGATTTGTCGCGGACGGGCGTGGCGATCTCAAAAGGACATTCGGCCCAGAAGATATTTTTAATTACATCTACGCCATTTTTTATTCGCCGAGCTATCGCGAGCGGTATGCCGACTTTCTCAAGCTTGGTTTTCCCCGCGTGCCACTGACAAGCGAACGCACTTTGTTTGCGCGTCTTTGCGTTTGCGGCGGGGAATTGGTTGCTTTGCACACCATTCGTGAAGTTGACACTGACGAAATTTCCTTCGACGTGCCCGGCGAGAA
The DNA here is from genome assembly GCA_049517295.1 of Verrucomicrobiota bacterium. GTDB lineage: Bacteria > Verrucomicrobiota > Verrucomicrobiia > Limisphaerales > Palsa-1400 > JBEKSF01. Next base: position 18,783 of record JBEKSF010000065.1, read on the forward strand.
CGTGGTGGAGCAAGTGGTGTATGTGCCGCCGCAAGCGGCCATGATAGCCGGGGAGGAAAAAGCCACGTTGCCGTCCGGCAAAATGGGGCGCGTGTATATCAACGCGAAACAATTCTTCGAGGGCATCACGCCCAAGGTCTGGGCATTCCGCATCGGCGGCTACCAGGTATGCGAGAAGTGGCTCAAAGACCGCAAAGGCCGGGCGCTGGGCGCGGATGAAATCGAGCATTACCAGCGCACGGCGAGCGCGCTGGCCGATACGCGCACGCTCATGGCCCAGATAGATTCACTGATTGGCGACCACGGCGGCTGGCCAATGAAATGACGTTCTGTTCTCGCCATTTGGCGTGGGACAGGAGCAGGATGGGTGTTATGAAACGTGGAACAAGGACTCTTTCCATTGCTGTTTTCGGGCCGGCTTTTTTGCTGTGTCTGGCTGCGGCGGCGCAGACCACCAATGTGTCGTGGACGCGGCAGGCTTATGGGCAGGAATGGCAGGACGGATGCGATGAAATGCAGGGGACCAACGTGGTGTTTGTGACGGATGTGATCGCCTGGCCGGACAATAATAATTGGAGCCAGTCGGAGGTGGAAGGGACCAACGTGTGCGGAGCCGGGGTGATCGTGCAACCGAGCAACTGGAGCATCACCAATTATCCCAACGGCAGCAATTACAATGTGACACTGAACGGGCCGGCGGTTTTCCTGGACACCAACGTGAGCCTGAACACGCTGACGATCCAAGGCGCGGGCGAGTTGGACGTGCCGACGAGTTCGACACTGACTGTCAATACACTGAATTTCCAGGGAACGATCAGCGGCGTATTCACAAACCGGACGACGACGTTGATCAATGGCACCAATACGTCCAGCCTGACTGGCGCGGGGACGGTCTTCGACAACCAAAACGTGGTGCAGCAAAGCGGCATGGGCGGCTTGCTGGTGAGCGCCGGGGCCACGTTCGTAAACGAATCCAATGGCACTTACTTAATAACCAACAACAGCAGCATCGCCACGTCCAGCCGGGCCAATGCGGCGGCGCTGTTTGAGAATTACGGGCTGGTGTGGAAGAGCGGCGGGACAAACAGGTCCATCCTGGCGGCTGGCTTGAGCAATCAAGAGGGGACGGTGCGGGTGGACAGCGGGGCGGTGGACCTTTCCGGGGGCGGCTACGCGCAGGAGGGCGGGGGGTTCATCACGCAGATTACGGGGACTAACGTTGGGCAATTCGGGCAACTTGCCTGCGGCAACGCGGCCTTGGGCGGGGCGCTGACGGTGACGCTGGGCAAGGGATTTGCGCCCGCGACGGGCCAGGAGTTTGAAATCATCTCCTGTTCCAACGTGAGCGGAGACTTCAGCAGCGTGAGTGTTCCGGCGGGCTGCGCGGTGATCGTCTCCAACAGCGGGGTGTATGTGAATTTCCCCGGCGTTGCGCGGGCGCAGCTTATTGGTCCCGGGCTGCAAGGGGGCAACGTCGTGTTCAGCCTCCAGACGGTGAACCTACAAAGCTACACGATCCAGGAGAGCAGCGATCTGACGACGACCAACTGGGTCTATTGCACGAACTTCACAGGGAATGGGGCGCTGAGCCAAGTGATCGTTCCAATGACGGGCGGAGCTGGGCTTTACTTCCGGGTGCGCGAGCCTTGAATTGCGGGCTGAAGCGGAATAGAATTGCTGCATGACTGCAGCCAAGGTTATTGAAGAAATCAAGCTCTTGCCACCCGTTGCGCAGGCGGAGGTGATTCAATTCACGCTGGAATTGGCTCGCCATCGCCAGCTTGCGGCCGCGGAATTGGGCCAAATGGCCGACAGGCTGGCTGAATCCAATGATCCGGCGGAAATCATTCGATTAAAGTCCGCCATGACACGCGGATTTTACGGCGATTGAGCCATGCCGAAGGTCCTGCGCCGGAACTTGCCCCGCCCGTTGTATGCCCATTTGCTGGAGCGTAAAGTGTTTTCCGACGCTCAAACCGTGAACGATTCACTCCGGGCACTGGCGGGCATCATCCGCCAGCAAAAGTCGATGGCGAAATAATTGGTGGGGCAAAACCATTAGCGGCCCGAAGCGGAATGAGGTTCTGCCGTCAGGGCAGCCGCGGAGCCTGATCGAATTCGCGCGAGGGGACGCCGGGGGCGGGGGATGGAGGGAGGATGCGAATTTCGCGCTGTGGAAAGGGGATATCGATTTGGTTTTCACGGAACGCATCGACAATGGCCTGGTTCAACTCCGATTGAGCGAAGAGGTAATCGTCCAGTTTGACCCAAGGGTGGGCGTCGATGACGATGGCGGAATCTTGCAGTGCGCGGATGAGGACCATGGGTTTGGGATCGCGCAGAACGCGCGGGTGGCGCTCCAGCACGGCGGCGACCAGATCGCAGGCGCGCTTGAGGTCGGTTTGGTAACCGACACCGACCGTCAGCGTCAACTGGCGGACGGCGCCGAAATTATGGAGGATTTCCCCGATGATTTTGTGGTTGGGAATGATGAGCTTGGAGTAGTCCAAATGAGCCAGGGTGGTGGAGACGATGTCGATGTGGACGACGGCGCCCTGGACGCCGAGGAGTTCGATATAGTCGCCGACGCGGAAGGGACGGGTGAAGATAATGGTCAAGCCGGCGACCATGTTGCTGAGGAGGCCCTGCATGCCGAAGCCGAGGCCAACGCCGAGCACGCCGATGCCGGTGATGAGGGCGGTCATCTGGAATTGGGCGACCTCCAGAGCGCAAGTGAGGGCCAGGCCAAAAATGAGCAAGCGCGACAGGCGCACGAGCAACAGGCGCACGGGGGGGTCGAGGCTTTGCTTTTCCAAGGCGCGGGAGATGATGTTTCCGATCCAGCGTGCGGCGGCGAAGCCGATGATCAGGAGCAAGGCCGCCGGAATAAGGCGATCGGCACGGGCCAACAGATAATCGCAGGCGCGGTCGGCGAGCCTGCTCAAGCGGGAGGCGCCGGTAACGGCGGAGACTGTTTCGACGACGTTGGTGACGGTTCCAGCAATGTTGGTCAGGGCCATGATTTTCGGCTGAGAGATTTTTAGCGGAAAGGCAGAGGGCTGGCGAGGAAATGTTTGAACGGTTGTGGGGGAGAGTTGGAAAGGGAGGATGAAACCCTTAAGGGTTTTTGGTTTTGCTTTATACGACCCAGGGTAGGCCCTCTCGGAGTCGGGCCAACCTTGGGCTGAATGATCCAATCCCTTCGGGATTGACGAACCGCTGTTGCGCCGAGGACGGGGCAGTAGGCTTTTACTTCACTTGAATCTCGGAGCCGGAGCGCCAGGGATATTCCTTTTTGTCGATGGTCAGCACGCGGGGGAGCAATTCGATTTCATGGCCGAACTGGCGCATGGTAACGGTTCCCGGCAGGAAAGTCGGGTCTTGAAAGATCATTTCGCCGAAGGGCAAGCCGGACGCCGCTTCGTCAAAACGGACGGTGCGGGAGAGGTTGACGGAGGTGATTTTTTGGCCGGGAAAGGTGATGGTTTGGGTGATGCCGAGGGCGGGTTGCGCAATGAGAAGGGCTGGGTCCCCGGCGGCGTCGGAGCGAAAGGTGACTTCCCAGGGGCCTCTGAAGGTGCGGCGGTGTTGGAGCCAGCCAAAAGCCGCGATATAAAAAACGAGCGCGATCGCCAGGGCGATGGAGAAGTGCTTGAGAATGCCGTCGGAACGCATGGGGGCCGCGTCCACCAGGGTCAATTACGCCGTGTAAGAGCCAGAGGCGGTGACGCCGCCGTGGCCGGTCCAGTTGGTGTGAAAGAATTCGCCGCGCGGCTTGTCCAGGCGCTCGTAAGTATGGGCGCCGAAGTAGTCGCGCTGGGCCTGGAGGAGATTGGCGGGCAGGCGCTCGCTGCGGTAACTGTCAAAAAAGTTCAGCGCGGTGGAAATGGCCGGGGCCGGGATGCCCTTGCGGGCGGCGGTGGCGACGACCTTGCGCCAGGAGCGCTGGCATTTTTTTATTTCACCGCGGAAGAATTTGTCCAGGAGCAGATTGTCGAGGCTGGGCTTTCTGTCGAAGGCCTCCTTGATCTTGCCCAAAAAGCGGCTGCGGATGATGCAGCCGCCGCGCCACATCAAGGCCACGCCGCCGTAATTGAGGTTCCAGCCGTAGTCGCGGGCGGCCGCGCGCATGAGCATGTAGCCCTGGGCGTAGGAAATGATTTTGGAGGCGTAGAGGGCCAAGCGGATGTCCTCGACGAATTGGGCGCGGTCGCCGGGGATGGAGCGTTTCGGCCCGCGGAGGTGTTTGGCGGCGGCAACGCGCTCGTCTTTGAGGGCGGAGACGCAGCGGGAATAGACGGCTTCGGCGATGAGCGTGATGGGGATGCCCAATTCGCTGGAGTTGATCACGGTCCATTTGCCCGTGCCCTTCTGGCCGGCGGCATCGACGATTTTATCGACCAGCGGCAGGCCGTCGGTGTCTTTGAAGGCGAGGATGTTGGCGGTGATTTCGATGAGATAGGAGTCCAGTTCGGTTTTGTTCCAGGCGGTGAAGGCCAGGTGCATTTCCTCGGCCGACATGCCCAGGCCGTCTTTCATCAGTTGATAGGCCTCGCAGATCAATTGCATGTCGCCGTATTCGATGCCGTTGTGGACCATTTTGACGTAGTGGCCGGCGCCGTTTTCGCCGACCCAATCGCAGCAGGGAGCGCCGTCTTCGACTTTGGCGGCGATGCTTTGGAAAATGTCTTTGACATGAGGCCAGGCCTCCTTGGAGCCGCCCGGCATAATGGAGGGGCCGTGGCGGGCGCCATCCTCGCCGCCGGAAACGCCGGTGCCGACGAAGAGCAGGCCCTTTTCCTCCAGATACTTGGTGCGGCGGGTGGTGTCCTCGAAAAGCGAGTTGCCGCCGTCAATGATGATGTCGCCCTTTTCCAGGTGCGGAAGGATTTCCTCAATCAATTCATCGACGGGCTTGCCGGCCTTGACCATGAACATGACCCGGCGGGGGCGTTTGAGCAGTGCGGCCAATTCGGGCAGGGAATGAGCGCCGATGACCTTGGTGCCCTTGGCTTCGCGGCCGAGGAATTCATCCACCTTGGCGACGGTGCGATTGAAGACGGCGACGGTGAAGCCGTGATCATTCATGTTGAGAACGAGGTTCTGGCCCATGACGGCCAAACCGATGAGTCCGATGTCTGCTTGAGCTTCCATGAGTATGCAACGTTAATTAAGACGGCAGAAAACATACCGAAGGCCGGGGCGCGCGCCAGAAGTATTTTTGGGGTGGGACAGAGACGAGAGGAAGCCACAGGGCCAAGCAGGTGGCGGGATTCATGCCGGGCGAGGGGCGGGCATGAGGCATGATAAACGCACGTCATGTCCCGGCTCGCTTGTGAATTTCCAAAACCGTGAGCGGAATGGAGCGTTTGGGCTGGCCGCCCGCGTAGGGGAAAGGGGCGCGGAGCTGACAGAACAAAAAGCGGAGTGGAGCGGCGGATTTGGAAATTCATCAAGGGAGCTCAAACGGGGGAGCCAAGTCTTGCCGGGTTTGGCGGCAGCCTGTCCACCGTAGCCTCCTGTCCTCCAAAGTTCGAACGGCGGAGGATGGCAAAGGAGGATAGTCTTTCAAGGGGAAGCCAAAGCCGGCAAGTCTTGGCGACAGGGCGGGGCAATGGGGCGAAAAAGGGAACACGCGGGGGCCGTGATGTCTTGTCTCTCAGCTTGAAAGGCCCGGAGTGGAGCGGTCGCCCATTTGCGTAGGCCCAGACGCGCAGTGCGAGCGGAGCGAGACCGAGCATCGTAGCCGGAGCAAATGGGCGAGTAAGCAGAACGGAGAGGCTTTCAGGCTGAGAGACAAGCTCGAAACCGGGGCGGCATGAGTGCGGCGGTTTTGCGGAGCGGAGACTGAGGGAAGCGGGGAGCGAAGTCGGAGCAAAAGCCGCCGCTCTCAGGATGCGGGGAAACGCGTGCCTCCGCCAATTCAGGACGAGAAGCGGAGCGCAGTGGAAGAGCCAGCCGGTGGAGGGGTTCACTGGCGCCTCTGAAATGCAACGAAGTGGAGGCGGCTTGAATTGGCGAAGTGAGGCCCAAAACCCAGCCAATGTGTCGCTGAAAGCTGCTTTCGGCGACTAATGGGGGTTCGAGGGTTCGCGGGTGGCGCGGTGAGGCTTTCGCCGATTGGCCTTCCACGTTTGACTAAATCGTGCCTCTCGGCCATTATCCAACAGCCCCGGCAGGCTTTTTGCCGGATGTAGGTACTTTTGCGACATGTCGAACGATCTTAAAGGCTGGGATTCGCCGCCGTCGGACTTTAGACTGCCGGCGGACTTGAAAAAACACGCCATAACTTTCCTGACGCTCGATGGTGACGAAGTGCTTTCGACGCAAGAGAACCTTTTTGAAGTCGTGAAGAGGTTCGCACGGCGCTTTGTGGTTGATAACAACATTAGCTGGCTCAAGTTGGCGAAGATGCCGGACAATGTGAATACTGCGTTCGTACTTGGCACTACGGTGGACCATGAATCATCGCCCCCTCGATTTCTCCTTGAGGACAACTGTGGGAAACCGAAAATTTGCCACAACGTCTTCCAATTCGGAATGAAGACAGAAGAAACCCCAAGTGGAAATCCATTTCGATACCTCATCATCTCACGGCTTGATGCACATGCCACGGCAATTCTGGACATGAATGCCCTCCGTAAATTCGATCAACCATGTGGCGGCAATACGAAATGGAATAGAACCAAGTCAATCGCCGAGGAGAAAGAAAAGGTTCTCGCGTTGCTGTCCGTAAAACGAATGGAGGAACTGAAACATTTGCTTGACCTCCGCGCGAAGGATGGAGAGTTGCGTCTTTGCATTGAGGGGAAAATACCTGAATGCATCAACCGATTTTGGGGAAGCGATGAAGTGGCACGCCTTGCATTTGCTCGCTTACTCCTTGGGCAGGATCATATTTCAAGCGAAGCGCGAAAAGAGTTTGGGGACCGAAATTATGCCAATGTTTTTGGTGACGTACACCTTATTCAAAATGCGCTGTTTTTTAATGCCGGAGTTGCCAGCAATGACAGAGCCGTTAAGAGAATGGCACGCTTTTGCGGATTGCCAGTCCTAACCACCAACCAACGACAGTCGTTGCTGTCGCCAATCCACTGAAAGAAAATGAGCGCGATCAATCGCCAAGCGTTGCTTTCCGTTCTGGTTCAGGTGTTTCTGCTATTAGGCGCACCGCGGGCGGTGCAGGCCCAATTCAGTTACGTCACAAATGCCGGCACTATCACTATAATATATCCCGGTTACTCCGGGCCTACCGGGGCTGTGACGATTCCAGCCACCATCAATGGGTTGCCTGTCACCAGCATCGGGACGAATGCATTCTACAACTGCAACCCCATGACCAGCCTGACGATTCCCGGCAACGTCACCAGCATCTCATATGAGGCGTTCGAATACTGTCACAATCTGACTAACGTGGTCATGTCTAATGGCGTCACCAGCATCGGAATCTACGCGTTCTATCAATGCTACAACCTTACGAGCGTCACGATTCCTGACAGTGTCACCAACATTGGTGAGGATACGTTCTATTATTGTAGCAGTCTGACCAACGTGTCCATCCCAGGAAGCGTCACTGGCATTGGGGAGTTGGCTTTTTTTCACTGTTCTGGCTTGACCAACGTCACAATGTGCAACGGTGTCGCCAGTATTGGGGAGTGGGCGTTTCAAGACTGCACCAGCCTGACCAGCGCCACGATTCCAGGAAGCGTCACCAACGTCGTGGCAGGGGCGTTTCAAGACTGCACCAACTTGACCGCTGTGTATTTCCAGGGGAACGCTCCGATTGCTGATTCCGCATTTCCTTTGGACACTAACGCGACGGTCTATTATTTGCCTGGGACCAGTGGGTGGAGTTCGCCATTTGCCGGTCTTCCTGCCGTGATGTTGAACCCGCCGATCCCAAACGGCTCGTTGCAAGTAACTGTCAACCCGGCCGGTGTGATCACCGACGGGGCACAATGGCAGGTGGATAGCGGAACGCCACAGGGAAGCGGAGCGATTGTTTTGGGTTTGTCAGTGGGCAATCATACGGTGAGCTTTAGCACGGTGAGCGGCTGGATCACGCCCAGCAACCAAACAGTCTCGGTCAGCGCCAATTCGACCGCCACAGCCAGCGGAACGTACGTGCCGCCAATCGGCTCGCTGCAAGTGACGATCACCCCGGTCGGGGCAATCGTCGCCGGGGCGAAATGGCAGGTCGATGGCGGTGCTTGGCAAAGCAGTGCAGACACCGTTTCAAACCTAACTCTGGGCAGCCATACGGTGGCATTTGCAAGTGTGACGGGTTGGACCGCGCCCTCTAACCAAGCGGTAACAATCAGCCCCAATCAAACGACAAGTACCATGGGCATTTATACTCAGCAATTTGGTTCCTTGCAAGTAAACATTAGTCCGGCGAGTGCGGTGAGCGAGGGAGCGCAGTGGCAAGTGGATGGCGGGGCTTGGCAAGACAGTGGAACAATTCTTACTGGTTTGACTTTGGGGAGCCATTGGTTGGCTTTTTCGATAGTGCCGGGTTGGGGTGTGCCTGGCACTCAGATCGTGACGGTAAATTTCAACCAGACGACAACGGCCACGGCTGCATATTTGCCACCTGAGCCTGCCACTGCGACGGCAATCATAACCAACGGCTTCGTGGTTGCGGTCACGATCACGGATTCTGGGGTCGGTTACACGAATACGCCGTTGGTTTATGTGCTGGGCGGTGGCGGGAGTGGTGCTCAAGCCATTGCATCCGTGAGCAATGGCGTGGTGACTGGCATCACTATCACCAACGCGGGTTCCGGCTACACCAACACGCCAATTATCTCCATCACACCGCCATTTCCCCTTATGCTCGACATCGCGCCCGCCACATGTTTGGCCTTTACGAATTTGAGCATCGGGACAAATTACCAGCTTCAAGTGTCGGCGTCTGGAACATGGAATAATCTCGGTTCATCCTTCGTGGCGGGAGCCAGCGACTATTGGCAATATTTCGATGCCTCAGTTAACGGTTCATTGTATCGGCTGGTGGCGTTACCGATTCCGTATGGAGCTACGGCTACCGCGATTCTGGATTATGGTTTCGTGGTGGCGGCAACGGTCAACGACGGCGGGTCTGGGTATGTGTCCGTTCCGGCGGTAGAAATTGCCGGGGGTGGCGGCAGTGGGGCGCTAGCCACGGCCACCGTGAGCAATGGTGTAGTGACAGCAATCAATATAATTGACGCCGGTCTCGGCTACACAATTGCGCCCATCATTCAGATCGATCCGCCTCCGATTCCAGTGTTGCTGGCGAATACCAGCCCTGCGTTTCGCCTAGATTACAGTGGGTTGACGCCCATGTTGAATTATCAATTGCAAGCCTCTCCCAACCTGGCTGGCTGGACAAACTTTGGCGTGGCTTTTGCCGCCACCGGCAACACGAATTCGCAATACTTGAATTTCGAGACAGGCACCCAGTTTTTCCGCGTGTCCTTGCCTTGATACCATGAAATGCCCATCGCCAAAGAATGAGGTTGTCCTAATCGCTACTCCCTGTCGGATGGGCATTAAGCGGCGTGACACGTCATGAGTATATCAGCGAACATTCTTCTTTGCCCTTACTGCGGAGCGCGAGTCAGCGACAAGCGCCTGGAAAAGCACAAAGCCTCTCGTTGTCCGAAACGTCCTGGGGGTCCTGTGGTCAATAGTGCTGCACGTCGTCCAAAAGTGCGGAGGAGGCACGGACCAAAGCCAGGGAGTATTGTGATTGATCCCGAGAAAGCGACATATTTGCGCTACATGAAAGCGCAGCGCGACAGCTTGTCAGATTGATGAAGCGAACCCCACCTGAACGCTATGCCAATTGCAAACCAAATCTATCCTCCAAATCATGCGAAGTGGTTGAACGACGATAGTTATCTATGGCGTTACGTCCCATTAGAGACATTATTTTTCTACCTCGATAGAAAGATTTTTATACCGTCAGTTGAAAAACTCCGACAAGGCGACCCTTTCGAGGGAACATTTCCGTTGGAAAGCTCTTGGTTCAACGATGCCATCGAACACCATTACGGAAGCGATGTAGGCAAATTGGACGAGTGGCTTTATCAAAAGCGGTGCGATAAAAATGAACAGAAACAAATGGAGCAGAACAAGAATGACGAAGCTTTTGCGAGACGTAAGGCGGACATTCTGATGACTCATTATTTCGAGTTCATCCGCAAAACGCGGTATGCTTGGTGCTGGTTTTTTGGCTCTGAATCTGCGGCCATGTGGTCTGTCTATGGAAATAAAGGAGCGGCAATCGCAACGACTGTTGGCAGACTTCGCCAAACCTTTGTGAAGGCTGATCAAAATGCGACCTTTGGGCAAATGTTTTACGTTGAGGTCTTTCAAGGTCAAGTCCTCAACTTGAATCCAGGAGAACCCGATCATCAGCAGTTTATTCTTCAACCTCACTTCATGAAGCGAAAGGAATATGAAAGTGAAAAGGAGGTTCGATTTGTTGCGTATGGCCCCGAGAACCAGAGAAGGGGAGGAATGGTTCTGGAAGAAATTGATCCTAACGACTGGATTCAACAAATCAAATTCTGGCCCAAACTTACCTGCTCAGGGGAAGCTTCTTTGAAGTCCGCCGTTAAGAAGTTTGCACCGAATATCCAGTGTTTCAAATCTGACTTATTGACCGGCCATGTTGACAGTAGTTATGATGAGAATGGTGTGGAGGCTGCGTTTGCCGTTACAGACGAAAGATCATGGAAAGACAATAGTGACGGCATTCCTTCGTTTTTAAAACGGCACGAATAGTGAGGCCATAACCTTACCGCGAAACCCGGACAACTCCGGTTGCATGCAGCCATTTGTCAGCCGGCAAGGTCATACTCAAATTCGCTTCGGTGTATAACCGCGAGCGCAAGGTTTCTATCCGCAATTCCGACAGCGTAAAACCCCATCTTCCTGCGATCAAACCATAATCTCGGGTGGCCATTTTCTGGGGCGCGGGGCCTCGTCGTGTCGGCCGGGTGAGACGGGGGCCGTCGCCTGGTGGGTAGTGGGCAGGCGTCAGGCCTGCGGCTCGCCCGGAGCGGCAGAAGTCGAACTGATTTTGGGGGCGGTGTGAGGGCGGAAGTTTTGGCAACGCCCTGATGCGCGGCCCGCTGGCTGAGGGGACGTGGCGAAAGCTTACGCGCTCACGGCGCCGTTATGAAAAACGGCAGAAGCTTGATTTCCGCCAGGGAGCAGCCATCCTCTGTTCAAAAGACTGGCGACTGCGGATGCGGATGCGGCAGTGTTCTTAACAGGAAACGAACTCAATTGAAAATTGATACCGAGTCGTCCAGCGACAGGCTGATTGTACAAAAAAATAGGGCAACCCTTTCGGATCACCCAATCGCAATTGCGAGAAGTTGTAATACATATCGGCCCTTTGGCCCTTAAAATCAAGCTTATCCGCAGATAAAAACTACGGTGTACATCCCGGTTTTGGAGGATGAGCGCGAAGAGCGCCGCAACCACAATTATCACCGGATGGGGGTGGCCTGCAAACCACTCCCGCTGGCAGACATTCCGCGCCACCTATTGCCGGCCACGGTTCGGGTAAACGAAAACGAAACGATCACCCGTCCTGACGAATGGATTTGAATTGCGCCAAGGCCCTGGTGTGGGGCCTGACTGCCACCGTGTGCCGGGAGACGGCCTAAGTTGCCGCGTGCGGATGGGGAGTGGCGGCGACGGGGGCGATGGCGGGGGGTTGAGCGCGGAAGTTTTGTAAAGGCCCTGGGGCCGACGCCATGACCGGCAGGACGGCCCCTGGCCGACGCTGTGAGGGTTGAAGGACGAGGGGCCTTTGAAGCAAGCTCGCAAACAGTGTCGAATGCTCGCTTGGTCTTCACTTTCATATCTTGTTTCCGAGCGTCCAGCCACAATCACAGGGCATCCTTGAATTCTTCGGGCGAGACGCCTGCCAATTTGAGTGCGCTTCGTAGAGTGCCAAGGGCAACCTCCCGGTGCATGGGGATGACGCAGCCGCGCTCGCCTAGCGGCGTGACTTTCTTGAGGACGGTATGGCTGCCGCGCTGGCGATCCACAAAGAATCCGAGTCGTTGCAGAGCCTTGACCGCCTCCGTGCCGGACACGATGGGCAGGTTAGCCATGTGCCAATTCAAACGTGCGGATGGCCGCTGGCTTCTTGAGAGTTTGCGGGAAGGATTCGAGGTAAAGGTCGGTGGCCTCTTGCAAATTTGCAAGAGCCTCTTCCTCGGTGTGACCTTGGCTGGCAGTGCCGATTTCGGGACACTCGGCCACAAGCCAGTCGGTTTCTGAATCAGGATAAATGATGGCCGTCAATTTCATGATAACACCGTATCAGTTTTCACGGCAAAAGGCAATCCAGCAGATATTCTACACCGGGTGTGAGACAAAACTCTTCAGGTGACGAAAAAGGAACCCCTCTCTCCGTCTCTCCCCGCAAGCGGGGAGAGAGGGCAAACGCAGCGATTTCACGAAGACCGAGCGCAGTCAAATGAAAGACCTCTCCCCGCAAGCGGGGAGAGGGCAAACGCAGCCCGAAAGGAGTCTATTGGGCCACATATACTTCTCCGCCGCAACAATGGGGCGGCGAAGAATTTTGTCTCACACCGCAGCAGCCCGTGAAGGTGGTTGCGCTC
>JBEKSF010000066.1:0-35191 GCA_049517295.1 Verrucomicrobiota bacterium
AACACGGGGGATGCGCCGGACGCGATCAACAACGTGGAGAACGTGTATATCAGCCCGGTCTATACGCCGTTCAGCTTTCCGCTTTATGTGACGGTGAGCGCGGCGCGGGTCAACGTCAATGCGGTGACGATGGAGACCAACCTGATCGCGCAGGATTACGCGCTGGTCATTTCCAGCGACGATCCGGCGTTGGCGTCGAGATTGACAATCACCACCAATCCGGTTGTCAGGCCGCCGCCGGTATCGCTGGTGACAGTGGCCCACAGCGGGGTGCCCTTGTTGCATGAGCGGGTGGGGGCCAACGAGCCGAACCTATGGAATTACGCGGCCGGCATCACCAATGGCAGCACCAATCAATGGCATTTCTTCGTCTTTACCAACGATCAGTTTATCGGTATCGGGGGCACCAACAAGGCCACCAATGTCGCTTTTACGACCTTTGAGCCGCCGAACCTGTCGATTCCGCGCAACACTGACGCCGACATCGACATGTATGTCTCGACCGATCCGGCGTTGACCAATTTGGATGCGGCGGCCATTGAGGGCGCGGACAAGTCGTTGAATCGGGGCGGGAACGAGACGATCATCTATAGCAATTCGGTGGCCAACGAGGTTTATTACATTGGGATCAAGTCCGAGGACCAGCAGGGGGCCGATTTTGGATTTTATGGCGTGGCGCAGCAGTTGCCCTTCAGCACGGTCAATGGGAACGGGAGCATCACCGCCTGGGGGACGGGCTTGCCGGTGGTCATCCCGGACAGTTTTGCCGGCCAGCCGGCGTTGGTCTTTGCGTTCATGGTGCGGCCCGGCGCCGCGACGTCGGTCACTCGCAAAGTGACGGTGAACCTGGGGATCATACATGGCAATCCGAGCGATCTCTATGGCACGCTCAACCCGGACAACACGCCGGTGGTGCTCAACAACTACTCCGGTCCGCCGGGCGGATTTGACAACCTTTATGACGATTTGCTGGAGAGTCCCGGGGAAGTGCCATCCGACGGTCCCGGCACGTTGAAGGAGTATATCAACACGCGGGCCCAGGTGGCGTGGATACTGCAGGAGGCCGACAACGCCTTGTTTCAAAGCGGCTCGATCACCAACTTCAGCGTCAATTACTATCCGCAGCCGCTGGGGGCCTATACGATCACCCTGTGCGGGGGGGATTGGTATGACGATTACGTCAACGTGCCCGACGACGCGACCAACCTGAACATATCGGTGACCTACGAGGGCACCAGCAACAGTCCGGTGGGCATTTACATCACCAACACCGAAAACGTCACTGTCAACGATTATGGAACCAACATCAATGCGCCGGGCGGCTCGCTCAATTACAGCACGACCAACGTTCCGCCGCTGAGCGGGGGCACGTGGTATTACGGGTTTTATAATGAAGGGGCGGCGTGTGTGACGCTCAACGTGCTGGTCCAGATACAGGAGAGCCTGGTGCCGAACCTGGTCAACACTTACAGCAACAACACCCTCACGCCGCTGGGCACGGACTCCACGACAGGTTCCCAGATTTGCATCACCAACGGCCAGCAGGTGGTGGATTTGAGCGTGGGGGTGCGGTTGAACGATCCCAATCTGGACGATCTGGTGCTGCACCTGACCAGTCCGCAGGGCACCAGCGTGCTGCTGTTTGAGAACCGGGGGGGTCTTCTGGCGACCAACCTGGGGCTGTCGCTGGTGGGCACCAATCCCGTCAACACCAATGTGCTGGTCACCAACTATGTCTATACGACGTTCACCGAGGACACCAATCTGGCCACCGTGCCGATCAAGTTCGCGTGGCCGTTCGCCTCGAACAATGCCGTGACCAACATTTCGCTCCTTTCTTCCAATGGCTTCGAGGGCTTGACCAATGGCATTTACACCGCGGGACAGTCTGTGGGCGGAGGCTGGGGAGTAGCCACCAATGAAGTGGGAATTGTGACCGATCCAAACGGCGCTTATTCAGGCACCAACTATCTGGCGCTCACCAGCGGCCAGATCACCAACACCTTCCCCACCGTCCCCGGGGCCACCTACGAGCTGACCTACTATGCCAAACCGCCCGGCATCGTCGGCTGGTGGCCGGGCGACCACAACACCGACGACATTGTCAATAATGAGAACGGCACGTTGTCGCCGAGTGGCGCCAGTTACGCCGCCGGCATGGTCGGACAAGCTTTCCTGTTCGACGGCGCCAACGGCTACGTCCAGGTTCCTGATTCTCCGACACTCAAGCCCGCCAACGTCACCGCTGAGGCGTGGGTGTGGCTGGATCCGAACCTGCCTTCCAACAACGGCGGCGAACAGATCGTGTTCAAGAAAAACACCTGGTCGGCCTGGTTTGAAGGCTACAGCTTCTTGAAAGAGACCGCTGCCAACAGCGACGGGACTTACTCTGACCACTTCTATTTTGTGGTCTCGCGCTTTGGCGACCAGGTGGTGATCAATTCCCAGACGATTGCGCAGCGGGGCGTCTGGTATCACGTCGCCGCAACCTACGACGGCAACCAATCCACTCTTTACGTCAACGGCGTGGCGGAGGCGTCGGCAACGGCGGGATTTGCGTTGGATTACGACACGACTCCGCTGTTCATTGGCACGACGGGCACCTGGGTGCCGTACCTGAACATGTTCGGCGGCAAAATTGACGAGTGTTCGATATACAACCGGGCACTCTCGGTCGGTGAACTCGCCGCCATTTACCGCGCCGGCAGCCTTGGCAAGTACAGCACCACCTCTTTGTACCCCAATTTCCAGGTGGTTGTGGACGGCGTCTCGACCAATACTGTCATTCTCACCAATTTCACCGGCGGCTGGCAATTGCACACCAACAGTTTCATCGCCACCAACGCGCAAACGACCATCGAACTGGCGGGCAACACCTTGAGCACGCTCTTCGACAACATCGAGCTGGTGCAGCTTCCCTACACCAACTACGACAATTATTATTTGCCGGAGGAGCCGCTGACGCCGTTCATCGGCGAAAATCCGCAGGGCTGCTGGACGCTGGATATTTGGGACACGCGCCTGGATTCGCCGCTGCCGGCCAACGGCGCGCTGCTCAGTTGGACCCTGGAGATGACGACCTCCTCGACCAACGTCAATCTGATCCTGCTGACCAATGACGTGCCCTTTGTCGAAACGATTCCCGTGCCGGCCGGCCAGATCGTCTATTTTGGAGTGGATGTGCCGGAGACGGCGAATTTTGCGACCAACATTTTGACCAACATCACCGGCGCGGGCGCTCCCTTGAATTTGCTTTTCGACCAGTCCGCCCTGCCGACCGGAACCCTGGCGGGAGACGTGACGTTGATGGCCGGAGTGAGCACCGCCCAGACCAACACGCTGACGACGGAAGGCGCGCCGCCGCCTCTGGAGCCGGGGCGCCGCTATTTCCTGGGCGTGCAAAATCCGGGGCCGGGTGCGGCTCGGTTCAGCCTCCAGGTGGATTTCGACGTGAGCGCGAACACCAACATCATCGCCCTGACCAACGGCGTCGCGTTTACCAACATTGCCAACAATAACGGGCCGCAATTCTATTCCTTCACCGTGCCGGCCAACGCGGTGCTGGCCAGCTTCCAGGTGCTCAACACGCCCAGCGCGGAGCTGGACCTTTTTGCGCGCGAGGGTTTACCGGTGCCCGGCCCGTTGAGCTTCGAGTACGATAGCCGCAACGCCGGGACCAACGACCAGTTTATCGTTGTCACCACCAATTCCCTGCCCGTTCCGCTGCCGCTGACGCCGACGACGTGGTATCTGTCGGTGTATAATTTTGGGAACGTCGCCAGCGCGGGCTACACCATTGAGGCGGCGTATGTGACCAACGGGGAGCTGACGGTGATCCCCCTGGCAAACGGCGTGCCGAAACACGGCTTGGCGCCGCCGGGATTTTTGGGCAACTTGTACTATTCCTTCACCGTGACCAACACCAGCGAGGCGGGCGTCCAGTTTACTGTCACAAATATTTCTCCCGGCGGCGACCTTGAGTTATTGGTGGGCGATGGAACGCTGCCCACGCCGGAGGCGTCGTTTTCGGAGAGTTTTGCGCCCGGCGCCGCCAGCCAATTTGTCTCCATCGGGACCAATGCGGCGCTGCCGACGGTGGAGGGCACCTGGTATTTGGCGGTCCCCAACAACTCCGGCGCCACCCTCGGCTATTCCATTATCGCCACCAACGTGGCCACGGTGGTGCCCAACGCGCCCGCGTTCCTGGGCGCCAGCATCGCCTCGCCCACCAATGGGTTCACCATGTATTGGTCAGCCGTGCCGGGACAAGTATATGAGATCGACGTCTCGACCAATCTGACGGCTTGGACCGAGGTGACCAACATCACGGCGCAGTCGGCGGTGGGGGCCTACACCGACGCGGTGCCCGTGAGCACGCAAAAGTCGCGCTTCTTCCGCCTCTCCACCACGCCGTAAGACACAGACGCGGAGAGGATTTCGGGCACGAGAAAGGCCGCGGTGTTTCAACCCCGCGGCCTTTGCAAAAGTCAGCGCGACGATATTAGCTGACGGCGATTTTGCGCGGTTTGACCTTTTCGGCCTTGGGGAGGCTGAGGGTCAAAATGCCCTGTTCGATGCGCGCGGCAATCTTTGCGCTGTCAATGGAAGGGTCCAATTCAAAGACGCGCCGGAAATCGCCCGTGCGTGATTCGCGATAGAGCAGGCTGGCGGCAGGTCCAGGCTGGCGCCGGCCCACAATCGTCAGCACATTGTCCTCCTGGCTGATTTCCAGGCCCTCTTTGTTGACTCCCGGCAACTCGGCCTCGAGCACGTAGCCATCGGGGTTCTCGACAATGTTCACTTGAGGGGTGACGAATTCGCGAGCGGCATCCACCGGCTGCGGGCGAACTGATTTATCTTCTTGTTGCACAACTGCGTTCATAAGTTCCTTTCGTGACTCGGCCAGACAAAACCGACCGGATGTTCAAGTTATTTAACCGTGATGGGGATTTGCTTGGGTTTGGCTTCCTCGGCTTTGGGCAGAGTGACCGTCAGCACGCCATCGGTGTAGGTGGCCTTGATTTTGTCCGCCTCCACTTGGCACGGCAGGCTGATGGAGCGATGAAAGCGTCCCAGCCAACGTTCGGCGCGGTAAGTGCCCGTGGCTTCGTGTTTCTGCTCCTGTTTGCGCTCGCCCGAGAGGGTCAGAAAACCGTCGTGCAGGGAAATATCGATGTTCTCCTTGCGCATGCCGGGAAGTTCCGCCTTGACCAGGAGCGTGTCCTTGTCTTCGTACATATCGACCGCCGGGAACCATCCTTCGAGCAATTGGTCTCCACGATCAGTGTCGGCCGGCGATTCTCCCAACCGTCCAAACGCCAGATTAAACAGATTATCCAAATCATCCCGCAACGTCGCCACTCGGCGAACCGGAGATAAGCCCCACAATTCAGGTCGTTGCCATCTTGTCAGTGTCATAAATCTTCCTTTCAAAGTTAATGTTCTTATATTGTCACAAACCATTCACGCCGATAAATAGCGTATCGTGTGCCAAGAATTGAGAACATCATATCTGGTTTATATATAGTATCTTACGCAGATTGCAATGGGCGCGCGAGTTGGCCAAACGGGACATTATGGCGCACTTTGTGTGTCACCAAGAGAGACAAGATGGCACAGTCTTAATCAGAAAGCCACTATGCTCCAGTGGGGCGGCACCATTGGCGGCTAATCGAAAGCGTGCCCGGCGCAGCAGAGGACATCCCGCACTTTATGACGAACGAGAGCCTTGACGCCCGCGCGAGCAGGGCCGAGGTATTTGCGGGGATCGAATTCTTTTGGGTTTTCGGCAAGAGACTTGCGGATGGCGGCCGTCATCGCCAGCCGCAAGTCGGTATCTATATTCACCTTGGTGCAACCAACGCGGCGGGCGATTTCTATGTCGGCTTCGGGGACCCCGGCGGTGTCGTCGCCCATTTTGCCGCCGTATTTGTTGATTTCCTGCACAAGCTCCTTGGGGACGCTGGAAGCGCCGTGCAGAACCAGCGGGTAATCACCCAAGCCGGCGTCCATAAGCGCCTTTTTGATGGCGCGCAAGCGATCCAAGTCCAGCCGTTGTTCGCCCTTGAACTTGTACGCGCCGTGGGAGTTGCCAATGGCGACAGCGAGCGAATCGACGCCGCTCTGGCGCACGAACAAGACGGCCTCGTCAGGGTGCGTATAGACGCCTCCTTTGGAGTAGGCGCCGCCCTCTTCGCCATCG
This sequence comes from Verrucomicrobiota bacterium, assembly GCA_049517295.1. Taxonomy (GTDB): domain Bacteria; phylum Verrucomicrobiota; class Verrucomicrobiia; order Limisphaerales; family Palsa-1400; genus JBEKSF01. The sequence goes on from JBEKSF010000066.1 coordinate 6,203, forward strand.
TCATGCTGGGCGCCGACGAGCATGCCCAACTCGCCTTCCACCACGCAGTTGTGTTTATGGGCATATTCGACGACGCGCCGGCAGAGTTCGGCGTTTTTCTCGAAAGGTTCGTGGCTGCCGTCAATCATGACGCTGGTGAATCCCTCGTCGATGCATTCTTTGCAAAGGTCGAACGAATCGCCGTGATCCAAGTGGACGGCGATGGGGATATTGGAGGTGCTGACGGCGGCTTCGATGAGTTTCTTGAGATAAACCGCACTGGCATATTGCCGGGCGCCCTTGGAGATTTGGAGCATGACGGGGGCCTTTTCCTCCTCGCAAGCCTCGGTTATGGCCTGGAGCAGTTCCATGTTGTTGACGTTGAAGGCGCCGAGGGCGTATTTGCCTTTGAGGGCCTTGGCGAACAGGTCTTTAGTATGTGTCAATGGCATAAGCTGTGTCGTCCGCGGGTGACGTGCGGTTTCTTCACGTCTCCGAACCGCAATAGTAGAAAGGGCAACCGGAAAGGGGAAGGAAAAACTGCGGCCCCCAAATCTGGTCACCCGACCGCCGGAGCGCTCCCCAAAGCGAGCTTGGGCGGAGCGGTTTGCGCGGTCTCCCCGGCTATTGCGCCGTGATGCGGTAAAATCGCTGGCCGACCGGGCCGGGGGTATCGGTGGCGTTGGTGCTGGTCGTGGTGGCGGAAATCGGGCCGCCTAAGCTGCTCCAGATGCTTTGCGATAAATTGCTCGTGTATTGGACTTGATAAGTGTTACCGGGAACGGTGCTCCAAGAGAAAGTAAGCACGCCCCCGTGGAAAATGACTGATTGCAAGGAGGGGGCGGGTGGCAGCGCCGGAAGGGTGATGCCTCGAACACTGACGTCGTCCAGGCCAAGGAAATCAACGTCATTCTGGTATCCCAGTTGCAAGACGGTGTTGGAGGTGGAGGCGGCGACGATGAATTGCAGGTTTGTCCAACCGAGGGCGGGGAGATTGACCTGGTTGAAGATGGTGGCGCCATTCCAACTAATCGCAAAATCGTCCGGGAGGTCGTCGTAAGGCACGTTCAACCACAGTGAGAGCAAGTAGGACGTGTTTGGAACTGTGGCCAGTGATTGAGAGAGAGCGCCCCCCAGCAGGCCGCCGGTTGTCAGTTGCGCTCCATAATTGCCGAAATAGGCCTCGTCGAAAGTGACGATGGTGCCCCTGGTGTTGCCGGACAATGTCCAGAAGGAGAAATCACCGGTCTCAAAGCCGCCATTCCGCACCAATTCGGTCGCTGTCGGCGCCAGGGCGTAAACCGTCAGCACAGCGCCAGTACTGAGGACCGAGCCGGATGCGTTGGCCACCACAACGGAATAGACGCCGGCATTGGTCATAACCAGACCATCGAGATAGAGACTGCTGTTGGTGGAACCAAAAAGGTTGCCGCCGTCGGTCAAGTTGCCGCCGTTCTTTTGCCATTGGTAAGTCAAGGGCAAACCCCCTGTGGCCGTGACAGTGAAGACGACGCTGGAGCCGACGTCCGCCAACTGGCTGAACGGCTGGCTGGTGATTTGCGGGGGAGCCGCCACAGGGGCAATGAGCATGTTGTCCATCACGAACAATGGGCCGGCATTGGTGTAGGCGGGATCCTGCGTGCCGCCAAAGGCATTGAAATCGACCGAGTTCACCCCGATGTAATTGAAATTGATCAGGGTCGGATTCGTGGCGCTAAGTGTATAAATTCTGTCATAAGCGCGAATCGGTCCGATATAGCCTTCCACTTCGAGGCGCAGGTTGTCGTTATAGGCCGCGGTCAGATAGGCCGAAATCAAACTAAAGGCGCCGTTGGCGCTAATGCCGGCCGGTTCGCCGTAGCCGTTAAAGGCCACGTTGTTCGTGGACACGACCCCGGCACCGAAGCCGCTGGGACCATAATAGGCCGTAAACCCATTGCCATCGATCTCATAGAAATTATTCCAATCCAGCGCGAAATAACCATTCGTCACCGCGAGGCCGTTTGTGGTGTCGGGCAAGTCATCGAATGTGACGAGGTTGACATTGGTCACGCCGGCAGGAAGAACCAAGAGCGTGGCGCTGGAGCTGAGCGCAGAGCCATAGGTGTTGCTGATCGTGACCGAATAGGATCCTGCGTTGGATGCGGCAACGCTGGCAATTGCCAGGTTGGGACTGTTCGCACCCGAAATGCTGCCGCCATCGGCCAGGTTCGCGCCATTCCACTGCCACTGGTAAAGCATTGGCAGCGTGCCTGTGGCATTGACAGAGAAAGCGGCGGAAGAACCGACGCCGGCGAATTCATTGGTGGGCTGAATGGTGATTTGAGGCGCCGCCGCCAGGCTGTTTCCCGCGGACACCGTGATGTCATCCAGACCAAGGTAACTTGGACCATCGAGAAAGCCAAATTGCAGAACGGTGCTGGCGCCGGTCGCGCTGGCGGTGAAGACCAAGTTCGTCCAACCACCGGTATTAGGGATATTGGATTGATCGAATAAAACAGAATCGTTCCATGACACAAGAAATTGGTTGGGAACTTCTCCGTCGCAGTAGAGCCAGCATGAAATCAGATACGATTGACCGGCGGACGTGGCAATGGACTGGGACAGGGTGCCGAGCGTGGACGGGCCGAGTTCCGCGCCGTAACGCCCGGAGTGAACATAGGGGGAAGTCGAGGTGACAAAGCAGCCATCAAAGCTTCCACCTTCTGTCCAATCGGCAAAACTCCCTGTCTCGAAGCCTCCATTTTGGACTAACTGTCCAGATGTATAAACCGATAGGGGCACGGCCATGCTCGCGGCGGCGCCGTAGGCGTTGGAGACAACGACCGAATAGAAGCCGGCATCGGCCGCTCCCGCGTTGGCGACCGTCAAGCTGGGTGTGGCGGAGCCGGTAATGTGGCCGTCGTCTGTCAGACTGATTCCATTCTTTTGCCATTGATAGACCAGAACCGGGCTACCTGTGGCGGTGACGCCAATGACAGCCGAGGACCCGGCGGCAACTGTCTGAGCCGCGGGTTGGACGATAATCTGAGGCGGCGCTCGCGGCGGCACCACAACCAGATTATCCATTGCGAACTGTTCGAGCGAATTAGAGTAGCCCGGATGGGGAGTGCCGCCAAAGGAGCTAAAGTCAAGCTCGTCCACCCCAATGTAATTGAAATGAAGCAGGGTGGGCGCCACCGCGCTCAACGTATAAGTGTTGTCATAGAGCAGCGAGCCGGCGGCGTATCCCTGGACCTCGACCTGCAAGTTATCGTTCCATACGGAGGTCAAATAAGCGGAAATCAGATCAAATCTTCCGTTGGCGGTGATGACGGCGGTCCCGCCATTGAAGTTATAGACGACATTGCTGGGTGACACAACCGCGGCCCTGTAGCCGCTGGGCAGCGGGTAGTTGATGCCGTCGATTTCATCAAAGTTATACCAATCGAGCCCCCCATATCCATTAGTAACCTCCAAGCCGAAAGTCGTGTCCGGCAGATCGTCGAAGGTGATGAGAGTCTGGCTTGGCGGCAAAATGGAAAGGGTGGCGGGAGAACTGGCGGTCCAGCCATAGGAATTGCTGACGATGACAGAATAGGCGCCGACATTGGTGGAGGAAATATTATTGATAGTCAGGGAGGCGGAGGCGGCGCCGCCAATCTGGCCGCCGTTGGCCAGGTTGGTCCCGTTGAACTGCCATTGATAGGCCAGCGGCGCGCTGCCTTGGACCCCGACACTGAAGACCGCCGTGGAGCCGGAAGCCAGCAGTTGAGGGCTGGGTTGAATGAGGATTTGCGGCGGCAACGCCACAATGAGGTTGCTGACGGAAATGTCATCAAGCCCAAAATACGTCTCCTCGGTGGTAAACACAAATTCAAGCGCGCTGTTGGTGCTTTGGGTCGAGGCAACAAGTTGCAGGTTTGTCCAGCCCGACGATATCAGCGCGGGGTTGTCAAACAGGGACTGGCCATTCCACAAAACATGGAACGAAGTTGTCTGCGGGCAATTGAGCCAAAGAGAAATCTGATAAAAGGCCCCGGCGGACGTGGTAATGTATTGTTCCAGATAGCCTGGGTCGCCATAACTCAGAAGTTTCGCACCCCAACTTCCCGAGTGAACGAATTCAAAAGCGCCGGTAACCAGACCATAGGAGTCGCCGAAAAGGGACCAATCGGAGAAATCGCCGGTTTCAAAGCCGCCATTGAGAACAAGGTTTGCTCCCGGGGCCAGCGCATAAACTTCCAGCAAGGCCGGAAGACTGGCGGCGGCGCCGTAGGGGGTGGTCACCGTGACAGAGTACTCGCCGGCGCTGGCGAACGAAATGTTGCTTAGCGTCAAGGTGGAGTTTGTGGCGCCGCCAATATTGGGGCCAGCCACCAGGTTGGACCCGTTTTCCTGCCATTGGTAGGTTAAAGGTCCGGCGCCGGACACGCCGACGGCAAATTGGACCTGCGGTGATCCGACGGGAACAGATTGAGAAGAGGGCTGGGTGACAATCACCGGCGCCAACGCAATGTTGCTGACCGAGATGTCATCCAGACCAAAGTAACCGGCCGTGTTGTCAAATTCAAATTGCAGGACGCTGCTGGCGGAGGAGGCGGCGACAACCAACTGGACATTGGTCCAGCCGCCCGCGGCGACATCAACCTGATCAAAGACTACGGCGCCATTCCAGGAAACCAGGAATTCATTGGGACCTTGCGCGCCGGGATTCTCCAGCCAAAAACTCAGCAGATAGGTTGCCCCCGGAGAGGTCGATAGGGTCTGACTAAGAGAGCCGCCCAACCCCCCGCTGGCCCCGAGTTGCGCGCCGTATTCGCCGGAATGGACGTAGCTTGACCCCGAGCTGACAAAGGTGTCATCGGTGTTGCCGCCTTGGGTCCAGTCGGCGAAACTGCCGGTCTCGAAACCGCCATTTTGGACCAGTTGGCCCACTCCGGCGGGAAGGCTATAAACAACCAGGGCAGCGGGCACGGTCGCGGCTGTGCCGGCGGGACTGGTGACCACAGCGGAATAAGCGCCCGAATCAGTCAGGGCGACACTGCTGAGTGTCAGGCCGGCCGTGCTGGAACCGGAGATTCCGCCGCCATCGGACAGGTTGGCGCCATTCTTTTGCCATTGATAATTCAACGGGCCGCTGCCCGCGGCGGCAACATTGAATACGACCTTCGCGCCGACCGGGACCGTTTGAGCCGCCGGCTCGAGCGTGATTTGTGGCGGCACGGAGATATAAGCCACCGTCACATTATCCATGACGAATTGGTAGCCTGGGGTAGGCCCATAGTTAGTATGTGCAGTACCATCAAATGAGGTAAAGTCAACTTCGTCCACCCCAACGTAGTTAAAATGAAGCGGGGTCGGCGTCACCGCGCTCAACGTATAAGTGTTGTCATAGAGCAACGCGCCGGCCACGTACCCCTGGACCTCCACCTGCAAGTTATCGTTCCAGGCGGCGGTCAAATACGCGGAAATCAGATCAAAAGTTCCGTTGCAAATGATGCTCGCGGCCTCTCCAAAGCCGTTATAGACGATATTGCTGGGGGACACAACGGCGGGGGTGTAGCCGCTGGAACCCGGGATGTCAAGGCCGTCAAGTTCATAAAAGTTATTCCAATCCAATAGCGCATAGCCATCGGGCACGGGCAACCCGCTGGCCGTCTCGGGAAGGTCATCAAAAGTGATCAACGTATCCGACTCCCCACGGGGAAGAACCACCAGGACGGCGCCAGAACTGGAGACAAAGCCGTAGCTATTGCTGACCGAGGCCGAATACGTACCGGCCGCAGCCGATGAAACATTGGCCAGAGTCAAGTTGGCGGAGGCGGAACCCGATATGTTGGGGCCATCGGTTAACTCCGCTCCATCGTGCCACCATTGATAAGTCAAAGGTGTGGCGCCCGAGGCAATGACGCTGAAGTTGGCGCTGCCGCGCGCAGGGACCAGTTGGTTGACCGGCTGGTTTATGATGATCGGCGCGGCAGCAACGGAAATGTTGAATGCCATCACGTCATCCAATCCAAAGTACCCCGTCTCATTGACGAATCCTATCTCCAGAACCGAGTTGGTCATGTTCGCTGTCACGTACAATTGCAAATTGGTCCACCCGTTGGGCGGCACGTTGGTTTCCTCGAATAGGACGGCGCCATTCCAGGAAACAAAGAATTCGTTGGTGGATTCATACAAGTTATCCAGCCAGAGTGAGATTAGGTAGGAAGCGCCAGGCTCGGTGAAGAGGTTTTGCCAGATGGACTCCGCCATTGTGCCGTAGGTGTAGAGCACCGCTCCATATTCGCCCTGGTACGCGATCGCGGGGTCGCCGCGGTAAACTTCAATGAGGTTGGTATCGCCCGACCAACCGGTGAAATCACCCGTTTCGAACCCGCCATTCTTGACCAACTGCCCGCCAGGTCCGACCGAATAGAGCGATAGAACCGCTTCCGCGCTGCCCGTTGAACCATAGGCGTTGCTGACGATGACAGAGTAGGCGCCGTAGTTGCCGGCCGAGACGCTGGAGAGCGTCAAAGCGCCGGTCGTTGCGCCGGAAATGCCCGCGCCATTAGTCAAGTTGACGCCGTTTCTTTGCCATTGGTAAACCAAAGGCGCGCTGCCGGACGCGCTCACGCTGAAGATCGCGGTGGAACCGACGGCCGCCAACTGACTCGCCGGTTGGGTGAGTATGCTCGGAGCCACGGCGGGCATCACTTCCAGAGTGAACTGGCGTGATTGGACGATCCCGTCAGCCAGGTTGGTAAACCATACAGTGGCATTATACGTGCCAATGGGCAGGCTGGCGGCAGCGGAGCTTAAACTGACGGTGACCGGAGAGGCTGGGCCCCCGCGCGACAGCAAACCGCCGGCCATCGACACGTCGAGCCAAAGGGACGTGTTCATTACTGACCAGTTCAGGGCATTCGCCCCCGCATTAGTCAAGGAATAGACCTGGCTGCTGGGCGTGAAAGGACCACCCGCAACACCGCTGGCGATGAAGCCGGAAATGGGAGTGATTTGGAGCGCATCGGCCGGACCCGCCAGCGCGTTGATCAGGTTGCTTCCACTGGGCGTGCCCCATCCGGTGCAAAGATCGTAGCCGGGGAAGGCATAGAAGTAGGGAGAGTCACCGGCATTTGTATTGTTGCCGGTGGTAACGTCGTGAAAGGCAGTGCCATAGCTTGCGCTCCGCGCCAGCGAATAAATCGCTGGATTGATAAAGCCCACCGGAGCACGGTCTTCGGCGGCGGCTTGCTGGTTGGCCAGCGCGGTCAAGGCGGCCCACAGCGGTGTCGCCACGCTGGTGCCTCCGCCAATCCAAAGCTGCCCATCGTCGGCATAAACGGAGACGTTGTCGGCCACCATGGAAACATCCGGCAGGTTGCGCATGTTTGTCGATCCCAGGTTCTTGGACATATCGATGCCTTCCTGCCATAAGGGAATGGGATAAACCTGGCTGATGCCGCCGCTGCTGCCCCCTCCACCCCCTTCGCCGGTCGTGAACCAATTCCAGACTGTTTCCGATACCCACGAACCACCGGGACCGGCGGTGGTCAACGTTGTGCCGCCGACGATGGTAATGTTCGGGTCATCGGAAGGCGGGTAAATGAACCCGCTGTAAGCCCCGCTGTCACCGGAGGCCTCAAACATTGACTGTCCCTGCGCTTGAAACTGCTGGAATATCTGGTCGGTCGTTTCATCCTCGGGATACCATGACCAGGACGAACTGAGTTGGTTGGCCAAATCATCAGTCGCCATGCGGTTGAGAATATCGTCGCCGATCTGTCCTTCATAAACGAGCACTTGAGACAATCCCGGCGCCATGGAAATGGCCATGTCGATATCCAACGCCACCTCGACATTGCCGGAGCCTGGCGGTCCGCTGAACTCATTCAACAGGACGTTGGTGATCGGAACCGCGGGCAGGTGCGCGTTGGTTTCGTAGGTGAGAATATCGATCGGGTAGTAAGTATCATATTCCAGCAATCCCACCGACTGCCCCGCGCCGGTCAGCGTGACACCGGGAACATAAGCCGCCCTGAAATCGTTTCCGATATACGTGCCGCTCGGACCGGAACCAGTGCTGAGCCGGGGAGGCTGGCCGGGGATGAGCGGCGATTTTTTGAAGTTCGGCCGTGGGAGAAGATAATTATCCAGGCCCTTGACCCCCAGCACCGATACGGCTGCATCGATCGACGGATCCGTGTCGGGCGCGTAAAAATTCCGGCCTTCGCTCGGATGCTTGTAGAAGCGCAGCTTCACGTGAAAAGCGGACTGGATGGTTGCGACCGATCCTTTGACATCCAGGAGCGTGCGATTGGGATGAGTGCCTGTGACCCTCAAGCCGTGGTCGCTGGCGAACTGTTTGAGCGCCTGATAGTCCTGCTCGGTCGGCCCGAAACGATCGGCAAACTCAGCCGGGGTCAGATAATGATGGAAATTGGGGCTTGCCGGATCGTTGATTTGCCGGAGAAGGTTGGTCAAGGCCGGCTTGTTCCGGAGCGGCAGGCTGATGACGAGGTCTAAATTACTTGTTGACAGAAAAGCACCGACCGCTGGCAGGCCGGCGACAACCGATGGCCTCTGGCCGCGCAAGACCTGGGCGGCGGAGGCCCGCGTCTCGCCCGCGAGGCAAACCAGCGCCATGCCGGCGGCGAGCAGGGCTTTTGACAACAGTTTCTGTACGGACGGGAACCCCCGTGATTTCATCATGGTTTTCATTTCGAGCGGTGTTGTGTTGTGATTGTCGCGCGCAAGTAAAGGCTGCAAACGGGGATTTGACAAGTATTTTTGCCGGCCAACGCCGCCGGCGCGGTGAGGTCGCTTGCGAAGATTGGCTTGCTTATGGTCAACGCCGTGGCAAATGTCTCCGCGTAATGGACTTAAGAGTCAAAGGCGGTTAAAGCATGCGCAGTCATTCCGGCAATAACGGCGGCCACCCGGAGCCAAAAGCCGCTGGCGGCTTTCGCTTTGGCGCAACCGCCGGATGGGTCTTGCTTGCGATCATCTTTGTGCTGGAATTGGCTGGCAGCCTCGGCGAGTGGCACCGTGCCAATCGCGGCGGTTTGCTTCCTATCGCGATGCATTCCCTGTCCTTCCTGGCGATGGTCTGGACGGCCCTGATCTTGATGGCCGAACGGTTTTCCCGTCTTTTGGCCTGGCTGCTGTATTCCGGCAAGACCGGCGCTTTTCTGGTTCTCAGGGCCGCGGGCGCCGCCGCCGTGTCGGCGGGCTGGGTGCTGCTGGTTTTGGGGCTGGGGATGCGCCAGGCACTGGGTTGCTACCCCAATCCCTCTTTGCTCCAGTTTGCCTGGGCTAACATGTCTAATGGCCTTTGGGCGCACACCGCCAGAAATTACCGGTGGATGCTTGCCGTGGTGTCAATTTCCCTGCTCATCACCACCCCGCTGGTTTTCCGCAAGGTATGGCGGGACGGCACACGTCTGAACCTCCTGGGCAATCCGAAACTCTGCCGTCCGGTTCTCGTCATCTGTCTGGCCGTGGCCTCCGCCTTCACCTTTTCAACCTTGGCCATTAACCGGCAGGAATCCAAAGAGCTAAGAACCCGGACCATGCGCCACCTTTGTTACAAACTGGAGCCGGTCATGGCCTTCTGCCTCGGATGCGCCGACCTCTACCGGGAGGCCTATGACGAGAACCGCGCGTTGGACCAGTCCACTCTGACACCGCTCACGACCGCGCCCCTTCCGTCGCCTTCTCTGAGCGACAAGCCCAATATTATTCTCTTCCAGATTGAATCCTGCCGGCCCGACATTATCGGCATGGTCTGCCAGGGGATGGAGGTCTGCCCCAATCTGAATAGAATCGCCCGGCAAGGCACCCGGTTCACCAAGGCCTACGCCCCAGGCACTCATACCAGCCTCTCCAATGTCAGTATCCCCTCCTCCCTCTACCCCCTGCGCCGGAGTATGCTGGTGGCTTACCGGGCCGATGATCCCCAGCCCAAGACCTTGATTTATGATGTCCTCAAGCCGCTGGGATATGTGACGGCGTGGATCTCCTCCGATTTCGAAGGCTGGGCCGGAATGCGCGACTTTCTGGAGACTCCCGCGCTGGATGTCTTTGTTGACGCGACCACCCAAAAAGTGCGCGCACAACCCGATTTGATTAACGCCAAATCCATTTCCGTTCAGTTGGCGCCCGATACCGGGACGATGGCCGAGGCCTTGCATTGGATAGACGGGCAACTGCGGGATAAGCAGCCCTTCTACGTGACCATCAGCCTGAGCGATTCCCACTTTCCCTACATTTCTTCGCTCCATTCCAACTGGTTTCAACCCTGCGGAATCCCGGATGACTGCTCCATTTTCGACTATCCCCAATCCCTCAGGGACCAGGTCCGCAATACCTATCTCAACGCCATTCACGGCATTGACATTCTGTTGGGCCAACTTCTCGACTTCCTGCGCCAAAAGGGGGCCGACGGCCACACCATCATTGTTATTTATGGAGATCACGGGGAGTCCTTTTATGAAAACGGCGTCCTCTCCCACGCCAACCTTCCTTATGATCCTTCGGCACGCACCACCCTGGTGATGTACGGCAAAGGTTATTTCCAACCCAGGATCGAAGACTATCCGACATCGCTGGTTGACTTGGTCCCGACCGTTTTGGCGCGGCTGGGCCTCCCGCCACGTCCCAACTTCCAGGGAATCGATGTGCTCTCGCCTTCCCGTCCGCCCGTCGCCAGCCGCTGCGTTTATATTCACGTCGATGGCCGGATCAACGGCGACGGACTTCTGGCCGCCGGACGATGGAAGTACTTTACCGACAATGGGTCGGGCGCCTGCTACCTCTACGATCTGGCCACTGACCCCGGCGAAGCCCGCAACCTGGTGGAATCCGAGCCGGTCCTTTCCGAGGCGCTTGCCCGCCAGCTTGACACATTCTGCGCGGGGCAGTTGGTCTATTATCATTCCGCCCGTTACTACACCCGGTTCTTTCCTCCGCCACCGCCCCAGATCAAGCTTCCCCTGGAGCAGTCCCGCTGAACCCGCCGCGCTGCCATGAAACCTGGCCAAATGCCGCGCGATGCACCCACCCTCCTCCTGATAACAGCTTCGTCCCCAGCCATCCAAATGGTGCGGCGCTCCCGCGTCTTAAACTTCCAGCAGATCACCATGCCCTATCTCGCCGCCTTCGTGCCGCTTCATTGGACCGTGCTTCACGTGGATGAAGCGATGGAACCGGTCGATTTCGATGCGCCGGCTGATTTGGTGGCGATCACATTCCACACGCCCAGTGCCCCTCACGCCTATGCCTTGGCCGCCCGGTTCCGACAGCGTGGAACAACGGTGGCATTGGGCGGACCGCATGTCACCTTGATGCCCGATGAAGCGCAGACGCACGCCGACGTGATCTTCATCGGAGAAGCCGAAGCTCACTGGCCGCGATTCCTCGCTGAGTTTGAGGCCGGACACCATCGTCACCGCTACTGTTCCACTGAACCTCCGGGCCTGGATCACGTGCCGATGGCCCGAAAAGACCTCTTTCACCGCCGCGACCATACGGCCGGAGTTCTTTTCGCCACGCGCGGCTGCGCGTACCGATGCGATTTCTGTACCGTTGCGGTAATGTATCAGAGCCATCTGCGCAAGCGACCGGTGGAATCCGTCGCACAGGAGTACGCTTCTTTTCGCGGTAAAGTGATCATCCTCTGGGACGATAATATCGCCGGCGACATGCACTACGCCAAGAACCTGTTCCGCGCACTCGCCCCCCATCGGAAATGGTGGAGCAGTCAGGCCAGCGTTCATGCGGCAAATGACGATGAGTTCCTGGACCTCGCCGCGCGCAGCGGGTGCAAGCAGTTGTTCGTCGGTCTGGAGTCCATCTCCCAAGCCAGCGTCAACGAGGTCTCGAAGGGGTTCAATCATGTGGACCAGTACGCGTCAGCGATCAAGCGGATTCATTCCCATGGCATAGCCGTGCAGGCGGGGATCGTCTTTGGGTTTGACCATGACACCGCCGCGGTTTTTGAGGAGACGTTGCATTTCTTGGAGGCCACTGGGGTGCAGAATGCCACCTTCAATATCTTGACGCCATTTCCCGGAACCCGCCTGCACCAACGGTTGGAGGCCGAGGGCAGGATTCTGACCCGCGACTGGAGCAAGTACAACAGCCGGGCGGACGTCGTCTTTCGGCCCCGGCACATGAGCCCTGCAACGCTCCTGGCCGGATACCAGTATGCGAACCGCCGATTCTACTCGTGCCGCAACATTTACAAACGTTTGTCACGCTCTCCCGTTGGGTTGTCTTGGACCCTGCCGCTGAATCTCGCCTACGCGTTCGCTCTGCGGTATCCTCATTGCGCTTCTGACCAAGTTGCGGCGAATCCTCTCCCAATCGCCCTCAGAACAGGCTGCTGACCATGGTGCCCAGGACGCTCAGCGGTCCGGTGTCCTCCAGGCTCTCGGTGGCTTTGTCCAATTTCTGCAACGACAGCTTGGCGTTCTTCAGTATGCTGTCGTCGTTGATGAGCTGGCCAATGGATCCTTGGCCGCGGTTGATCTTGAGCAGGATTTGATGGGCGTTGGTCATGGTGCCCGCCGCCTCGATATATAACGTGTCGTCGGTAACCAGTTTTCCCGCGGTGCCACGACCGGCTTTGACCCCTAATACAACCTCGTTGGCGTTGGTCAGCAACTCCCTCGCTTTGCTGGCGGCCGCGTCGATGTCGCCCGCCGTGCTTTGGAGGTTGCTGATGGAGTTCAGCGCGTTCGAATACATCGTGTCTTCATTGATGAGTTTGCCAACCGTCCCCTTGCCCTGGGCGATCCGCTCCGTGACCGTTCTTACGTTGGCGATGGACGCGCTCAGATTGGTCTGGTTATTCTTAAGAAAATCGGTGAATGGCCCCAGTAAATTGTCTATTTTCTCCCCGCTGAAACTGCGTGTGAGATTTTCGACGCCGGAGGCGACATTGTCCAGTTTGGCCATTAACATGCCCAGGTCCGGTTGTTCGACCGTTTGCAGGATGGCGCCCTCCTCGGCGCGGGGCGCCCCCTCGGAGCCGGAGCTCAGGGAAACGTAGTTCTGGGCCATCAGACCGGCGAAACTAATGGTGGCCTTGCTGTCCGTTTTAACCACGATGTTGCGATCCAGATTCATCGTGACCTCCGCAAGCGAATTGCTCAGAACGATGTTCTGCACGCGGCCGATTTGGACACCCGACATTTTGACGAAATCGCCGATTTTGAGTTCCTGCACATTCTGGAAGAACGCGTGGACATGGTAGCCACGATGGAGAAAGGCGAAACCGCCCAGCGATTCCAATACAACGAGAGTAACGATAACGGCGAAAATGAAGAATATTCCCAACCTGCTTTCAAGAGTCTCTTTCATGGCATCAATGCGTTTTTGGTCGTGTCAGTGCTGCGTGTATAAACTGTTGTATTCGCGGATCGGCGCTGCGCTCGATCTCCTCGGCGGTGCCGATGAATATGATCCGGCCCTCGCTGATCATCGCCACGCGGTCGGCGATGGCCACGGCCAGATCACGGTCGTGCGTGACCACGATCGACGTGGCATGGGTGTGATTCTTCAACTTCAATATCTCCTCCGCTATGGTCACGGATATCAGCGGGTCCAATTCCGATGTGGGTTCGTCAAATAGGATCAATTGCGGTTCCACCACCAGCGCGCGGGCGATCCCCACCCTCTTCTGCATCCCGCCGGATAACTCTCCCGGCGAGCGGTTCTCCAGGCCCTTCAGGCCCACCGTTTCCAGTGTCCGCGCCACAATGGAGGCGATTTCCGACGGCGGCTTGAGCTGATGTTCGGCAAGGTAAAGACCCACGTTTTCACCAACCGAGAGCGACGTGAGCAAGGCGGACGACTGAAAGACCATCGCCATCCGGTATTTGTCCCGCACGCCGGGTTCCTCAATGGATTGACCATCGATGAGGATGTCGCCCGAATCGGGCCTCAGCAGGCCAACGATGTGTTTGAGCAGCACGCTTTTGCCGCTGCCGCTGCGGCCCATGATGACAAACACCTCGCCGGGATTGACCTTGAAACTGATCCCCTTGAGGACCTCCTGGCCGCCAAAACTCTTGCGCAGATCGCGAACCTCCACGGTGACGTTTTCGTGATGTGAGATGTCCTCGCTCATTTTTGGACGTAAAGTAAAAACCGGGTCAGGAAGTAGTCGAGGATGAGGATCAACACGATTGAGTTGACAACTGCCTTGGTCACGCTGCGGCCGATGCCCCGCGGCCCGCCCCGCGTCGTCAAACCCTGATGGCACGAAATGATGCCGATCGCCAGGGCGAAGACAAAGGACTTGAACAACCCGTTGAACACGTCGCCGACCTCAACCACCTGCCGGAGGTCCTGAAAATAGCTGTCAAACCCGACCCCGATCTTCTGGTTGAAATCGCACACCAGCGCTCCGCCAATCCAGCCCACCGGTATGGCAAACATCACCAGCGTCGGAAGGGCCAGCGCGATGGCCACCATCCGCGGCAGCACCAAATACTTCACCGGATCGATGTTCAGTGTCAGCAGCGCGTCGATCTCCTCATAAACGCGCATGGATCCGATTTCCGCCGCCATGGCCGACCCGATGCGGCCGGCGATGAGAATGGCCATCATGACCGGCGCCAACTCCTTGCACATGGACAGACCGATCATGCCGCCGAGCACCGAGCTGATCCCGCGCTCCACCAGCACGGGGCCTGTTTGCAACGCAAGCACGCCGCCGATGAACAACGCCAGAATGCAAACCATCAGCAGGCTGGCATTGCCAATTTCGAACAACTGCTCGGAGACCTTCCGCCGCTGCCGCCACACCAACGGCAGCACCAGCACCGTCTGCCAAAACAGAATCATTATTTGTCCGATATTGCGATACATCAGGATTTGGTGGCGCTTGGCGCCGTTTTCCCGACCCCTTGCCCATAGCACATGCCCCGGCGCGCGCCCTCAAGTGTCGATTGATACTGAAAAAGGCCGAACAAGAGCGAGGATTTTTTTACCTCCCCGGCCTTTTCATGGCGATACAGGTTCCACAGCAGCGATTGGCTTGTGGCGCCGGTTCGGCCGTTCTTTTCCGACCGCCACACCGTCCATATTGGGGAATACTCCCGCCTCATCGTCCGGTTGTTCGGAAAAAACGGCTCCAGCAACGCCATCGCCTGCAGCCGCCGGTTCCCGTCCAGGTCCCGCTCAAATGTGTAGAACGGCCAGCAGTCAACGCGCCGCTTCTTCTCTCCCGTACTCGTGTTTCTCTCCACCGTATCCGAGTAGAGAAAGAACCCTACCCGGACCCGGTGCCGGTCCAACGGCGCGGACTCCAGCCGGTTGAACTTGTATATCGGCCACGCGTAGAAATCGCTCTCCAAACTTTTGCTCCGGGCCCGGCTGTAAATGGGAAAATAACGCGTCACCGTCTTGGAACCCCGCGCCCGGACAAATAGCGGCCAGAAAACATCGTGCTCCACGTACCCTTTTTCGCGGTCGGCGATGCAGTTGTATCCCAGCGGCCACCCATACGAGGTTTCGTCCCGCGACGGCGATCGTGTCTGGCTGTAAAACGGCACCACCGTCACGCTCGATGCCGGGTTGGTGGTGCCCAATCCGCCATGCGAGTTGAAATAAATCGGCCAGAGCGCGAAATACTTGTCGTAGCCGCCGACCGTTTCCACCTCGTTCATTAAATTGGTGCGCAGCGTCGGGCCTCTGTGCTCGGCCCCCGCCAGCGGCCAGATTTGCCAACCTGTCAAACTAAGCCCGTGGCGCACGTCGAAGATCGGATACAGATAGTTGTCCGTCACCACGTCTTTTTTCCGCGTCTCGGAATAAAGTGGAAAGAGGAGGAATTTGATGTCGTCTCGAAACAATCGGTTTTTGAGGTGGCCGTAAAAGGGCGCCACCGCCGTGTACTCCAAGTTGCTCTCGGCCGACCTCTGCTGAAAATACACTGGAAACACGGTGAATCGGCTCACGCTGTTTTCCTCTTCAGTGTGACCGCCCGAAATGGTGACGAACTGCGCGATCTGCAACCGGTACTCCGGCCCAAACCGGCGATAGTCGATCACCGGATACAACAGGTCCCATTCCGTCCAATCAACGTCCGGTGTGCGCGTGTGGCAATAAAAAGGAGGCAATGCCCATTGTTGTTGCTCATCAGTTTGTTGCCAATAGAATAGCGGGCCTGACGCTTCCTCTCGCCACCCCGAAGTCAGGGTCAGCCGAAATTTCGCGTACGCTGGCCCGGCCACAAACCCATCATCGCTGGCGCCCAACGCGGCGAACGCTCCGGTTATGCAAATCAACCAGTTGAGTGTTCGGGCCATCTCCATCAGTCCAGACTTTCCACAACAGCAGCCTAGGGTAATCCCTGTACTCGTCAAGGTCGGGCAATTCCTCTTCCGGGAAGCCCCGCGAAGGCGTCGCATAAGATACGTTATCGTTACCGTTATCGTGAAAGCTCTGAATTGCCCTTTTTTCCCACACACATTTTCACGATTTCCGTTGACTTTTTGGCCGCTGCGAGCAATTATCTCCATAGATTGAGGTTTTTACCTCGGTTCCTCCAGACCCAGTGGCGGCACTGCATTACCGCTACTGGGCCTATTTTTAGTCACAGTCCAGCCAACCCGCCCAAGAACATTTATCAGCGCCGGCAGAAAGGTTAACCCGGCTATCATGCACGCTGCTATCCCTATCGACATCACCAAGCCAAGGCTCTGAAGCCCTTGATGTTTTCCCAGAATGAAACTGCCGAATCCCGTCAGCGCCGTCAGCCCGGAAACCAGAACCGCTTTGCCTGTGCTTTTTGCCAGAATGCTGGCCTTCTGCTCCTCGGCAACGCGGTTCAGCACTTGTATGCCGTTGGTCACACCGATGCCAATGACCAGCGGCAGCGTCATGATATTGGCGGGGTTAAACGGAATGCCCGTCAACCCCATCAGCCCTAGTGTCCAGGTCGAGCCGATGGCTACCGGCAGCAGCGAGAGAACCACGCAGACCACCGACCGAAAATGCACAAAGACCATCAATGCGATCGCTACCAGTGAGTAAAGGGCCGCTTGCTCGTAGCTGTTTTTGAGCAGCGTCGTGTACTCGTAAAGCTGGACGGGCGTTCCTGTCACCCTGTCCGCTTCCGGTTTCAAGGCCGATCGCAACTCGGTAATGAACTCTCGCTGGACGGCGTGATTCCAAACGTCGCCTTTCGGAAAAACCTGCACCATGTACCGCCCCGAGCGCCCCACAAACCGGGCCCGCAGCGCCGGCGGCAAGTCCTCGGGCCGCAGGCGGTTGGCGAATTCCTGGGTCTGAAGCGTGTCAAATGTCTGGCGAATATCCTCAAACAGCGCCGCCTGGTACTGCCGCAGCCGTCCGGGGATTGCCGGGTCGCCACTGAGCATCTTGACCCGAAAATCGCTGATCGCCTGGCGTAGCGACCGCAACTGTCCGGCCAATTCCGGGCGGTCTTTGCTGACATCATCCGCCGCCAGGGCCAGATAACCCATCGTGCTGTAGAGCGTGCCGCTCAACTCGTGCAGGCGCACCGGATTGTCATCCACCTTCGCAAATTCAAGGCCGGAAACTTCCTCTTTGATCGCGCGCACCAACTCAACTTTGTCCCCCTGGTCTTTGGTCAGCAAATCGAAGATCGCGTCCCCTTTGTCATCCCCATCGACGCTGGCCACCGAGGGCAGCGCCTTGACTCTCTGCTCGAACTGCCGCGCCTGGGCCAGCGAATCCGCCACCACGGCGGCGTAGAGCACCGACTGCCCCGAAAAGAGCAGCTTCTTTTCATACACGACGGCCGCCAGCCCCTTGCTTTGCATGTGCAGCAGGTTGTAGTCGAAATAAGTCTTCTCAAATTGGGTCACGGCCGCTGCGCACAGCGCCAGCGACAGCCCAATCACCCACCCGGGCCGGTCAAGCCAGAATCTTTCGATGCGCGCTCTTTTCTCCTCCGGCGCGCTGCCTTGCTGATCGATGACATTCTGCCGCCCGCGCATCAACAGCACCGGCAGCGTCGTCATCATCGGGATCAGGCACAGAGCCAGTCCGCCCCCCGAAATGATGCCCATCTCCTGGATGCCTTTGAAATCGGTCAGACCCATCGCCAGGAAGGCGCCGGCCGTGGTCAACGCGCCGGTGACGATGCCTTGTCCGGTGAACACCATCGCCTTTTCCACCGCCTGCTCGGCCGTCCGCTGGTGCCGGGTTTCTTCCTCGTAGCGCGTTATGAAATGAATCCCGAAATCTATGGCCAATCCGATCAGTATCGGGGCAAACATGATCGTCAGAATATTCAAATGCCCCACCGCCAGCGTCGTGAATCCCATCGAGTAACCCAACCCGATCACCAGGCAGACCACCGCTTTGAGCGGCCGTCCGGTTTCCCGGTATGCGCCTATGAATATCAGTGAACTCACCACCAGCGTCACTATGCTGGCCAGCGTCGCGTCCCGTTGCGACTGCTGCATTTGATCCACATCCAGCACCGGTTCGCCGGTCAACCCCACGTTCAATCCCGGCACCTCCACTTCTGTCTGCCACATCAACTGCCGCAGTCGCCTGACCGCCTGCGGGATGAGCGCGGCGTTGCGGGCGCGGGCCGTGACCAGGTAGATGCGGCCTTTGGCAAAAGTGATATACATTCGCTCCTGTGCCTCCTGGCCCGCTCCGAATAGCGCGTCCACCCCGGGCGAAACCGCTCTGCCCGGCCGGGACATCGTGTCGGTGGCCTGTTCGATGATTCGTTGCATCGCCGGAATGGCGCTGATCAGCGCGTTATTGGCCGCGTTTTCCTCGCGCCGCGCGGTGCGAAACTGTTTGTTGATCAGGCCAAAGAACGAGTCGAGGTTGCTGGCTACCGTGAATTGCTCGATGAACGGACGGTAATCCTTGAGCTTGTCGCGCAATTCTTTCAAGTCCGGCTCGGGCACGAACAACAGGGCCTTGGGGCCCAGAGACGTCAAGTCCCCTTTGTAAAATATATCGGTGAACAGGTTGGTTTCCGGCTCCAGCTTGGCCGCCAATCGCTCCACGAACTGCCGGTTCCGGTCCAGGTCCTCGCTTTCCACGATCACCGCCATTTCGTCCTCCCCGGGAAACTCTCGCCGGAACTTCATGAATACCTGGTGGTACTTCTTGTCCGCTCCCACCAGGTTGTCCTGGCTCATGTCAAACTTCAAATGGCCGGCGGTGTAAATGATGCATACGCCGCAGAGCGCAATCTGCGGCAGCACAAACCATCGCGGATGGCGGCAGACCAGCCGCGCGACCATGCCCAGCAGCCGGGCAAAAAAAGAGTCGGCAACCGAGGTCACGCCGCCCTCCGCGGCCTGGACAATTCAGCATTCAACATTTGCTCTTATTGCCGTTACGCTTCGCCATGACAAATCTTGCGCTCTCCGATCGCCTTGGACCCTCGCCGCCAGAAGAATACCGCTCAGTGACAACCGGCCCTTATTCGGGGAATTCCGCGTTGGAATGGACCTCCTTCACATCGTCATTCTCCTCCAGCGCTTCGATCAGCCGCGTCGTTTCCTCAATCGCTTTGCCCGCCGCCAGCGGCACCGTGATCACCGGCAGCCACGTCACCTCCGCCCCCGCTGCCTTGATGCCGCGCCCCTCGACCGCCTTTTGCACCGCCTCAAACTGGGCCGGGTCGGTCACGATTTCGTAGCCGTGGGGGTCGGTCTTGAAATCTTCAGCCCCCGCTTCCAGGGCCACTTCCATCAGGGCGTCTTCGTCCGCGTTTTCCCGCGGCACAATGATCTGGCCCTTGCGATGGAACAGCCGGCTGACCGACCCGGCCCCGGCCATCGTCCCTCCGTTCTTGGTCAGCAGGCTGCGGATTTCCGACGCCGTCCGATTGCGGTTGTCGGTCGTCAGTTCAATCAGAATGGCCACCCCATGCGGCCCGAATGCTTCGTATGTCAAGTCTTCGTAGTTGATCGCCTCACCGCCGCCGGTGCCGCGTTTGACCGCCCGCTCGATGTTGTCGTTGGGCATGTTGGCGGCACGGCATTTGAGCAGCACCATGCGCAGACGCGGGTTCATCGACGCGTCGCCCCCCGCCAGCTTCGCCGCTATGGTGATCTCCTTGCTCAGCTTGGCGAATATTTTGGCCCGCTTCGCGTCCACCGCACCCTTGAAATGCTTGACCTTCGCCCATTTGCTGTGTCCTGACATGCGATTTGCCTCGTTATCTGTCCTCAGGCCCCGGGTTCAACCTGCACCGCCGTTCCGTAACACAACACTTCCGTGATCCCCTGGGCGATTTCCGTCGCGTCGTACCGCACTCCGATCACCGCGTTGGCGTTGAGTTGATTGGCGTGGGTGATCATCTCCCTGAAGGCGTCATCGCGCGCCTGTTCGCACATCTCCGTATAAATGGTGATGTTGCCGCCAAACAGGCTCTGGATATTGGCACCAAGGTTGCCGACCACCGAGCGCGACCGTACGATGATGCCTCGCACCACCCCAAAGTTCTTCACCACGCGATATCCCGGTATCTCAAACGCGGTCGTCGTAAACGGATGTGTCGTATTCATTGCCATTTGATTGAACAACAATGCCCCCTCCGGCGCAAGCCTGTCAATTCACCGCTGGCTTTTTCGCCGGCTCCAATGGCACCCAAATCACGGCCCGCTCAGCCCGGCAATCTTGCGCCCTCGCCGCCCCCGCCGCTCGCCCGCGGCTCCAGCACGGTCACAACTTCCTCCGCAAAAAAATTGGGCAATATAACCACCTTGCCCCGCCCGCTGTAATACGCGCAGCAGGTCTCCGACACCCTGGCTTGTTGACAGAAATCACGAAAGTCCAGAATCGACAGGAAATGCAGGTTGGTTGTCCGATACCACGGTTGCGGCAGCGATTTCGTCACCGGCGTTCGTCCGCCAAACAGTATCTGCAGCCGCACCCGGTAGTGCGCAAAATTGCTGTAGGCCACGATCACCCGCCGCCCCACGCGAAATGCCCCCCGGATAATGTCCGCCGGCGATATCAATTCCTGAAACGTTCCCAGCAGCAAGACATAGTCGAATGCCCCGTCTCCATACTGATCCAGCCCATCGGCAATGTCGCCCTGATGCACCACCAGCCCCCGCTGAATGCACCGCGCCGCCAAGTCCGGTTTCTTTTCCACCCCCTCGGCAACCACGTGTCGTTGTTGCACAAGCCGCTCCAGAAAAGCGCCGTCGCCCGTGCCCAAATCCAGCACCCGCGCTCCCTCGGGCACCCAGCCCAGAACGCTTTGGTAAATTCCGGCGTGCATCGCTCAATCAACGGGCCGCGCCGGCCCTCCCTCTTTCGCGTTGCGCTGTTCGTTCTCCAGGTAATCCCTCACCACCCCGGCAAAATCGGGGTTCTCAATCAGAAATGAATCGTGCCCGTAAGGCGTCTCCAGGTTGATGTACGTCACGGCCACCCCGGCCCGCTTGAGCCTCCTCACCAACTCCCGCGATTGCGCCGGCGGATACAGCCAGTCCGATGCAAAGGAGATCACCAGAAACCGCGCCTTCACCCGCCGCAACACTTCCTCCGGCGCCTGGCCCTCAAACAGGTCGAACTGGTCTATTGCCTTAGTCAATACTAAATACGAGTTCGGATCAAACCGGCTCACAAAACTCCGCCCCTGATGGTGCAGATAGCTCTCGACCGCAAACAGCGGGTCTTCCGCGTCGGCGGCCTCGGCCTGCGGTTGGAGGTGCCGTCCGAATTTCCGCGTCATCGCATACTCGCTCAGGTAGGTCACGTGTCCCACCATCCGCGCCACGGCCAGGCCGTGCCGCGGCCCGCGCTCCGCCGTGTAATCCCCGCCGTTCCAGTCCGGATCGGTCATTATGGCGCGGCGGCCGATTTCGTTGAAGGCGATTTGCATCGCGTTGTGCGAAATGCACGTCGCTATGGGAACGCACAGCCGCGCCCGCTCCGGATAATTCACCGCCCACGCCAGCGCCTGCATTCCCCCCATCGAACCTCCAATCACCGCGAAGAGCCGCTCAATTCCCAGCCAGTCCAGCAGTTTGGCCTGCACCGTCACCATGTCGCGCACCGTCACCGGCGGGAAGTCCATGCCATACGCTTTGCCCGTTCCAGGGCGCGGGGATTCCGGCCCGGTCGTGCCGTCGCAACCTCCCAGTACGTTGGCGCAAATCACGTAATACTTCTCCGTGTCTATCGCCTTGCCCGGACCGACATGATAGTCCCACCATCCGGGCCGCCCGGTGTCCGGATGGATGCCTGCAACGTGCGCGCTGCCGGACAGCGCGTGCTCGACTAAAACCGCATTGTCCCGCCGCGCCGAGAGCGTTCCCAGCGTCTGATAGGACACTTCAACTTGATCGAACGTGAATCCAGACTGCGTTCCCACTCCCCGCAGCGTGACCGATTCCGTGCGCGTCACCCCCAAGGGCGATTTATAATTGGCGATCTTCTGGTCCTGAAGATCGCCTTGATCAATGCTGGCGGCCGCCTTCGTCATCCGCGTCTTTCTCCAGTCCAGTTCACTTCGCGGGCGCCGTCTGCTGGCTCGTGCGCAATGCTTGGTCGATGTCCGCCTTGATGTCTTCCACGTCCTCAAGCCCGATGGACAGCCGGATGTAATCCGGCGTCACGCCCGTCTGCTCCTGCTCTTCCGGCGTCAGTTGCTGGTGGGTGGTTGAGGCCGGATGAATGACCAGTGACTTGGCATCCCCAATGTTCGCCAGGTGCGAGAGCAGCTTCACAGAATCTATAAACCGTTTGCCCGCCTCCAGTCCCCCCTTGATGCCAAAGCCCACCAACCCGCCGAAGCCGCCCTTCAAATACTTGGCGGCAATTTTGTGGCTCGGATCCTCGGGCAGGCCGGGATACGTCACCCATTTGACCAGCGGATGCGTCTTGAGCCAGCGCGCGATTTCCAGCGCGTTGGCCGAATGTTGCTTCTGCCTCAACATCAGCGTTTCCAGGCCGAGCAGGAATTGGTGCGCATTGAACGGACTCATCGCCGCCCCCGTGTCCCGCAGCAGCGTGACTCGAATTTTCACCACCAGCGCCACATTGCCCATCCCGGGCACGTTGCTCAAAGCGTCCCAATAAACCAGCCCGTGGTAGCTCGGATCCGGTTCGGTGAATTCAGGAAACTTGCCCTTGTTCCACTGGAACTTCCCCCCATCCACTATCACTCCCCCGATGCTCGTCCCGTGCCCGCCGATGTACTTCGTGGCCGAACTGGCCAGAATGTCCGCCCCGTAATCTATCGGCCGCACCAGCCCGATCCCAACCGTGTTGTCCACCACCAGCGGTATGCCCGCCTCGTGCGCAATCCGCGCCAGCGCCTCGAAATCCGGCACGTCCAGCTTGGGATTGCCCACCGTCTCGGCGTATAACGCGCGCGTCTTCTCGGTGATCGCCTTGCGAAACGCCTCCGGCTTGCGTGAGTCAACAAACTTCACCGTCCGCCCCAGCTTCGGCAGCGTGTGGTGAAAAAGTTGGTACGTGCCCCCGTATAAGTTGTTGCCCGACACAATCTCGTCCCCCAGCCGCGTGATCGCCAGCAGCGAATACGTGATGGCCGATTGTCCCGACGCCACCGCCAGCGCCCCTGTGCCCCCTTCCAGCGCCGCGACCCGCTGCTCGAACACGTCGTTGGTCGGGTTCATCAGCCGGGTGTAGATGTTCCCGAATTCCTTCAACGCGAACAGGTTGGCCGCGTGCTCGGTGCTTTTGAACACGTACGATGTCGTCTGGTATATCGGCACCGCGCGCGCCCCGGTCGTCGGATCGGGAGTCTGCCCGGCGTGCAATCCCAGCGTGCTCAGTCCTTTGGATGCTTTGCTCATATTTTTTAACTGTGTCATGTTTAAATACCGTGCCGAAATGACCATAACTGGCCCCCAACGTCAAATGTTCATTGACGACGCGCCCTCCAACCGTGCCCGTTTCTTGGGTTGGTAGCGCGACCGTCCCGGTCGCCGTGGATGGCGTCTCGCCAGCCACATTCCCGCTCTGTCTTTCCGCGTGACTCCCCGCTCTCCCTCCCGGTAAATTTGCTTCATGGCGATCTTTTACGATACCCACGCGCATCTGGGGTTTCCTGACTTCGCGAACGACCTGTCGCAGGTCGTCCACCGGGCGCACGCGGCCGGGATTGCGAAGATCATCTGCATCGGCACCGACTTGGAAAGCAGCGCGCGGGCGGTCAAAATCGCCGAGGAATTTCCGCGGGTCTTCGCGGCAGTGGGATGGCACCCCACCCATGTCCGCCAGGCCCCGGATGACCTGCGGCCCGCCCTGCGCGAACTGGGCCGCCACCCCAAAGTCGTCGCCATCGGCGAAACTGGCCTCGATTATCACCGGCGGCGCGATGCGCCGGCCAGCGAGGCCGATTTCGCCCAATACCAGCAACGTCAGGGCGATATCTTCCGCCAGCAGATGGAGGTGGCGGCCGAGTTGGGACTCAATTGCATCGTCCATCAGCGCGATTCGTTTGAGGACACTCTGGCGGCCATGCGGCCATTCGTCGGCAAGACCCGCGGGGTCTTTCACTGCTTTTCCGAGAGCGTCGAGGCGATGGGGCGCGTGCTGGCGATGGGTTCGCTGGTCAGCTTTACCGGGATACTGACCTTCAAGAGCGGCGCCAACGTCCGCCAGGCACTGGCGGCGGCCCAACCAGGCCAATTCATGTTCGAGACCGACTGCCCCTTTCTGGCCCCGGCGCCCTATCGCGGCAAACGATGCGAACCGGCCTATGTGAAGGATATCGCGGATCTGGCCGCCGGGGTCAGAAACTGCGCGCTGGACGACTTGAGCGCCGCCACCTGCGAAACGGCGCATCGCTTCTTTCCGAAACTGGCATAATCAGGTTCCCGGCCGTCACTGCAGAGAGCCGGATTCCGGGCGCCGCCATTCCAACACCTGGCCGGCCGCCAGCAGGCGCCGCCGCAACTCGGCGTAATCGATCCGTTGCACGGGCACTTTCTCCTCTATGGCCAGGCCCGCCGCCACCGCCGCCGATTGCCCAAGCACCATGAATACCGGCTCCATACGAATCGAGCCGTAGGCAATGTGGCTGGCCGAAAGACAGACCGGCACCAGCAGGTTGGCGCATTCTCCCTGGCGGGGCGTTAAGGACCGGTAACTGACGGGGTAGGGTGGAAATCCGCCGACCTGCGTGTCCCCTTCGTTCTCAACGCGCCCCTCCCGCACGATTCGGCGGCAATTGTGAGAGTCCATTGTGTATGCCGCCAGCCCGATCGAATCGGGCGCCTCCAGCGTCTTGCGGCAGTTGTTTTCGGTCATCACGTAATCGGACACCATCCGGCGGGCCTCGCGGATGTACAGTTGATGCGGCCAGCCGCCGGTGTCCTGAAATTCGTCTTTACAAAGACCCCACGACTGCGTTTCCGCGCGGAGCGGCGCCGGCGCGCGCGGACTCGTCGCCAGGAAGTGAAGAAACCCGCGCGTATAATCCTCGTGCGCCTTCCAT
This sequence comes from Verrucomicrobiota bacterium, assembly GCA_049517295.1. Taxonomy (GTDB): domain Bacteria; phylum Verrucomicrobiota; class Verrucomicrobiia; order Limisphaerales; family Palsa-1400; genus JBEKSF01. Next base: position 31,611 of record JBEKSF010000066.1, read on the forward strand.
ATCCGGGCGCGCTCGGCGTAGCCGGCCTCCGGGTAGGCGTAGTTGCCGCCGATAAAATCGGTGGAGAATCCGCCATTGTTGTTGATGTCCGTCTTGCCGTTGGGCATGGGCTGGATGTCCATCAAATCCTGCAGGCGGGGCGTTTGGCCCGCCGCCGACAGCGCCTCCAGGTAGCGCGCCAGCAATTCATATCGGCCGGGATCGTAGCCCGGCGGCGGCTGTATCTCCACGCGGTTGGTCGGGTTGCGCGTGAGGCAAAGGCGGAAATTATAGGCCTGGACCGATTTGTCGCCCGTGCCCGGCACGCCGGGAGCCAGCGGTTGAATCTCCGGCAGCAATCCGCTGGCCGGATCCCCCGCGCGGACGTACGGGTCCACCGCCGCTTTGAATTGGTTTTTGGGCGTCTCGGCGCGGATGCCGTCCAGCGTTTCGTGGTAGGTGCCGTTGGCCTCGCGGCCGACAACGTACGACACTCCCGCCGCGGCCATCAGATCTCCCTCGTAACTGGCGTCAATGAACACTTTCGCCCGGAAAACCGTCCCGTCTTCCATTTCCATCTCGGCCAGGCGGCCTCCGCTCATCTTGACAGATGACAGGCGCGCGTGCAAATAAACCGGCACGGCGGCCTCATGGATCATGTCCTGAAAGACTCCTTCGGCCACGCTGGGTTCCAGTTTCCAGACCTCGTTGCTGCCGTAAGGCCGGCCCATTCGCTGGTAAAACTCCCGCGCGATGCCGCCGATGGCCGCCTTGTTCCCAATGTCCGTCTGGCTCAACCCGCCCGCCGTCATGCCGCCCAGATGCCCGCCAAACTCTGTCAACACCACTTTGTGCCCCGCCCGCGCCGCCGCCACCGCCGCCGCCACCCCGGCCGAGGTTCCGCCAAAGATGCACACCTCGCTGGTCACTACCCCCGCGCCCCGCAACGGGTCCGCGCCGCCGGCCGCCAGGCGCAGAAAAAGAAGAAAAACGCAACTGCCTATACCCAGCCTCATGTCCGCGCTACTGCTTGTGCGGCACTTTCTTGATATCGCGGAAATTTCCCACCTCGCTGCACCGGACGAATTCCTCGGTCACCGACTTCAGCTCCTCCCACCGCGCGCGGATGCTGCTGGCTTCGGCGGGGGTGATCTGGCTGTCGGCGGCGGCGCCCGCCATGACCGACAACAGGTCGGCGAACTCCTGGACGACGCTGTTCATCGCGGGGACCAAGTGAAGGGGATGGGGATGGGGAGCGCGGGGATTCTTGATGAAAAAGCCGCCGGCCTTCTGGCAAATCCATTGCACGATCCGCTCGTCGTTGCTGCATTGCATCAGGACCGCCACCCGATCCAGCGGGTTGGCCGCGCCGCTGCGTTGCGCGGGCGGTTCGGCCCACTTATAGACCATGGACAGGGAGAGGTTCAGTTCGGCCGCGGCCTGTTTCGGGCTTACCTTCTGAAACACATCGCGCAAAAGCTCATGGGATTCCATCCCGCAAAAGATGCTCATTCCCCCGCCTTATGGCAAGTAACTTTGACTTCCTCCGATCTGTTTGTCCCCCTCGGTCCGGAGCGCGACCGTCCCGGTCGCCGTGGCTGGCGTCTCGCCAGCCACCTTCTCATCCCCATCTATCTCCATTCCCATCGTCTTCGTTTCAAGACGCGCCCCGACCGGCTTGTCCGCCGCTAATTTGAGCCAAGGTTTTGCAGCCAGGACGCGTTCTGCGAGTACTGCCCGTACGCCTGCTCTCCAAGCGTCGCACGCGCCGCGCGCTCGGTTTCGGCCTCGATGGCTTTGAGGGCCACCCCGAGCCGTTCCGGCGGAATGTCCTTGTTTGCCAGCAACTGCCGCTTCTGCTCTTCCGCGGCCTGGCGCATGGCCTGCAGCGTCTGCGCCGCATCCTCCGGCAGATCGAACTGCTCGGCCAGCACGCACACCGATTGATAATCGGGGTCCTGCGAGCGGTCCAATTGCGCCTCGCGCTCCGGCGTCAGTTGGCCCCTGAACTCGGCCAGCATCGCCTTTTCGTCGTCGGCTTTGGCCGCGCGCACCGTCTCGTCGTTCGTATCCTCAAACTCATAGGCCGAATCGATCGCCTGTTGCCGCCGGAAAAGGTCGCGAAACTCCTCCTCCGTCGGATTGAACCCGATCAACTGCTGCCGGAGGCGGTCGGCCGTGGGCGACATGCTCAATTGGTAGTCCTCCTTCTCTCGCGCTGTCAAAACCTCCGACAGGGCCGCGTCCTGCTCTTGGTCGATCTGCCGCAAATTATCGATCTCCCCCGTCGAAAGAGCCCCGCCTTGCTTGCCGTACAAGGCCCGTTCCCGCCGGCCCTCGAATTCCTCGCGCAACGCCAGCACCCGCGCGCGCTTGTCGTCGGAGAGAAAAACCAGGCGCCGGTTGTCCTCGTCCGAATCAACAAAGAACTTGTTGACTTCGCGCTCGTAGTTGATCCCGAGCAATTCGCGCAGGACGGCGGGCAGTTCCTTGTCGATCGCGGCCAATTGGCGTTCCCGCTCCTGGAGTTGGGGCCGTTTGAGCTTTCGTTTCTCGTTGGTTTCCCAGTATTTGAACTCCCGCCCGTTTTGATAATACTTGCCCCGCCGCTGCGCGTACAGCCGCATCACATCGGTCAGGATGATGTCCTTGATCGTGCTTTCGGGGCACCCGACGGCCCGCAGGTTGGCGATGTAACGCCGGTAATCGGTCGATTCAAGCTGGCTCCAGTTGAACGCGTTGGTTCGGACGACAACGGCGGGCGCGGGCGGGCGGGTTGGGGGCGCCTCTGCCTTTGCTTTCCACACCGCCAATTCGGTCTGCGCCGATTCACGGTCCTGGGTGACTTGATTGCCCCAGTACTGGCTCAAAAAGACATACCCCGCCGCCAGCGCCGCGACATTGAGCAGCAGCAGAATGACAACGAACCGCGTTTTCATCCCACACAGGGTAAAAGGCTCCGCCGCTGGGGGCAAGGCGTGATCTTGAGTCAATGGCGACCCTAAGGGGAATCGAACCCCTGCTACCGCCGTGAAAGGGCGGTGTCCTAACCGCTAGACGATAGGGTCGTCGCAGAAAAAGCCAATATAGTCGCCCCTGCCGAATTGTCACGTCCAATCCTCCTTTCCATCAACGTTCGCTTCCCCAAATCCGTGTCAATCCCTCTTGATCTATGGCCCCAAAAAAAATCTTCAGAAAAAACGCACTTTTTCCCCCAGTCGGTTTTTTGCCTGGGTGAAAATGTGATCAACTCGTGCGCGTGAGCACGAATTTGCTTGCCCGCCGTAGCCTTATTGGCAGAGGCGGGTTCATCGCCCGGCGCCGTTCGCCAGGCCGCCGCAACCGGCTAGTCCGCCGTAGCTTTAGCGAAGGCGGAAGCCTTCCAAGCTCCGGCGTCGTTCGTTTCATTTTGGTCCCTTTCGACCTTTTAGTCCTTTTTGTCCCCTTCCAGTCCATCCTCTTTCCCCCTCCTAATCTTAATCCTAATCCTAATCTTAATCTTAATCTCCCCTTCTTTCATACCCCTTTTTTCCACCCTCCTCACCCCCAAAAACCCTCAAAAACCCCAGCAATTGCTGCAATTTGCGACCATTTGCCGCCAC
>JBEKSF010000067.1:0-30837 GCA_049517295.1 Verrucomicrobiota bacterium
TGGCCGCGCCACCCAACAAAAAGGAGAAGCCCAAAATCCTCTTTACCAATCGCCAAAAATGAGAGGTCATTCCTGGTTTGCTAACTACAGAAAATTCCTGGTTTGAAAACTACGCGGCAAATTTGATTTTTTTCCTTGACATTATGTCTCACACACAGCAGCTTCGCAGGCATTATGAACTCACAAATTACACCGGTTTCGCTTTGTCTGCGTCTCAAATCGTTAAAAAACTCCAATGGCCGAAAGGTCTGCGCGCTCTATGCGGCGGTCGTCGGCGTTGCTCTCGCGGCCGCCACGGGAGCCAATGCCCAAGTCAGCACAATCAACTCGGTCATCGTGACACCGGGTATTCTCGATTCGGCGAATTTCTCCAATGCCGTGCTCACGGCGGTCACCAACTATCCGACCGTGATTTCATTTGTCGAAACCAACGCGGGCACGACCAATACGTCGTTCAGCCCCATCCAGGACCTGTGGCAGTTCTCCGGCGATGGGGGATCAAGCGCCTACCTTTTCCAGAGCAACGACTATTTCACCGCTTATATGAATGTGACGTTGTCTGGCGCCCCGGTTTCCCCGCGCAAGGAAGCAGGGTTTGCGTTCGAGGACGTCACTGGAGACATCAATGGACAGTACATTCTCGATACCGATGCCGGTGAAGTTGTCGCGTTCGGAGGCAATTTGCCCTTTTACGCCAGCCCGCTCGATCATACCTTCGTGTCAGGCGAGACGATCACCATGGGCGTAACCATCTTCAAGGACAGCAACGGAAATACTGCAATTATTTACACGGCTAACGGCATCAGCAGTCCCGTTTTGGAGTTTAATCAAAACAGCGTGTATCTGGCCAACGGTACCACTCCCGAGCCCTATACGTTGGGCGGGTATTTCCAACTTCAAGGGCAGGGCGCCGGCGCCACCAACTCCGGATCGGCGGTCTTCCAGAATATCAAGATTTTGACTCAGCCGACTCTGAACATTGCGCAAACCGCAAATCAAACTGTTTTGTATTGGCCTGCCTCGGACGCCAATTTTATTCTGCAATCCAGCACCAATCTTTCCTCCACGAATTGGGCGACTGTAAGCACCAATGGCGCGTTCGTCATCGGCGTCGCTGTGACCAATAGCTCGCCTGCTTCATTTTATCGCCTCATCTCGCCGGAGTAGAAGACAGAAGCCGGGATAGCGATTTCGGGCAACGCCAACCGCTCCCGCCGCTTCGACAGCGGCGGGGGATTTCCGCCAAGGTGGCGGCTCTGGTTTCCGCGGCCGCTTTTTTCTTTGGCCTTCACAGTGCGGCCTGACTCAATTACGCTGCCCGCACGAAGATGCGAACAGCAAAACTCCTGATGTGTGGATGGGCCGCCATTCTGGCGGGGTGCGGCACGACTCCAAACGAAACGTCGCCGCAGGCGGCTCATACCGAAGCCTTGCGCCAATTCCAGGCCAGGGCCAACCAATACCACTCCATCGTCACGGTTCCCACTTTTGAAACGACGACAAATGATGTCGCAACTTCTGTCAAGACGACCATTGCCAAGGCCAACGCGGTTCTCGACGACATTGGCCGCTTGAGACCTGCCCAAGTGACCTTTGCCAACACCGTCAGGGCGCTGGACGATGCCAGTTACATTATCGCCACCACGCAGAACCGCCTCGCCGTCATCAAGGAAACCAGCCAGGACGCCGCCCTGCGCGATGCCGCGACCGACCAGATCAAAATCCTCGAGGCGTGGGCGGTCGGTGTGGATTACCGGCAGGACGTTTACCACGCGGTCAAGGCTTACGCCGACACTCATCCCGACCTGACGGGCGAGGACGCCAAACTGCTCAAGGACACCCTGCGCGATTACCGGCGCGCCGGGCTGGATCTGCCCAAGGCGCAGCAAGACGAGGTTGAGGCTCTCCGCAAGAAGCTCTCGGCTCTGTCCACCGATTTTGAAAGCAACGTGACCAAGGCCGAGCAGCGCCTAGTTTTCACCAAAGCCGAATTGGAGGGCGTGCCCGAGGATTTCCTGGAGCAAAAAGGCGTCAAGAATAACGACGGCACGTACACCGTCATGGCCAATATCACGTGGCATTACCTGACGGTGGAGGAAAACGCGAAGAACGAGCAAACCCGCTTGAAAATGGAAACTGCCCGCGGCGACCTGGCCAAGGCGGACAACGTGCCGCTGCTCCAGCGGATTCTCGTTGTGCGCGACGAGATCGCCCAAAAACTGGGCTACAAGAATTGGGCCGATTACGTCATCGAAATCAAAATGGCCAAAACCGGCGCGCGGGCGTCGGACTTTTTGGAGCGATTGAAAACGGGGCTGCAGCCGAAGTTCGACGCGGAGATCGCTGAGTTTCGCGCCCTCAAAATCAAGGAAACTGGCGACACCAACGCGCAAATCCATCTCTGGGACTGGCGCTACTATGCCAACCAGCTCAAGAAGGAAAAATACACGGTCGATGAGGAGGCGCTCAAAGTCTATTTCCCTTACCAACGGTGTCTGGAGGGGATGTTTTCCATCTACCAGCGGATTTTCGGGCTGAAATTCCAACCTGTCGCCCCGCCCTATAAATGGGTGGATGATCTGCAGCTTTACACCGTGTCCGATGCCGCCAGCGGGGAGCCGATGGGCCTCTTCTACCTGGATATGTTTCCGCGCGAAGGGAAATACAATCACTTTGCCGAATTCGGCCTGATCGACGGAAAATTGCTTGACAACGGACAGTATCAACGGCCGGTGGTGGCGTTGATCTGCAATTTCCCCTCTCCGCAGGCCGACCGGCCCTCGCTCCTGGAACACGAGGACGTCGTGACGTTGTTCCACGAGTTCGGCCACGCGATGCACGCGATCCTGACCCGCGCCAAATTCAGCCGGTTCTCCGGCACGAGCGTGCCCGGCGATTTCGTCGAGGCGCCCTCGCAAATGCTGGAGAATTGGCCTTGGGACAAGAGGGTTCTGGACAGCTTTGCGGCCGATTACCGGGATCCGTCCAAGAAGATACCCGACGAGATTCTCGGCCAGCTCAAGGCCTCCAAACTGGCCATCGAGGGCACTTACTATCGCCGCCAACTTGCATTTGGGCTGTCGGACATGGCCCTCCACACGCAAATCCACGCCGACAACGTCCGGGAGGCGGCCCCGCTCACGGATCAAATCATGGCCGACACATTTTTCGCCGAACCGCCCGACACGGCGTGGGTCGCCTATTTCGGCCATTTCATCGGCTACGACGCCGGCTATTACGGCTACGCTTGGGCGGACGCCATCGCCGCGGATATGGCGACGGTCTTCGAGAAAGCGCCCGACGGGTTTTTTGACGTGGAGGCCGGGCGGCGGTTGCGCACGGCAATCTACCAAGTGGGTGATTCACGCGACATTGAAGTGTCGATCGAGAAATTTCTCGGCCGGCCGCAATCCGTCGAGCCGTTCCTGAAGAAAATCGGGGTAAACCTGCCGGATGCCGCCGGGAAGTAGGCGTTTGGCGCGTTTCATTTTTCACGGCGCGGGCTGAACGGATTCGTTTGGGCGCGATTGTGCAATAGTATGGTTTGACCCCTCGTGGGTGGGTTACGGGGATTGGAGGCGGTACAATCGGGTGGTGTTGGTGTCGATCGGCAGGGTGACCGACCACGGGAAAGTCGATGTCAACACTATATTAGTCGCCGGAGACCAGGCGGCGTCAGAGCCCGGATTCTGAGCGGTCATCAGGCGGTAATAGGGGGCGTCGGGGGAGCCTGTCAAAACCACCGCGCCGGGAGCGGCTGCGCCAATGGCCAGGCTTGGCTGTGTTCCCACTCCGGCTGTCCATGCCAGGGCGCCATACTCGTAAGCGCCACGGTCCGGCGCGCTGCCAACGAAACCATCGGTAAAGCCCGGGATGACGACCCCGGAGTCGATGGCCGGGGCATTGCTTTTGAGGCCGAAATCGTGGTTGGTCCAATTCACGAGCTGGGCTTGCGGCGAGGCACCGAGATAGAGGTTGTTTGATGCGGAGTACTGATTGACGTCGTTGGTCCAGAAGGCGGGATTGGGGTTGCTGGCGGGCCAGGAATCGTAGGTGTCAGCGCCGACGTTGGCGCAGTTGAAAAGGGTGTTGTTGTAAATGAGGTGTCCGCGGGCCGGGCCGTTGATGCGGACGCCGGTGTCGCCGCCGGTGTTCCAGCAAACGTTGTGGTCCAGCACAAAGTTCGCGTCGTAGTTATCGAGGTAGATCAAAGGAGAAGGGACGGGATAGTTATTGTCGTGAATCCAATTATAGGCAATGCGGGTGGCGGAGCCGCCGGGGGCTTGGGCGTTGACTCCCCAAACGTAAATCGGGCCGAGGTCTTTGCACAGGAGCCCGGGCTGGGAGAGATCGTTGAAGCGGATGTCGGAGCCGGCGCCCTCGGGGCGAAGAACGTCGCGCCCGGAAGAGTGCATGGTGTTGAATGTAACGATATCGCCCGTGCCGTGCAGGACGACGCAGCATCCGTAGCCGCCGGAGTAGTCGGTGTTGTAAATGAGATTTCGGGTGATGAGATTGCTATTCCCGACGCTGTAGATGCCAGAGCCGGCGGTGTTGGCCAGCGTGCAGCCGCGCACGACATTGTTGTTGCCTTCGATCACAACCCCGCCGCCTTGTTCGACGCCGCCGTTTTCATAGTAACCCTGGGTGATAATCATGAAGTGGCTGAGGAATTGGCCCTGGCAGTTGACCAGAGCGCCGCCGTTGCCGTTGAGCCTGACGGCGCCGGCCCACAGGTTCAGTCCGCTGACGATGACGTAATTGCGGCCGTTGAGGTCCACGCACCAGTTTCTGTGCTTCATTTCAACGATGTGCGTGGAAGGACTGGCGCCGCCGCCAATCTCCAGGTAAAGGGTGTTGCCGCCGGAGTTGGTTTGCAAATGCCACTCGTTGCTGCTGTCCAGCAAGTTGAACAGGCCCCAAAGAAAGCCGGCGCCGCTGTTGGTGAACCACCAGGCGGATGTTTCGGTGGCGGGATCCAGCGTGATGGCGGAGCCGGTGGAACTGAGGACGCGCCCGCTCTGCCAGGCCCATGAATAGCCGACGCCGCCGACGAACCACGCTCCCGCCCAGTAATTATCCGGTTTGCCGCTCCAGGCCGTGCTGGTGAGGACATTGGTGTTGGTGACGCTAACCGCGATGGCAACAGTGGCGGGATGCAGGACGTCGCCGGCGCCATAATTCGGGTATTGCGCCTGATGGGTCATCACTCCGTCAACAAACACTTGGTTGAAGCCCTGGCCAAGGTCCCAGTTGACGGAGGCCTGGTAAATGCCGTTTGACAAAAGCGTCCAGCCCGTCACGACGTCCGCGCCGTCGAGCGTGACGACGTCGTTCGAGTACGCCGCGTAGGTAATCGGCGCGTTGATGGCGCCGGAATTGGAGGGTGTGAGCGTCTCGTGATAAACGCCGGCGCGGATGAAACAGGTGTCGCCGGCGGCCATTTTCGCGGAGGCCTGTTGGATTGTTAGAAAGGGCGCGGCCAGATTTGTGCCCGGATTGGCATTCGCCCCATTGGTGGCGACGTAGTAGGTGGCCGCGTTGCCGCGAAGCACGCCGAAGCCGCCAGCCAGAGCCGCTACCAGCGCCACTCTCGGCCCCCAAGCTCGAACAAATACACACATATAATGATGGGAGTACGCTTTTCTTAAGGCTCCGCCGACAAGGCAGAAGTGGTTGTTGGCGCACCCATTTTTCACCGTCTCACGGGGATGATGCCATAGAGGCTGCCTGGCATCAAGATAGCAAGCGGCCGTTGGGTCCGGGTCGGGACTTGGCCGCCGGGCTGGAGGAGGGGTTCGGTGATTGATTCAAAGTTCATGGGATTTGGGTGTTACGAAACTTTGACTCAGGTGGGACAAAGTTTGGGAGGAAGGTTTTGGGGGACAGTAGAGGGTTGACGTGGTTTTTTTGAAGGTTTATTTCGGCCACAGATGCACACAGGTTGACACAGTTGTGGGGGGAACGAGGGTTCAAAATCAAAACGGGCTTGCGGGTTTAACGATCCGAACACCGAAAATGTCGCTGTCATATTTCGACACCGGCTCCAAGGCACGCCCGTCCCCCAGCGGATCACGCATTAGATATTCGGTTCCCTTTTTGCCGACAATCAAAACCCAATGCGGGATCGTTCCGTTTATAAAGAGCTTGGCGACTACCGGATATCCGCTTCTTAACGCGGTGTCGATATCCGCGTGGGACGGTTTAGCAACGGCTTCCACCTTGATCTTGTTGTCGGTAATCGTCGAAACGGCCTGCCACTTCACCCAGCCGCGCCAGGTATAGGCGCGACTCGACTTTAGACGGTCGTTCAGTTCTTTGGGCGTATAGTGGAGGCCGAAATGGTCGAGGGCCATGGCCAGACTGCAAACGGCGCATCCGACATCGCCCAATCTTTCGCCGGTCCCACCGATTATCTCGTTCTTCCATCGATCATCGTTTTGCACGAAAATCGGGGTTTCAATCGCAGCGAAATTCTGAAACGGCTCACCGCCTCGGGCGGCAATCGGTGATGAATTGCGGTCGCGCAGTTGCCAGGCGGCGATTCCAAGCCCCGCAAGAATAATCAAAAACGGAATCCGGCGTTTCCAGAACTGACCAGTGCCGCGGCGCGGTGGCGACTGCGTGGCTCCAACGACATTGAATTTCATCGGCCAATCCCAAATACTTCGGACGCACAGGCTACATCAAACTAAAACGGCGCGAGCAAGGGAATCACGCTTCTGCCTTTGCGCCGATAAACCAAGAAATGCTTGTCGGTGGTGAAGACCTGGCAATGGTCATTCAATTCCGCCATGCGAACAAGACATGCATCGGCAAGACTCATCGGTTGGTCGGCGTATTTGCGCAACAGCCGCCAAACGTCAGGCTGATGGGACGAAAGTTCAAAATCAATTTGCACAAGGCGGCGGTCAAATAATTCCAGCAAGGGATCAATTGAAAGTTCGACCGAGTGCAAAAGAAAAACCGCTTCCGACAAAACCGGCTCGCAGGTCCATAACGATTCGTAAAGACTGTTCCAAACTCCCATCACCCAGCGATGGTGCTGGTCCGTCTGGCTGATGAATCCGACAAGCGGCCCTGAATCGAGAAGTATTTTAGTCGCGGCCATAGCCGGTCAAAGGCCTGGTGGACAAATCTTTCGGCCCGCGCACGCTGCCGCAAAGGTCTTTGGCGCGCTCGTAAAGGGAGGGGCGATTTTTGGGGGCAAGATGCCGTTCAATCAGATCGCGGACAATCGCCGCTTGAGAACGACCGAGGGCCCTGGCCTGTTCCTTCAAGAGCGCGATGTGTTTTCGATCCATTTTCAAGGTGACCGTTTCCATGCAAGGAAAGTATTATCTTTGTGGCAACAAGTCAACACCCAGCCCGGATATTTCAGACCGCCAAACGCCGCGCGACGGCACGCGGCCTACAGGAGAGGACGGACGCGCTTGCAGGCTCCGTGGCCTGTTGACACTGGCAGCCGGCCTAATCGTGGGCGATATCGTCGGGGAGGCGGTTTTTGTCGCCGGGGTGGCGGGGGAAGTGTTCGGCCAGGAGCTTTCCGGCGCGGCGAACGCCGTGAAGGATGCCGTCGGTGAAGTCGCCTTTGCGAAAGTGGATGGAAATCTCCTGGGCGACTTCCTTCCAGAATTCGTCGCCGCAACGGGCATGGACGGCGGTGTCGCCAATAATGGCGAATTGGCGAACGCGCGGAGCGACAAAGATGAGGACGCCGTTTTGCTCTTTGGTTTTGTTCATGCCCAGGTGCTCGAAGGTTTTTTGCGCGGCAGCCACGGGGTCGGCAGGCTCCTTGCGGCTGATGAAAACGCGGATTTCGCCGCCGGTGTGCTTTTCAGCCTCGCCAATGGCTTTGACAATGGCGTCGTGCTGCAATTGATTTAGAAACTCGCGCGCTTTCATATCACCAACTCGAGCCGGCGCCGCCTCCGCCAAAACTACCGCCTCCGCCCGAAAAACCGCCGCCGGAGGAGAAGCCCCCGCCGCCGGAGGAGGAGCCGCCCCAGCCGCCGCCGTAAGATCCGCCCCATCCGCCACTGGAGAACATCCAGCCACGCCGGCGAGACGATCCAGTCAACAATTGGAATAGAATGACAACAATAATAAGAATCGGGATGATCAGCGAGATGTAATTCTGCGAGCGGAAGATTTTGCGCTGGTTGACGGTTGTCCCCGTCCCTTTGTATTCGTGCTGCGTCGCCGCCAAGATTGCATTGACTCCGGCAGTCAGTCCGCCGTCGTAATCACCGGCTTTGAAACGCGGCTTTATTTCGAATTCGGTGATTTGTTTGCAAAGGGCGTCCGGCAGCGCTCCTTCCAGGCCGTATCCGACCTGAATAAACATCTGGCGGTCTTGAATAAAGACAAAGAGGATGACGCCGTTGTTTTTGGCTTTTTGACCGGCCTGCCAGGCGCGGGCGACTCGAACGGTATAATCGTCGATGGAGGAATCGGATTGCATTTTCGGAAAAACCGCGACCAGCACCTGGTTTCCGGTCGTCTGCTCGAATTTCTCCAGTTGGGAATTAAGTTGCGCGGCGGTTGCGGCGGCAACGACGCCGGCATAGTCGTTGAAGTAGTGGGGGGGAGGCGGAGGGATCACTTCGGCGCCCAAGGCGGCCAGGGACCAGAGCCAGCAAAGGATGAAGGCCGCGTATTTCATGGGTCACGGTTTGGCCGGCGCGGGTGCGGGATTGTTGAAATTGAATTGCACTTTGGGCGCGGTTTCAGCGCCGGGCGCGGCCGTGAAGTAAGGTTTCTCGTGAAAGCCCAGCGCGGCGGCGTAAAAGACGGCCGGGAAGGACTTGATGGCGGTGTCGTACTGTTGCACCGCGTCGTTGAAATCGCGGCGGGAGACGGTGATGCGGTTTTCGGTCCCTTCGAGTTGGGCCTGCAAGGCCAGGAAATTAGCGCTCGATTTGAGGTCGGGATACCGCTCGACGACGACCAGCAGGCGGGAGAGGGCGGAGGAGAGTTGGTTTTGGGCCTGGTCGAATTGGGCGAGCTTGGCGGGGTCGTCCGGGGCGGATTTGGAATTGAGGGTGACTCTGCCGACAGAGGCACGGGCGTCGGTGATGTCGGTGAGGGTGGATTTTTCAAAATTGGCGGCGCCGGAGACAGTGGCGACGAGGTTGGGGATGAGGTCGGCGCGGCGCTGGTAGTCGTTTTGGACCTGCGCCCAGGAGCTATCGACCTGCTGGCCGAGGCGGACGAGGCGGTTATAGCTTCCGCCGGCGACGGCCACGATCGCAAGCACGATGATGGCCAGGATGGCAAAGACTCCGCAACCGATAGCGAACTTTTTCATACTCAGCAAAGGTTATGCAAAGGGCGGAAATGAACAATTACAATACGGCATGATTTTTATAGGCTATTTCAATTGGGCGGCCACGCGACGGCCCAGCGCCTCGGCGTCGCGGGCTGGGGCGCGGGATTCGGCGCGGCGGGCCGTTCCGCCGAGGAAGGAAACAGCGCGCAGGCGAATTTCCGCTCCCTCAAGGGTGGCGCAGGCGCCGACGGGGGTTTGGCAGCCGCCGCCCAAGGCGCGAAGGAAGGCGCGCTCGGCCGTGACACATTGAAAGGCGGCTTCGTCGTTCAATTCGCGGCAGAGGGCGGCGGCGCGGGCGTCATCGGCTCGAATCTCCAGGCCAATCGCCCCCTGGCCGACGCAGGGGAGCATCTGGTCGGTTTCGAGGGTGATGGCCAGCAGGCCGGGGGGCAGGTCGTCGCCGGTCAAACGGCCCGCCTTGGATATGCGAAAATGCAGGCGTCCCAACCCAGCCGCCGCCAGGAGGGTGGCGCCGATAGCCGACTGCTCCGCCAGTTTGCGCAGGCGTGTGGCCACGTTGCCGCGGATTTCAACGACATTGAAATCGGGTCGCAAGGCCAGCAATTGGGCCTTGCGCCGGGTGCTGCTTGTGGCGACCACGAGGCCGGGGGGAAAGTCCGCCAGCTTGAGTCGAGGTGGAAGCGGCTCTTTGTAAATAAGAATATCGCGCGGATCGGCGCGCTTGCCAGCGACGGCGCCGAGCTTTAAGCCGTCCGGAAGATCGGTGGGCAGGTCCTTGAGGCTGTGGACGGCGAGGTCGGCACGGCCATTGAGCAGCGCGGACTCCAGTTCTTTGGTGAACAGGCCCTTGGGCAGGGCGGGGTCGAGGCGGGCCATGGAGGCGGATTGAAGTTTGTCGCCGCTGGTCTTGATGATTTTGAGGGCGAAGGAGAGTTTGGGGAATTTGGCGCGGCAGTGGGTCAGTACCAGGTTGGCCTGGGCGAGGGCCAGGTCACTGCCGCGAGTGGCGATAAGGATCGGTTTGTCGTTCATGCGCCGGCCTTGTCACATTGGGGCAGGGGAGCGTTGAGGGGGGCGGGCGCGGCGGGCGAGGGCAAAAGAAGGGAGGCGGCTTTTTGCCGGATAATGGATTCGCAACGGGCGATTTCGATTTTGCGCAATTGGAGGTAATCGTCGGCCATGGCCTGCAAATCGTCGATATTGTAGAGATAAACGTTTTCCAGAAAATTGACGGCGGGATCGATGTCGCGCGGCACGGCGATGTCAATCAAAAGCAGGGGCCGGTTCTTGCGCAGTTTCATCAGCGGTTCCAGGCGGGGGCGGTCCAGGATGAAATGGGGCGCGGCCGTGCTGCTGATGAGAATGTCGATGAGCGGGAATTCCGCGGCCCAATCGTCGAAGCGGACGGCGCGGCCCTCCAATTCGCGGGCAAGTTGGACCGCGCGCTCGTGGGAGCGATTGGAGACGAGGATGGTGCGGGCGCCGCGGCTGAAAAGGGCGCGGGCGGTCTTCTCGCTGGTCTCGCCGGCGCCGACGACCATGACGGGGTGCTCGGTGAGCGAGCTGAAAATCTTTTGCGCCAGTTCAACGGCGACGGAGCCAACGGAGACGCTGCCGCGCTGGATGTTGGTTTCGGTGCGGATTTGTTTGGCGACGTTGAAGGCCTTTTGGAAGGCCCTGTTCAACTCGGGACCGGTGTGATTGCGCCGGAGAGCGGTTTCGTAGGCTTTTTTTAATTGACCGAGAATCTCCGTCTCGCCCAGCACCATCGAATCCAGGCCGCCGGCGACCTTGAACAGATGCTCGAGCGTATCGCGGCCGGCGCGGGAGAAAATCTCGCCCTCGGCCGGCGGCGGGCACTGGTGATGATCGGCGAGGAACTGGCGCAACCGGGCGACGGCCTGGGGTTCGGGCAAATCGGTGGCGGCGTAAATCTCGACGCGGTTGCAAGTGGAGAGAATGACAGCCTCGCGGGCGGCGCCGCTGGCGCGCAGTTTCGCCAGGGCCTCCGGCAGCACGGTGTCGGCAAAGGCGAAGCGTTCGCGGACGTTGAGTGGCGCGCAATGGTGGCTCAGGCCGATGACGATGAGGGGCATGTCAAAACCTATGGGATGGAGATAGGAGGTTGACGCCCCAAAATGTCAACAATACAAAGGCGAAGGCGCCGACCGCGCCCCAGGCAAAGCGGCGGCCGGTCTGGGCGAAGCGGCCATGCAGGACAAGCAGGGCGAGGTAGAGGCACCAGACCAGGGCGGACCAAACGACCTTGGGGTCGGATGCGGTGCGCAGTTCGGGCCGTTCTTTAAGCAGAAACGGGATGAGGGCCAGCCCCGCGGTCAGCAAAACGAACCCAGCCAACAACAGACGGCTGGCGATTTTTTCCAGGCGGTCGATGGGCGGCATCAAGGAGAAAACGGCGCGGAGCTTGTGAAATTTGAGGTCGTGCTCCTGAGTCAGGAACATGGCTGCGGCGACCGAGCTCAAACCGAAGGCGCCGTAGGAAAGGAGGGTCAGGGCGGCGTGGAGGCTGACCAGGCCGTTGTCAAACTGGGGTTTGGCGGCGTGGGGGGTGTCGAGCGAGGGCATGAGGCCAAAGACGCCGATGGCAAAGATAATGGGAGCGGCAAAAGCGCCCAGATAACGCAAGCGGGGAAAGAGACCGAGGACGAGATAGGCGGTGACGATGGTCCAATCGACGAAGATGATGGCTTCGTAGAGGTTGTTGACGGGGCAGCGGTCGAAGGTGAGGCCGCGCATGAGCATGGCTTTGAAGTGGAGGGCAAAGCCGATGAGGAGAAGGAAATAATTGACGTAATCGTGCTGGCGGAAGCCTTTGCGCCAGAGGAACAGGGAATAGACGGTGCTCAGGCCATACATGATTACGGCGAGCAGAAAGAAATGTCGATCGGTCAAGGACACGGCAATAACTTAATCCGCGAGGCGGGGGCCGCAAGGAGGAATTCCGGGGCGGTCAAGGGGCTATTTGGAAGGGGCGGGGCTTGCCTTCATGACCTGGGCGACGGCCTGGCTGAGGGTGAGATGATCTTGATTGACAAGGTCGGCGATGGTGCCGGTGGTGCCGGCGGTGGCAGGCGAGGTTCCCTCAATAACCCAGGTCTGGCCGTTCCACTGGACCATGCTGGTGCCGGGGGCGATGACAGCGGTGCCGGGGAAATCGTTGGCATAGGATGCAAGCTGGGGCTGGCCACCCCCAACATTGGCGGAACCGGAGGTGATGGGGCCGGTCAGCGTCTGGGTGGAGGCGGTGACGCTGATAACGCCCGGGTAGGCGGCGGGGTAAACGTCGCCCTCGCCTGGAGTGTTGCCGGCGGCAGCGACAAAGACGATGCCTTTCTGACTGGCTTCCTGAATCAAGCTGCCGAGGATGGTGCTGTCACCGGTGCCGCCGGAGCTGATGTTGATGGGGTTGGCGCCGGCGTTGATGGCGGCAAGGATGCCTTCGGTGAAAATGTAGCTATCGGTGCTGTCGCCGCTGCCGTAAACATCGACGGGCAGGATTTTGCTCGGGTCGCCGGCCATGGCTTGAAGCATGGTCTCCAACATGCCGGTGCCGTGGCTGGGAGTGTCGGTAGGCGTGTCGGTCTGGCCGGTGACGTTGATGGGATTGAGCATGTAGGCCTTGAATTGGTCGGGGGGATCAACGGAAGTATCCACAAGGCCGACGATGGGGCCGTTGGCATCGGGCTGGGGGTTGATGTTGAACAACGGTCCGGCCGGGTTGGGCACCTGGGTGATCTGGGCGGGAGTGGGGCGGTCCACCAGATAATTTGAGTCGGCGGAGGCGACGGAGGGGTCGGAGGCCAGCGATTGCAGGCCGGCGGCCGCGCTGTCGGCATCGGCAAATTGGAGGCGGTAGAGGCCGATGCGGTCGTCGCGCCCGGTGATTTTTGCGCCCAGGGATTTGGCCAGTTTGTCAATGGCGTTGGTGCCGGCGCCGTGTTTGAGTTTGACGAGATCTTCGTTGGCGATGCGGTAATCCTTCTTTTCCGGGGGCACGATTTGGGTGGCCGCTGACGGGAGGGTGCAATAAACGCGGAGGCGGGTAATGCCGTTGGATTGGTCCTTGGCGTAGTTGAGTTTGCCCAGCATCCGGGCCAGGGCCTCGTCCTGGGAAAGATTCTTGAACTTGACGGAAACGGTGGTTCCGGCGTCGGGTTCGACATAGACTTTCCAGCCGGTGGCGAGGGCGACTTTTTTCAACAAAGGGATGAGGCCGGAGCGTTCGATTTCGGCATCGACCTGGTTTTGTTTGACGCGCCAGTTGAGGGTATCCTTGGCGCGTGCGGGGGCGCCCGCCAACAGAAGAGCCAGGCAGACGATGACCGGGAACCAAGTCCTTTTCATTGAGGGGAATATAACACGGAACGGAGGCGGCTGGCAAACTTTAAGCGGTATCTCATAGTGTCAGGCGGTAAAAGGACGTTCCACTCGAAGCATCGACGTTGACCCAGACGGAATTATTCGTCAGCCACTGCTGCACGGTGGCGTCGGTCCAGGAAACCGGCGGGGAGAGGTTGGGGGTTTGCTGGAGGGTGAAGACGGTCGGGGAGGCGGGCCAGGTGAGGACGGTGCTCGTCGCGGAGATGGAGACGGTGAGGAGCGGCGGCGCCACAGGGTAGAACTCGAAGGCCAGAGCGCACATTTCCGAAGGCGTGAGGGATTGGGAAACTCCGCCGTATTTGACGACTTCAAGGTCATAGGCGCCGGGTTGCAACAGCGGGATGTAGAGGTGCTGCACGTTGTCCACGGGGCTGACACTGGAAGCCAGCAGCGCGCCGCTGGAGGCGTCATATAAAAAGAGCGCGAGCTGGTTGATGTTCGTCAACCCGGCCTGGCGTTCCCAAACGAGGGTGGCGGTGAAGGTCGAGTTGG
Source organism: Verrucomicrobiota bacterium (assembly GCA_049517295.1). Classification (GTDB taxonomy): domain Bacteria; phylum Verrucomicrobiota; class Verrucomicrobiia; order Limisphaerales; family Palsa-1400; genus JBEKSF01. The sequence continues at coordinate 14,186 of JBEKSF010000067.1, forward strand.
TGGCGGGGTTGAAGAGGTAATGATAGATGGCGTCTTGCTGCGGCGGGGTGGTGATGGTTTCAAAATCCCAGCCCAAGGGCGAGGCGATGGTTCCCAGGCCGGAAACCGGCGGGTGCGCCGCGCCGGAAGCCACGGAATTTGAGGCGGTGCAAGTTTGCCGGCCGCCGGCCAGTTGCTGGTAGGAGCGGAAGAGGTTGAGCACGCCCGCGCCGTAACGCGTGTCCAGAGGCGCGTTGGCGGCGTGGGACCAATCAAACGGCTTGAGGGCGCCGTTGAGAAGCAGGGCCTTGACGGTCCGCCGGTCAGCCGCGTTGGTCGTGGCGGAACCACCGTCGCCGCGCGCCGCCGCCTGCAAGAGCACCGCCGCGGCCCCGGTGACATAGGGAATGGTAAAACTGGTTTCGAAGCCGGGGGCAACAATGTCGGGCTTGGACCGGCCATTGTCGGGGGTCGGGCCGGTGGTGACGACGGCATTGACGCCATACGCGCCGACGCCGATGCAGTTATAGGCGGTGCCGGGAGGGCCGACGCCATCGTTCAATCCGTTGACCGCCGAGGATAAGATGTTGCCGTTGGTGGCGATGTAATTGTCATAGGCCGAATCGATGGGCGGTTCGTTCGTAGGGTCCTCGAAGAACGCAAAACTCTGATTGACAACGCTGTCGGGGATGGGGAGGTTTGTAACAATTATGTACTGATAGAAGTAGTCGGCTTCGTAGTTGTCCAGGTGCTCAATGCCGGGGGCGACACCCTCAGAGGCGCCAAAGATGTTGAGGCCGACTGTCTCGGCGTGGCCGGATTCGGTTCCGGCGGCATTGGGATAATTGGTGTAGGCGCCGTTGGTCGAGATCCAGGCAAAGAAGCTCTCAGGTTCACCCACAGCGGCCGGGTTGATCTCAAAGGCGGGCAAGTTGGTCGAGTCGAGGGCTTCCGCTTGTGCCACCAGGATGCCGCCGCCGGTAAGGGTGGAGTCCAAGGCGCGCAGGGTCGTGACATCCATGGTGGCCAGATCGTCCGCGTTGGCGCTCCCTGCAAACGCCGCCAGGGCAAGGAGGGCTGGGATTATTGTCACGAAGAACCTAATGGGATCGGGCGGCTCGCAGCCGTATTTCATGGCGGGAGAAGAATGGCACATTTTTGCGGGGTGGCAATAGTTTGATTGAAAGCGCGGCCTTGCGGGCGCATTCTTGCGCCATGAAATGGATCTGGCTCATCGTGTCTCTGGCAGCCCTCCCGCTGGCCGGCTGCAAACAGAATGCGCCGCCTTCCGCGCCGGCGGCTGGCGACGTCAATCACGAACCGACGCAGGCGCAGCCCAAGCTGGCGACGATCCGGCTTTGGATCGGGGCCGAGGAGGTGAAAGCGGAAATGGCGCTGAACTCCGAGCAGGTGCGGACGGGCATGATGTTTCGCACCAATCTGGACGAGATGGCGGGGATGATTTTTGTTTTTACGCGTCCGGTGCAGGCGGAGTTTTGGATGAAAAACTGTTCGCTCCCGCTGTCGTGCGCCTACATCGACCCGCAAGGGGCGATTGTCGAGATACATGACCTCAAGGCGCAGGACACCAATACGGTTGTCGCCGCGAGCGACAACATCCAGTACGTGCTGGAGGTCAACCAAGGCTGGTTTGCCCGCCATCACGTGACGGAGGGGATATTCGTGCGGACGGAGCGGGGGACGCTGGGGGAAACTTTTTTTGGGGCAAACCGGTGAAAATTGCGCTGGCGCAAATCAACACGACGGTGGGGGATTTGGCCGGGAACGAGGCCAAGATACTTGACGGCGCGCGGCGGGCGCGGGCCGAAGGGGCGGAGGTGGTGCTGTTTCCCGAGTTGGCGACGACGGGATATCCGCCGCGGGATTTGCTGCTGAAAAAGGATTTCGTGGCCCGGAACTTGGAGTTGCTGCACCGTCTGGCGGCTGCCAGCGGCCGCACGGCGATGGTGGCCGGATTCGTGGGGCAAAACGACAAAACGACGGGCCGGGACGTGACCAACGCGGCGGCGGTGCTGCAAAACGGCAAGATCACCGCCCGGCGGACCAAAACCCTCCTGCCCACCTACGACGTGTTCGACGAAGACCGGTATTTCGAGCCGGCGGAAGAAAATGCTCCCGTGGCCATCGGCGGCGAGTCTTGCGGGGTGACGATTTGCGAAGACATTTGGAACGACGAGGATTTCTGGCCGCACCGGCGTTATCGCGCCAACCCGGTCAACGATCTGTTGCGCGCGGGAGCGGGGCACATCTTCAACCTGTCGGCCTCGCCGTGGAACGTGGGCAAGGAGAAGTTGCGCTACGAGATGCTGGCCAGCCTGGCGCGCAAATCGCGGCGATGCGTGGCGATGTGCAACCTGGTCGGCGGCAATGACGAATTGGTTTTCGACGGCGGCAGCCTGGTTTTCAACCGGGCGGGGGAGTTGATCGCGCAGGGGAAGGCCTTTGAGGAGGATTTTATAGTTGTCGATACCGAGAGCAGCCAGCCAATTGTTCCCGTGCGCCCGCTGGAGGAGCAAAACATCCACGACGCGCTGGTGCTGGGGTTGCGGGATTATTTTCATAAGTGCGGTTTCAGATCGGCGGTGCTGGGATTGAGCGGGGGCATCGATTCGGCCCTGGTGGCCTGCCTGGCGGCGGCGGCATTGGGGCCGGAGCACGTGCTGGGCGTTTCGCTGCCCTCGGAGTTTTCCTCCCCCGGCAGCCTGGAGGACGCCCGGGCGGTGGCCGGAAACCTGGGCATTTCCTACGAGGTGATTGCGATCCAACCGGGTTTTGAGGCGGTGAAGCGGCAGTTGGCGCCGGCCTTCGGCGGACGGGCGGAAGACACGACGGAGGAGAACGTCCAGGCCCGCCTGCGGGGAGTGATTTTGATGGCGCTGTCGAACAAATTCGATTCGTTATTATTGACAACTGGGAACAAGAGCGAGCTGGCGGTGGGCTATTGCACCCTCTACGGCGACATGTGCGGGGGCCTGGCGGTGATCAGCGACGTGCCGAAAACGATGGTGTACCGGCTGGCGCGGTGGATCAACCGCGAGCGCGAAATCATCCCGCCGGCGTCCCTGACCAAAGCCCCGTCGGCGGAGTTGCGCCCCAACCAGAAGGACCAGGACACCCTGCCGCCCTACGAAGCGCTGGACGCGATCCTGGACGAGTACGTGGTGCGGGGCCGCTGCCTGGCGGAAATTGTGGCGATGGGCCACGAGGAGGCCACCGTCAAACAGGTGATTCATTTGATTGACACCAATGAATACAAACGGCGCCAGGCGGCCCCGGGCCTGAAGGTGACGACGAAGGCCTTTGGGGTGGGCCGGCGGTTTCCGATCGCGCAGCGTTACCGGGAGGCGTGAGCATGGCGGTGATGAGATCCAAGTCCGAAGCATTGTTTGCCGAGGCGCTGCGCTACATTCCGGGCGGCGTCAATTCGCCGGTGCGGGCTTTTCGGGCCGTCGGCGGCCAGCCGTTTTTTGTCGATAAGGCCAGGGGCGCGCGCGTGATTGACGTCGATGGGAATGAGTACGTGGATTACGTGGGGACATGGGGGCCGGCGATCCTGGGCCATGCGCATCCCCGGATCATCCATGCGGTGCGGGCGGCGGCGGAGCAGGGGACCAGCTTCGGCATTCCCAATCCGCTTGAAGTGAGGATGGCGCGGCTGGTGTGCGAGGCGGTGCCGAGCGTGCGCAAGGTGCGGATGTGCAATTCCGGGACGGAGGCCTGCATGTCGGCCATCCGGCTGGCGCGCGGATTCACGGGGCGCGAGAAGATCATCAAATTCGATGGCTGTTACCATGGGCATGCCGATTCGCTCCTGGTCAAGGCCGGGTCCGGCGCGCTGACCTTTGGGAATCCGGACAGCGCGGGAGTTCCGGCGGCGTTTACGCAGCACACGATTGTGGTGCCGTATAATGAAACGGAGGCGGTGCGGGCGGCGTTTGCCGCCAACCCCGGGCACGTCGCCGCCATCATCGTCGAGCCGGTGCCGGGCAACGCCGGGTTGTATCTGCCCAAACCGGGCTATCTGGAATTTCTGCGTGACATCACCGCAAAGGAGGGGGCGCTGCTCATCTTCGACGAGGTGATGACCGGCTTCCGGCTGGCGTTGGGCGGGGCGCAGGAGCGCTTTGGCATCCGGCCCGATTTGACTTGTTTGGGGAAAATCATCGGCGGCGGATTGCCTGTGGGCGCTTTTGGCGGGCGGGCGGAAATCATGGACTGCCTGGCGCCGGTGGGGCCGGTGTATCAGGCGGGCACCCTTAGCGGCAATCCATTGGCGATGGCGGCGGGCATCGCGGCGCTGGAGGAATTGTCCGCCGGCGGCGCCTACGCCAAGTTGGAGGAAGCCGGAGCGGCCCTGGAAATGGGGATGAAGGAAGCGGCCAAAGCGGCGAAGATTCCGGTGCAATTCAACCGCATTGGCTCGATGTTCTGCGCCTATTTTACGTCGCAGCCGGTCCATAACCTGGCCGACGCGATGACGAGCGACCGGAGGCGGTTCGCCCGGTATTTCCACGGGATGTTGGAGGCGGGGATTTATCTGGCGCCATCGCAATTCGAGGCGGGGTTTATCTCCACCGCGCACAGTGCCGGGGACATCGAGAAAACGGTCAAGGCGGCGCGGCATGTGTTGCGCGCGCTGCAATAAGGATCAGCGATGAGGTACCTGGCACTGGATCACGGGACAAAGCGGGTGGGAGTGGCGATCAGCGATGAAACCGGGACGATTGCCCTGCCGCTGCAATATATTGCGGCCGAGCCGGCCGCCCAATTGCTCGAACGCCTGAAAGAGATCGTAGCCGAACGCCAGGCCGGCGAAGTTGTGGTCGGCATGCCCCGCAATATGAACGGGACTTATGGTCCGGCGGCGGAGAAGGCGCGGGAGTTTGTCACGGCGCTGAAACAAGTATTGACTGTTCCGGTCAGGACCTGGGACGAACGGCTGACCTCGGCCCAGGCCGGGCGGATGCTCATCGAAACGGGAATGCGCCGGGACAAGCGCAAGCAACGCGTGGACCAGACGGCGGCGGCGATTTTGCTGCAAAGTTATTTGGACAGCCTCGGCCAGTGAAACTGAAACTGACCATCGCGTACGACGGCACGAATTACGCGGGCTGGCAGGCGCAGAAAACCGGCCTGGGCGTCCAGCAACGGGTGGAGGAGGCGATGGCGAAAATTTTTCCCGGCGCGGGCCGGTTGCGCGGGTCCAGCCGCACGGACACGGGCGTTCACGCATTGGGAATGATCGCGGACGTGGAAATACCGGACAAGGAAGTGAAGATGCTCTCGGCCAAAATCGCGCTGGCCATCAACGCGCATTTGCCCCGCGACATCCGGGTCATGGCGGCGGCGCGGTGCCGGGCGGATTTCGACGCGCGGTTCGAGGCAAAGGGCAAGCAATACCGCTATTTTATCTGGATGGGCCGGGCGATGAATCCGCTCTTGCGCCACCAGGCCTGGCATGTCACCCGCCCGCTGGATCTGGCCGCGATGCGGACGGCGGCGAAACTGTTTGTCGGCCGGCATGATTTCAAATCGCTGGCCGCCGCTCGCGGCTACGAAATGAGTTCGACTGTGCGCACACTGAGGCGCTGCGAGATCAAGCGCAGCGGGCCGCTGTTGACGGTGGTCATCGAGGGCGACGGTTTTCTTTACCGGATGTGCCGGGGCATCGCCGGGACCCTGGCGCAGGTGGGGCAGGGGAAGATCGCGCCGGGGGAGATTAGAAACATACTTGACAAAAAGGACCGGCGCGCCGCCGGGATGACGGCGCCCGCGCACGGGCTGGTATTGTGGAAGGTTTTTTATTGACATGAACGTCGTCCTGGTCGAGCCGGAGATTCCGCCGAACACGGGCAACGTCGCGCGGCTGTGCGCGGGGGCGGGCGCGATGCTGCATTTGATCGAACCCTTCGGGTTCCAGCTTGACGACCGGCGGCTCAAGCGGGCGGGGTTGGATTATTGGGAGCATTTGCGGTGGCGTCGCTGGCCGGATTGGGGGGCGTTTCAGCGGCAGTTGCCCGCTGATGCGCGCCTGTGGCTGATCGAATCGCACGGGGCGCGGCATTACGCGGAGGTGAGATACGGCCCGAACGACTGGTTGGTATTTGGCCGGGAAACAGCCGGATTGCCCAAAGAGATTCTGGCGCGGTACCCGGATGCGTGGTTGCGGATACCGCTGTTCCACGCGGGCGTGCGTTCGTTGAATTTATCCAACTGCGTGGCGCTGGTCCTCTACGAGGCGCTGCGGCAGCAGGGTTTTGCGGGCGAAGTTTGAGGGGAGCCGATCCAAACGCTACGAAGAGTGAGAATTAGCCGTTCGGCCGCGTTGGCTATTTGGTTGCCGGGCAGCGCCGGGTTGACATGTATAACGCGCAGCGTTATAGTGACCACAGATGATACGCGGCTTTGCCTGCAAGGAAACCGAGCGGCTGTTCAATGACGAACCGGCACGGCGGTTGCCTCAGCAAATTCAACGAGCGGCACGACGGAAATTGCTGCTGCTGCATCAGGCACGGAGTCTTAATGATCTGCGCTCGCCTTACGGCAACCACTTGGAAGCCTTGAAAGACGACCGCGAAGGCCAGCACAGCATCCGCGTCAATGATCAGTGGAGGATTTGCTTTCGCTGGCAAGGCGAAGATGCGTTGGACGTGGAAATTGTGGATTACCATTGAATATTATGAAAACGAACAAGTTGCCCCCGATCCATCCGGGCGAGATTCTCCGCGAAGAGTTCATGAAGCCGCGCGGCCTTTCACAAAACGCGCTGGCGCGGGCCTTGAACGTGCCGCCGCGCCGGATCAATGAAATCGTTTTGGAAAAGCGCGGCATCACGGCCGACACGGCCTTGCGTCTGGCGCGATACTTTGGCACGAGCGCGGAAATGTGGACAGGCTTGCAGGCCGATTACGATTTGCGCCTGGCACGTTACGAAAAAGCCCACACCATTGAGCGCGACGTTCAACCGCTGGCTGTCTTTCGATCCGTAACAACGTGAGAATGGGACGGTATCAAATGATACCTCGGCCCTATTCATTAACTTCCGGCAGTTTATCTTGCTGATAACTGGTCAAAGATTTCTGGACCCCCATCTTCCCCTCATCCGACGCCGTATCCAGAGCCTTTTGCTCGGTCTCAATGGCTTCTTTTTTCTTGCCGCTCATAAATTGCGCGCGCGCCAGCGTGTCAAGAATTTCGGAATTCGTGCCGTGGGCGGCTTGATTGGCTTGCGCGGCCAGTTTTTCCGCGAGATCAAGATTGCGCTGCTCCATTGTCTTGGGCGCGACAATGTCCCAGGCAAGAACGTTCAGCCGAAGGGCGTCGGTGGGATGCGTATTGGCAAAAGTGTCGGCAAAATCCCAGGCTTCGGCGAACTTTTTCTGGCCCAGGAGAATCTTAAAACGGGTTGAAGCGAAGGAGGCTTGGAATCGGGGGAACTCTTTCAACAACTCATCCAGCGCGGAAGCCGCCTCGGTCCATTTCTTTTCGTTCATGGCCGAGAATAGTTTATTTTGCGCGTCTCCCAATTTTTTATCCAATTCTTGCTCTTTCTCGTATTCCGCGGCGAATTTCGCAATATCGAACTTATCCGCCAGCACCTCCTCAATCAGTTTCTCGTTCAATCCCATCGGATGCCCAATCCATGCGATGCGTCCCGCCTTGTTAATGACAACCGCGGTGGGAATGCCGTGCTGGTCAACGTGCCGCTTCCACCAGTGTACTGCCATAAAACCATCGGCGTCCCGCCGCTTATCGTCGAGCGCGACGCGATAGGTCATCTTGGCACCCATCTTTTTCACGAACGCCGGAACCGCGTCATCCTGGTCCCAGACATTTTGTCCAATGACAACAACTCCTTTGTTCTCGAACTTCTGGGCCAGGTCGTTGAGATGGGGGATGGACGCGATGCAAGGCCCGCACCAGGTCGCCCAAAATTCGACGATATAGACGTGGTTGGTGTCGAATCGCGGCACCGGATCGCCTTGAACCCACTTGCCGACTTGGAGTTGAGGCGCCGGTTCGCCGATTGTGAGTTGTGCGTCCGCCGTCTGCGCGGCGATGGACATGGCGGCTCCTGCGAGCACGGCCCACGCTTTTGCGTAAGGGAATTTATTCATATTCAATCAAAACCGCCGATCACTGTTTCATCTTGTCATTACTGTGCGCCCGCGGGCCGAATGAAGGCGTTGGCGACTTTAATATGCGCCGCGGTGGCCGCTTCCATGACTTTGACCACCTGGCCCCACGGCGCGTCGGTGTCCGCGCGGATGGCCAGCTTCGCTTCGGGATTGGCTGTCACCGCTTCGACCAGGTCTCTCTGCAGCCGGTCCAGCGTGACCGGGTCGGTTTTGAAATAAAGAAGGCCTTGCTTGGAGATGGTGACGATGAGGGGGGCGTTTTCCGATGAGCCGGCTTTGGGCTGTTTGGCTTCGGGCAGCACCAGCTTCACCGCCGGTTGCTGCTTGAAGGTGCTGGTGACAATCAGAAAGATCAGCACCACTGTCAGCACGTCGATCAGCGACACGATAATGACCGACGGAGGCTGCCGGCGCTTGGAGGCGGTGAATCGCATAAAGGATCAGGCGCTCCGATGCGCGGGGGCGTCAGGCGCGTCGGCGGTATCCTCGCTATGATAAAGCTGGTGCAAGAAGCTGTCGCACAGGGCGGCCATTTCCACGGCCATGGACTCGACTTTCTTAGTATAATAGCTCCAAGCCACCAGCGAGGGAATGGCGGTAATCAAACCGAGCAAAGTCGATCTGAGGGCCACGGCGATGCCGCTGGCCATCATGCCATTGTCGCCCAAGCCGGCTAATCCCATGCTGGCAAAAAGCTCGATCAAGCCGTAAATGGTCCCCACCAGACCGAGCAGAGGGGCGATGCCGACCACGATTTCAAGCACGACCAAGCCGCGTTCCAGGCGGGAGATTTCGCGCCGGGCGCTGGTTTCCAGGGCGTTGGCGTTGTCGGCCTTGGTCCAGGAGCGGTTCTTGTCGGCCAGGAGCAGCAGGCGACCCAGGGGCGAGGGGTGTTGCTGGCAGATGCGCCGCAGCATCGGCAGGTCTTCCGCCGTGCGGCAGGTTTCCAGCGCGCCTTGCACGGCCGGGGGCATGACTTTGGCGGCGCGCAAGGCCAGCCCGCGTTCAATGATAAAGGTCAATCCAACGACCGACGCCGAGAGCAACACTCCAATAATGATAGTTTCCATCTTCGATGTTTTCCCAGCGGATTAGCCTACTTCAGTACACGTCATAAAAAAAAGTAAATCGCAGCTCCCGGTAATCGGCCGGGATGTCCAGGCGCATCTGGGTGGGCCAGGGCGCGTACGGCGCCGGGTCCAGGACGGCTTGCTCGCAGAGCGTGCCCAGGAGATCGCTCACGTCGTTTTGCGCCATTTTCATGTCGGTGATGCGGCCGTCGGGATGCAGCTTGAATTCCAGAATCACTTTTCCGGGAGCGTTGGGCGTGCGATTTTCCAGCAACTGATACCAGCGCGCTTTGACCGCTTCGACGAACAAGGCGTCGTAAGCGCCCAGCGACGTTCCTTTTACATCGAGCGAGGAATCCACATTGTTCATGGCGACGCCGCCCTTTTGACGCATTTTTTCACCCAGCGTGCCATTTCTTGCCATTGCTTCGGCAATGGTGCGAGGGCGCTGATAAGCCGGCTGCGGTTGCGCGTCCGTGGCCGTATCCGCTTTGCCGTCTTTTTCCTGCGTCTTCTTCGCGGGTTGGGCTAGGGCCAGTTCGCCGGGCGTATCGGACTTTACGGCCTTGCTGGCCGCGGCGGTTGGCTGCGGCGGAGGTGTCGGCTGCAACGGCTGGGCCTTTGGTTTGCCATTATCCGTCGTCTTCATCTCTTTATCCTGGCGGCCGCGAATGTCGGGCACAGTGGAGGGCGTGGTGATTTGCGGGTTGGCAGCCAGGGTATTGTTGGCGCCATAGAATTTGGGCGCCTCGGGCGGTTTGGGCGACGCCAGGGCGGGATCGACCTCGACAAACATCAGGGGCGTCGCCGGTTGCGGCGCCGGCACCAGGCGTTTCGGGGCGATGGGAACCACGGCATTGGACACCATTTGCATCCAGCGCGGCAAACCCATATTGTGGAACCAACCTTGGGCCTTTCCCATCCGCCAGGTACAGAAGACCAGAGCATGAATCAGCAGGGAAATAATCAGCGCCCTGAGAATGAGTTTCTCAGCCAGGCTGGTATCGTTGACGTCCGACATCGTCACCCCCACAAGATGGCGCAAAACCCGCGTAAAACAACGCAAAACCGCTGGCGAGGTGCGGGTTTCCCACGGGCATGCAAGATTTGAACCGGGCGTCCGTATTGGCTGGTGGCAGGAACCGGGGAAGAAACGTGGCAAGCCAAGGAGGCAGGCCCCTGCCGGTTGAATGTTGGACGGTTGGGCACTGTCCAAGGCAGTGGAGAAACTGAACAGTTAATGAAACGGCTTTATATGAAGACATTTGTGAAAACGACCCTTATCGGCGCAACCGCGCTGGCAATGACCACCTTTGGCGTCCCGCAAGCGCGCGCGCACGGCTGGGCGGTGGCCGCTGGCGTCTTGGGCGGGTTGACCGCGGGAACGATCATCGGGGCCTCGGTGGCCAGTGCCGCCACGCCAGTTTATTACTCGTACCCCGCGCCGGTGTATTACACGCCCGCGCCGGCTGTGGCTGTGGCGCCCGCCGCCGTGCCGCCTTATGCTGGATACGCCAGTTACGCCTCCTCGCCAACTTACCCGTCCGCCGCCGCAACGGCGCCGCAACCGCCTCCGGTGGTGGTGCAGCAGCCTGCGCCAGTCTATTCCTACCCGCAGACGGTGGTGTACGCGGCGCCCTATGCCTATCCTTACCCGTATTTCTATCCGTACGTGCGAGCGGGTTACTGGTGGGGACCGCGGTACCACGGGTATCACTATCGCCACTGGTAATCTCTGGTCACGAGGCTGGTTCCGGGCCGCAGGCCTTTGCCTCGACGCTGCGCGACGGTTTCAGGAGATAGGTCAGGGCCTTGACGGCCAACTCCATCATCAGAAATGGCTTGGCGATGAGGTCATTGCCGCCGGATAGGGAGGACTGGGCGCGGATTTCAAATTTGGTCAGACTGGTGACGAAGATGACCGGCGTGCTCTTGTTGGTGGGCAGCTTGCGCAATTCGGCGCAAAGTTCGAAGCCGTTCAATCCCGGCATTTCAGCGTCCAGAAAAATCAAATCGAACGGGTTTTCCTGCAGCAGCGTCAGCGCCACCCGGGAGTCTTCGATGCCGATACATCGCAGATTGGCTTTGCTCAGGGCAACGGAGATGGTGCGCCGCGAGATCGGCTCGTCATCGACGGTGAGGATGAGCATGGATTGCGGAATGTCCTGGGGGATGAGCGACAGGTCGCCAAACAACACATTCAGGCAATCGGAGGCATGGGCAATGGTGCGCAGGACCGACGCGGTCATTTGGCTGGGTTTCTTGTGCAGGTCTTTGATCAGCGCGTCCATCGCTCCCGAAAGGTGAGAGATGCGGCTGAACCCGGTGATACCGGAAAGGCTCGCGAGCGATGAGACGGTTGCTTCCAGATCGCGCAAGAGGTTCAACTGGTCGGAGGGGCTTTTGCTCCTGATGAGCGCGTTGATGCGCTCTCGCACTTCGGCCTGGATTTGCGGGGCGCGCTTGAGGAATGCCTGCCGGATTTCAATCCGAAAATTCGGGCTTGATTCGCTTTGCTCGCCTCCCGAAGGCGCCTGCTCGGCTGCAAGGGGTGGCGTTGATCCCTTGGCCGCGGCCGCGTGGGCGGGCGAACCGCCGGCCATTCCGACGCGCACGGCGGGTTTGAACGGCGCCGGCTGGGTTTTGCCAAAAAATGCGGGCTTGGCCGGTTGCGCTGGGGCCGATGGCGTCGGAGCCGGTGGGACGGCCGCGGGCGGTGGCGCCTTGCCTTCCCTTTCCAACGAAAAGGTGGGACGAGTTGGAGCCGTTCCTTTGGATGGCGGCAAATCCAGGGTTACTTTCAGTTTCGGCTCCTCTGCCGTGGAGGGATCCCCCTGCCACGCCGGCGGAGCTTCCGCTTTGGGAGGCGGCGGAGGGGTGGCAGCCGTGGCTTTGGAGGGCGGCAAATCCAACTGGACAGTCAGCTTTGCCTCGTCGGATGGGCCGGAAGCGCGCCCTTTTGCCTCGGCCTCGCCGGGAGCGTCCAGGGTCCCCTTCGCCAGCGGGATGGTGCCGAATTTGGGGATGAACCCGGTGTTTTCGCCGCTGAGGAGTTGTTCAATGAATTCGACGGCCAGATTGGGCGTGCAATCCATTTTGGACACGCACTTGCTGGCGCCGGCCTTCCAGGCCTCTTTGGCCAGGTCCGGCCGATAGAAACTGGACAGAACCAGGATCGGCGTCTGCTGGAATTCAGGCCAGCTTCGGATTTGCTTGATCACTTCGACCCCGTCCATGCCGGGAAGCCCGATATCGACTTGTATCACATCGGGGTGAAACTTGGGCAGCAGAGCCAGCGCGGCGGTGCCCTCCTCGGCCGTCTCGACCTTGTAGCCGGACATTTCAAATTTACGCCGGTAGATGGAGCGAATAATCAGATCGTCTTCAATGATCAATATCTTCTTCATCCAATTGGCTCCATAGATAGTCAGGCCGGAAACTGCCGCAGATAGTCCTGCGCGTGCCGGCGAACGACCTCAAGCTGGACGGCGGTTTGTTCGAAGAGTTGTTGGGCGCCCTCCAATTTGCCCTCCTTGGCGCCGCGTTCCAGTTGCCGCAGGGTCGACACCATCGCCGACATGCCGCAGGACAAACTGGCCCCGACCAGCTTGTGGGCCAAATGATCCACGTCCTGCACGGCGCCCTCTTTGATCCCTTTGTCCAACCCGGCCATGATTTCGTCCGCCTGGTGAAAATACAGGTCTATCAGTTCGCGCATCAATTCGAGGCTGCCGTCGCACGCCGATCGAAGTTGTTCAAAATCGACCGGCGGTTTGTCGTCTGGATGTTTGGGGTCGGGTGAGTTCAATGGCTTTGGTATTGACGGACGTAAGTTCCGACTCTGTCGCGCGTCAGTTCAAGATGGCGGCTGGCGCGTTCGAACAACGCCTCGGCGTCCCCCAGGCGGCCTTCCTTGCCCCGTATCTCCAGCTCGCGCAATGGCAGCACCATCGCCGACATGCCGCAGGCCAGGCTGGCGCCGACCAGTTTGTGGGCAAAATGATCGACGTCCTTGGCCGAGCCGGAATTGATGGCGGCGCGCAATCCGTTCATCAGGTCCTTTGCCTGGGCGAAATAGAGGTCCACCAATTCGCGCAATATCACAGGGTCTTCGTTGGCGGCCGCCTCCAGCCGCTCCAAATCGACCAGCGCCGCGCCTTCGGGGTTTGTGTCCAAGCGCGCCGCCGGCTCGGCTGCGCCCCCGGCCGCCTCCGCCGGCATCGCGGCTCGGCTGCGGCCCAGGGCCGCCTTCAATTCAGAGTTCTTGACCGGCTTGGCCAGATAGTCGTTCATCAAGGCCTCCAGGCATTTCTCCCGGTCGCCCTGCATGGCGTTGGCTGTCATGGCAATGATGTAAGCCGGCTCGCCCCCTTCGGCCTGTTCATGCGCGCGGATTTGGCGCGACGCCTCGTAGCCGTCCATTTGCGGCATTTGACAATCCATCAGGATGACGTCGTAGCGCGCCCGCTTGGCCGCTTCGAGGGCTTCCAAACCAGTGTTGACAACGTCCGGCGCATAGCCCAGTTTGCGCAATTGCGCCACCGCCACCTTCTGATTGATCACGTTGTCCTCGGCCAAAAGAACCCTCAGGTGCGGCGGCGCCGGCTCGGTAGCGGCGGCGGGCGCCGCGGCCGACTTCTGCGGGACCGCCCGCCTCCCGGTCAAACATTCAAACAAGCGGCCTTGCTTGACCGGCTTGACCAGGCAGGCGTCGATGCCGATCCGTTTCAGTTGGTCGTCATCCATGAACTTGCCCAGCGAGGTCAAAATAATCAGTCGCGTGCGGGAGGTGCGCGGGTCGGCCCTGATCACCTCCGCCAGCGCAATGCCGTTCATGCCGGGCATGTGCATGTCCAGCAGCACGACGTCGAAGTGGTCGTTGGAAGAATCGTGCAGTCTGTCCAGTGCGTCCTGGGCGCCGGCAGCCGAACTGGCCCGGATGCCCCAAGCGGCCAGTTGATCTTCCAGGATTTTGCGGTTCGTGTCGTTGTCATCGACGATCAGAACGTGCATGTTGTTGAGGTTGGTCTGTTCGCTCGGCGCCTTGGCCGCCACAGGCTGCTTCTCAAACCGCGCGGTGAACCAGAATGTCGAGCCTTGCCCCGGCACGCTGGTGAATCCAATCCGTCCCCCCATCATTTCAATCAACTGCTTGGAAATCGCCAACCCCAGCCCCGTGCCCCCATATTTGCGCGTCGTCGAACTGTCCGCCTGGCTGAACACCTGAAACAACCGCGGCTGAATCTCAACCGGAATGCCGATGCCGGTGTCCCGCACCTCAAATCGCAAGTCCACGTGTGTCTCCGTTTCCGCCAGGTTGGCCACCGACACCACCACCTCACCGCATTCGGTGAATTTGACGGCGTTGCTGACCAAGTTGACAAAGACCTGGCGCAGCCGCCCGGGGTCCCCGCGCAATTGCGTCGGCACATCCGCCAATACGAATCCGGCCAGTTCGATGTTCTTGGCCTGCGCCGTTTCGGCCAGCAACTCCAGCGACCCTTCAATGGTTTCCTGCAGGTTGAAGTCGATGGTCTCGAATATCAGTTTGCGCGCCTCCACTTTGGAGAAGTCCAGCACGTCGTTTATCAGCAACAGCAGCGATTCGGCGCTCCGCCGGATTGTTTCGGTGTACTCCTGTTGCTGCGACGTCATCTCGGTGTCCATCAGGAGGTTGGTCATCCCGATGACCCCGTTCATCGGCGTGCGGATTTCATGGCTCATCTTGGCCAGAAACTCGCCCTTGGCCCGCACCGCCGCCTCGGCGTCGGTCTTGGCCCGGCGCAACTCTTCTTCGACCGCCTTGTATTGGCTGACATCCTTGAGAGTGCCGACATACCCGCCGCTTTCCCCGCCTTCGCTGGCCTCATACTGAATGGGCGCCGTGCGGCAGGAAACCCACCGGACGTCCCCGGCGGGTGTCACCAAACGAAATTCCTGCGAGAACTCGCCCCTTTCGCTCACCGCCCGCGCCCAATGCGCCAGCACGGCGTCCTTGTCCTCCGGATGGATGGCGTTGTTCCATCCCGCCCCGAGGCTCTCGCTGCATCCCTGGCCGGTCATTTTCGCCCATTGGGTGTTGCTGTAAACCCACTGGCCGGCGCTATCGGCGAGAAAAATGCCGTCGGGGGAGGATTCCCCCAACGACCGGAATTTGGCCTCGCTCTTTTGCAGCGAGGCCTGGATTTGCCTGTACTTGACGTTCTCCTCGTGGAGCGCGTCCAGGTGGTCGGCCACTTCCTCTTCGATCGTTTCATGCAGTATCTGCTGTTCGGCCTGATGCAATGCCAGGTGGTTCATCAGCCGCAGGCTCTCCCAGATCCATAACGCCAGCAGTGTGTCCTCAAACAACACCCACCCGGTAAACCCTACCCACGTCCAGGGCGCCGGGGGGGCCGGCCCGAAAACCGATTGCACCCAGGCCAGGCCGCCGACAAAGTGGTCGGCCGCCACCACCGCCGTGGCCGACACCATCACCCAAACGTCCCGATACGAGGCCAGCGAGGCCAGCGCGCCAAAAATGAAAAAGTGCGTTTCAAACCCGCCCCCGGTCAAATGGATGAACAGCGCCGGCGTCAACATCTGCCCAATGGCAACGATGTGGCGCGTTTTCATCTGTCCCGGCGCGCGCAACGACAGGTAGAGCGGCACCAGGTAGATC
This sequence comes from Verrucomicrobiota bacterium, assembly GCA_049517295.1. GTDB lineage: Bacteria > Verrucomicrobiota > Verrucomicrobiia > Limisphaerales > Palsa-1400 > JBEKSF01. Next base: position 30,055 of record JBEKSF010000067.1, read on the forward strand.
AAGCCTCCCAGCGCCGCCGCCGTCCACACCAACCGCATGGGCCTTTCGAGGGGCCAGATTTCCGGCGAGATCAACGACGCCGCCGCCATCGCCGCCAGCCATTCGAAGGCGATCAGCCACGCAAACATCCGGTCCGTTTGCTTGTAGCACGTTTGCTTCAGGGCGCGAAAAATCCCCGCGGCCCGTCCCTCGGCGGGATTTTGAGCGGCAGCCATTTGTTCAGCAACCTTCAATGTGTGTATCGCCGTTCACTCTCTACCAGCATTGGCGGCCTTTTGCAACTGCTTTAACCAGAGGCGGGATTGCGCGCGCGGAGCCACCAAGGCAAGCAAGGGGTGAAAGGACTTGAAGAGGGTTAGCGACTGTTACGAATGAGCCGTGCGCCAGTCGCGGCAAAGGATCGCAATTATCAGCAATTGCCGGGGTTTTTGAGGATTCTTGGGGTCTGAGCGAGTCCAAAAAGGCAGGCTCGCGCAGAGGGCGCAGAGAAGGCCATCATTTTTCCTTTTTTCTCCGCGAACTCGGCGTCTCAGCGCGGGAGAATCGATTGGGAATTGGCAATTGAAAATTTGTCATTTGTAATTGGAGCGGGGACGGGGGGAAAGGGAAAGGGGAACGGGGCCTGTCGTTCATAAAATGAGGGAAAAGAAAAAAATAGTGTTAATAGTTTAACAGTTGTCCTAATGCAGTCGCGGATGGATAAGGTTATCTTATTTATTCGGGATGCGGGACTGGACGTTTCCCGCGACGGGCGCGATGAACGCAAGGCGTTGAAGGAGAGGT
>JBEKSF010000068.1:0-32655 GCA_049517295.1 Verrucomicrobiota bacterium
TCGCCCACGCCCAGGGCCTGCTGCGTGAAGGTCAGGCAGGCCATGCCCATGCCCGGACAGGGAGAGCCGCTCTGGTAGGTAAGATTACCGGGGCACAGGCCCGTGAGCTCCGGGTTTTCCGCCGTGGCGCCCGAGGGCAGCCCGCTGTTGAGGCCCGCGGTGGACCAGAAGACGTCGTCGCTCCAGGTCCATATCGCGGGATTGTCAATAACGAAGTTGGTGGTGGTGTAATAGACGTTGTTGCGCGAGCTGTTGGGCAGGCTGGAGTCCGAGGAGATGTACTGCCGCAGGCCGTAGTAGCCATGCACGACGTTGGTGTTGATGAAGACGTTGTTGATCACGGCGTTGCTGCCGGACTGGTTGATGAAGACCGGAGTCGGGCAGCTAATGATGACGTTGTTGGCGATGACGGTGTTGGAAGATTCCTGGTCCAGATAGATCGCCGGACGGTAGAAATTGCGCTCATCGGCCCCGCTGACGTTGAAGTGGGTCCCCACCATCTGGAAGAGATTGCTCTGGATGAGGTTGCCGTGCGGATGGGAAGGGGCGCCGGGCCCGAAATACTGGTAGTAGGCGCCCACGTCCTCGTTGCGCTGCATGCAGTTGGAGATGCTGTTGTAGAGGAACTTGCAATTGTCCACGTAGAATCCGGCAATCGCCGACTGCGTGCAGTTGAAGATGTTGTTCTGGATGACGATTGCATTGGTAACAACTCTCACCCCGGGGCACTCCCAAGTGATCAGGCCGATGTCGTGGATGTAATTGTTGCTGACAACGGTGTTGACGCCCCAGCAGATCACCGCGCCGGAGGCGCCGCAGTAGCCAATCTCGCTGTCCCGCACCGTCGTGTTGGTGGGAAAGGTGTAGTCTCCGCCAATGGCATTGCCGCCGCACCAGCCCAGGGTGCAGTTCCGCACCGTGACGTTAGCCGGGGCGGCATTGTCCCCCAGGTGGATGAGCGACATGTGGTTCCACAGGTAGCCCAGGTTCCCCTCCTGCTCCCGGTCCACGGCGCAGACCTTCATGCTCAGGTTGCTGAAGGTGACGTTGTTGGCCCCGCTGAAGTAGCCGTTGAAATACCACATCCGGTCGGTCGTCGGAACGATGATCTCCGAGGTGTTCGGGTTCTTGCCGCCGATGGGGTAGTAAACCACGATGTGGTTGACGCGGTCGAAGTAGAACTGGCCCGGAGTGGACATGCCCTCGACGGTGTTGTAAATCCGGTAGGTCTGGATGTCGGGGATGTAATCAAAGCCGCGCACGGAGGGAAAGGTCAGATTGATCGTCTTGGTGGCGGGGACAATGGAGGAGACTCCAATGGTCGTGGAATCCCAGGACCAGTCAATCATCGCCTCGGCGTTGCTGGCGACCATGGTGGCGGGGATGTCGTTGTTCTGATAGTTGAAGTAGGAGTTGTCGGTCTGCTCCCAGACGTTGGTGTAGGTCAGGCTCGATCCGTTGGTGGGGTATTGGGCTCTGAGAGCCATCTGGCCGTCCACCAGGAGCATCCGCACCTCCCAGTTGGGCATCTCGTTGACCGAAGAGTTCAGGCTGCCGGAGGGGAAGGCCGGCAGTTGGGCCTGCCACCACCCGTTGCTGGTGGCCGTCCAGTTGGACAACCGCTGGCCGCCGTAGAGGATCGCTGGCGGGTCGCCCGGGTAGCCGATCCAGGCCGTACTGCTGTCGGAACTGCTCACAAGCATCGTCACGTTGAAGTACTCGCCCCCGCGGATGTAGATGTTGCGATGGACGCCCGTGCCCGCCGCCTGCTCGGCCGATGCTCGGCCGACTGGGCCTTGGCCAGCGTCAGGAACGGCGCGGCCAATGTGCCCGCATTGGAGTCGCTGCCGTTGGTCGCCACGTAAAAATCGGCGCCTTGGGAGGAGGCCGCCAAAGTCAGAAACGAGAAACACAACAGATGTAATCTAAAACCCGATAGAAATGCGCGGGAATTATCGTGTGATTTTAGGACAGCGTCATTTATAAGTGAGACGCTATTAGATGGGACAAAGGTGTGTGTCATGGGAGTTTCGCTTTCCTAAATGATTCAGTTTCATATACTTCATACTCCAACAATGATGGCGTGGATTGTGCCCCCTATCCGAAATCCAGTTGCACGAACGGTAAAAGCGGCGGCAATGCCGCATTTCTAAGTAGAGGAAAGCAGCCCCCGGCTTTCGCCTTAAACCCCGCTGAGGGGACGAAATCGCCGCGGTTTGACGCCCGAACCGGGCCGCTCAGGAAAACAATTCGAGCCAAGTGGGCCCGGAAAGAGCCATCCGTATCACGTCGCGCCACGTGTTCTCGATCTTCGCCTCTTCCAGGAAAACGCCCTCCAACTCGAAGCCGAACTTCCCGTTGAGGTTCAGATTGCGGATGTTGATGTCAAACGAATGGAGGTAAACCTTTCTGAATTTCCGGATCACAAACACATAATAAAGGAAGAGAAACGTGGCACGCTTGCCAATGCCCTTGCCATGCATGGCGGCGTCGCCCACGAGCTTCCGCATTTCCAGGTGGCCGGACTCCGTATCAATGTTCTCCGCTCCGATGAATCCCGCGAGGTCTTTCTCGTAGTAAATCGAGAAATACTCTCGAGTCGCCGCCTCCAAGGCCTGCCTCAGGGCCGGGTCCGATTCGGGGAACCGTGGATAAAACGAGTCGCGGACGCCCGGCACGCGCAGCCAGTTGGCGATATTGGGAACCAGGGCGGGGTCCAGCGGCGCAATCGTCACCTTATGGAGGCTCAGACGTCTGGCGCCGGCCCACTCATCGCGGACGTCCCTGATGGTAAACAGCCGGTTGTAATAGTCGCCCTCTTTGTCGTGGGACTCGACGTGCTGCATCACGTTGTCAAGCAAGTGGCCCGCGACGCTGAGGACGGCGGCCTTGTCAACACCATAATTGATCAGCTCGTTGTAAAAGCTTTTGCCCACCAGTTTGAGCATCTGGTCATGATGCTTGCGGAGCGGCCTTTGGGATTTGGGGTCGTCCGTCATAGTGCTTTGAGTATCGCAGATATCGCCGGAAATGCAACCAACACAGTCGCACTTTATACATGGCCCCGCCTCGCCGCAAAACCGGCGGCGTCGGCAAGTGAATCAGGACGCCGCCGCGGAACGATTGCCCTCCTCCAGCGCCCGGTGCAATATCGCCTCCAACTCCGCCGGCAACAGGACAATCGGGTTGGCTTTCAGGCTGCTGGCTCTGGCGGCCTTGGCCATCACCTCGGCCGCGTCGCTCGGTTTCAACCCGTATCTGCCCAATGGCGGAACCCGCAAATCATGCGTCAATTGGCGGACCCAATCGACGCCGTCATCGGCTGTGGCCATGCTGTTGCCGGTCAACAAACGCGCCACGGCTTGGTAGCGATGCATGGATTCGCTTTCGGGGGCGCGCTCGCGCAGGGCGCTGATATTGGCCGCGATGACGTCCGCCAGCAGGGCCGCGCAGATGGCCCCGTGCGGCGCGTCGGTCATCCCGCCAATGGCCCCCGCCAAACCGTGAACCGCGCCCAACCCCGCGTTGGCCAGCGCCAATCCTCCAAAAAGGCTCGCCACCGCCATGTCTTGCCGCGCCGCGGGATGCGGACCGTCTTCAAAGGCAATGCGCAGTGAACGGGCAACGCGCTGGATGCCTTCGACACACAGCGCGTCGGTCAGCGCGTTGGCGCGGCAACTGACGTAAGGCTCGATGAGTTGGGTCAAGGCGTCCATGCCGGTGCTGGCGGTCAGCGCCGGCGGCAATCCGTCCGTTAATTCGGGGTCCACCAGGGCGATTTTCGCCAGCATCAACGGACTGCGCAGGCTGACTTTGACACGGTGCGGCGGCGAGGCCAGCACGGCGTTGCGTGTGACTTCCGAGCCGGTGCCGGCCGTCGTTGGTATGGCGATGAACGGGGCTGGCGTCTCGGTGAGCGCTTTTGCGCCCCCGATCACCTCCAAGTAATCCAGCACGTCCCCGGAGTTGGTCAGCATCGCGGCAATCGCCTTGCCCGTATCCAGCGCGCTGCCCCCGCCCAGGCTCACTACCAGATCGCAGTTCTCCCCCTCCGCCGCCGCGAGGCCTTGCTCCACGGTGTCAATCGCAGGCTCGCCCGTCGTGGGAAAAAGCACCCAATCCACCCCGTTGCTCCGCAAGGAATCCAGCAGAAAATGCGCCCGCTCCGTGTTCCGGCCCGTCACCACCAATGCGCGGCGCCCAAAGTCCTTGGCCAGCGCTCCGGCCTCGCGCGCGGCGCCGGCGCCAAAAATGATCCGCGTGGCCGTGGCGAACTCAAAGCGCATAATCACCAATGGCTGTCTTCGGGAAAGAGATTGCCGAACTTCACGCTGGCGCGCGGTTCGGCCATCATCGGCTCCGCGGTCTCACGCCAGGCCTGGTAGTGTCTCGTCTCCTTATGCCGCGCGGGTGCTTGGGCGTCGCGATAAACCTCCACCAGCACGAACCGCGTGGGATCATCGGCTTGCTGCAAGCAATCGAACCGGGCGATACCCGGTTCCTTGACACTTTCGCGGGCGTTGGCGACCGTCGCCTGCTTGAAGGCCTCCACCCACTCCGGCTTCACCTTTATGTGAACATGAACGATGAGCATATCATTTCTCCCATTCAACAACTCTGCCACAGTTTGGGCAAGTCCCGTCTGGAGAGCCGGTTTGAGTTGAATGTTCCGCCACGACTTGACATGCGCCCGCAGGCGGGGAATTTTTCAGGGTTGTTTGGTCATCTCAGAACGTGAACTCGTCAGAAATTGTCGGCGCAGAACCGCAGGAGGCCTCCCTCGTGCTTGAACACCTTTTCCGCCATGAAGCGGGGAAAATAGTCGCCACATTGACCGGCATTTTCGGCATCGAGCATCTCACGCTGGCCGAGGACGTCGTGCAAGAGGCGCTGGCGCGCGCCCTGCGGACTTGGCCGTTCCACGGTGTGCCCGAGAATCCCTCCGCCTGGATCATGCGCGTTTCCCGCAACCTCGCCCTCGATGTCGTCCGCCGGGAAAAAGTCTTCCGCGGCAAGGAGCCGGAAATCGTCCGCCTCACGGAGCGCGAATCACCCGCGCCCGACGCGGCGCTGTTCTCCGAGCGGGAAATCGACGACGACCGATTGCGCCTGATGTTCGTCTGTTGTCACCCTCTGATTCCACCCGACTCGCAAATCGCGCTGGCGTTGAAAACCCTCTGCGGCTTTAGCGCAACGGAAATCGCCCGCGCGTTTCTTGCGACCGAGGCGGCCGTCGCCAAACGGCTGACCCGCGCAAAACAAAAAATCCGCGAAGCCGCGATCCGGTTCGAGATTCCCGGCGACGAGGAGTTGGCCCGGCGCCTGGATGGCGTGCTGCAATCGCTCTATCTCCTTTTCAACGAGGGCTACAAAGCGTCGAGCGGCGACAAATTGATGCGGCAGGACCTTTGCTCGGAAGCGATTCGTTTGACAACCCTCCTGTCGGAGCACCCCGCCGGCAACCAGCCCCGGACCCACGCCCTGCTGGCGTTGATGCTCCTGAGCGCCGCTCGCTTCCCGGCGCGGGTCGATGACGAGGGCAACCTGCTCCGCCTGCGGGAGCAGGACCGCGCGCGGTGGGACCGGCCGATGATCGCGCGCGGCATGATGCACTTCGCGCGCTCGGCGGCGGGCGGGGAAATCACCGCCTATCATCTGCAAGCCGGCATCGCCGCGTGCCATTCGGCGGCACCGGATTACGAGTCCACGGACTGGCCGCGCATCCTCGCCCTCTACGACCTGCTGCTCGAACACGATGACTCGGCGGTCGTGGCGTTGAACCGGGCGGTCGCGCTGGCCGAGGTGCGCGGGCCCCAGGCGGGCATCCAAGCCGTCCGCGCCATCCCCGACCCCCGCCTGCTGGAGTCGTATTACCTGCGCGACGCCGTGCTCGGCGACTTCGAGGCGCGGTTGAATCATTATGGGGCGGCGGCCGGCCATTTCCAAAAAGCCCTCGAACTGGCGGAACTCAAATCGGAGCGCCAGTTCCTGGCCCGAAGGCTTGCACAGTGCGAGACTGCCGAAGAATCTTCGCGCGAATGTCCTCAGCGCGACCGCCCGTTCGTCTTAACTGTGCCCGATCCAAACAATCAACAGAAAGACAGAATCAATAACAAATTCATGGAACAGAAATTATGAGCACAAAACAAAACAGTCCAGTTGTTCACGCGCACTTGTCGTTCGAAGGCCGCTGTGAGGAAGCGATTGACTTCTACCGTCAAGCCCTCGGCGCCGAGGTCATCATGTTGATGCGTTTCAAGGAAAACCCAGACCCTCCAGCGCCCGGCTGCCAGCCGCCCGCAAGCGAGAACAAGGTCATGCACGCGCGTATCCGCATTGGCGATACGGTGCTGATGGTGTCCGACGGTCGTTGCGCCGGGAAGCCGAGTTTCCAAGGCTTCACGATCTCGCTTACGGTCCCCTCGGAGTCCGAGGTGGATCGGCTCTGCAACGCGCTGGCCAACGGAGGCCAGGTGCAAATGCCACCGGCCAAAACCTTTTTTTCCCCGCGCTTTGGCATGGTCGCCGATCGCTTCGGCTTGGTGTGGATGCTCTTGGTGACGCCCACCGAATTACGCAGGTGAAAGAGCAACGGAAACTCGCTTATCAAAGGAGATTTTATGCAAATCAAAACTGCCGCCGTTGCGCGAGTTTTATTGGGACTGGGCTTTCTGGTTTTTGGCCTGAATGGCTTTCTGCATTTTCTGCCGCAGCCCAAGACCATGCCCGAGGGGGCCGGCGCGTTTTTCGGGGCGCTGATGAAGACAGGCTACATGATTCCGATGATCTTCGCGACGCAGACTCTCGTAGGCGCGTTGTTGCTGTTGAACCGGTTCGTGCCGCTGGCGCTGGCGCTCATTGCGCCGGTGATTGTCAACATTGTGGCGTTTCACATCTTCCTCGCCCCGTCGGGACTGCCGTTGGCCGGCGTGGTGCTGGTCCTGGAGCTTTACCTCGCCTGGGCGCACCGGAAGGCCTTTTGCTCCATGCTGGCCATGCGCGCGGCGCCCGGAACCGCCTCGTGCGCGGCGACACAGGACAACCTTGCCCAAGCGCAGCCGCAAATCTCGCCCGCGCATGAGTGAAGCGAGGAACACGATAAATGTCCCAAACGCCGCCATTCGTTCGTCGTATAAATGAATGGTTGAAAACAACCAATTCACAAAAACAAATGATAAGGAATACTATGAGCGCAGAAACAAAAAATGGATGCATGTTGATCTTCCGCGGCACCGACTGGCACAAAGGCCTTTCGCCCCAGGAAATGCAGCAAGTCGCCAGTCAATGGATGGCCTGGTTTAAAGGGCTGACCGAACGCGGCATCGCCACCGCGGGAAATCCGCTCGATGCGACGGGGCGGATCGTCTCCGGCAAAAACGGCCGCGTCATCTCCGACGGCCCCTTCGCTGAGTCCAAGGAGGCCATCGGCGGCTACTTCCTCCTTAAAGTGGACACGTTGGACGAGGCGGTGGCCATCGCCAGGGAATGCCCCGGCCTGCCCTACGGTGCGAAGGTCGAGGTCCGGCCCGTCTTGGAAGCATGCCCGCTTACGGGAGAGCGCGTGCCCGAAGCACACGCCGCGCTGGCTGCGGCGTAAGTTGAGTGCTTCGCTGCGGGCCGCCATCCGCAGCCGGGCTTGAAGCGCGAACAATGCACCGCGTGAGTGGCAGGCGCCCTCACGCGGCGCTTGGCGTTGTGAACCATCCAGTATGGCTGACTTCTCATTAACATCCTCTAAGCCGGCGCGGGTCGGGTTCATCGGTCAGTTCGCGAGGAGGGAGCTGATGTGGGCGTGTTTTTGGGCGTCGGTTAAAGGAGCCGGCGGCGCACCGGCGGGTTTGGACGCGGCCGGGTGGTTGAGAATATTCATCTTGATCTGCCAGCGGCGCTGGTCGGCGCGTCTGAGGAGGAGACGTGCGGCGGCGAGCCGGTTTCTGGAATTGAGCGTAAGGAAGGCGCCGGCGATGATGCGCTCGGCGGCCAGGGCAATTCCTTCGACAAGCGCCAACTCGGAAGCGGGCGAGGAGGCGGGTTTTGGACGAGGGATTTGGGTGCGGCAGTCGTTTTCGGCCTCGATGGCGGCGAGGATGACGCGGAAACGGCCGCGCAGCAGGGTGATGGCGACATAGGAAAGGCGCTTTCCCTCACGCGGGCCCTTTCCCCAGGGAGGGAGTGTCTGGAATGCCTCGGCGAGGGAGATGGCGGGGTTGGTGAGGATGGCGAAGGCCTTGGCGAAGTCGTTGCCGGAGAGGGTGTTAAGGTAGGCGTCGCGGCGGAGTCTGCGAGGCGCGAAGAAGGGATCGTTGTCATTCATAGAATTAGGGGGATAAAAAAATTACTGTTAATAGTTTAATAGGACATCTAATAGTTTTTGTGTGATAAGTGTTTCTAATTTAGTTGGGACGAGGCATGGCGTCGGCGCCAGGACGGACGCCGCGGACAGTGCGGTTGGGACGGTTGCCGCCGTTGGTCCGCAAGCGTCCGCCTTGGCCAATGGGCGCGGGAAACGGTCCCGCGCGACAGACATAATCCATGCCTTCACGCGCAGGAGTTGACCACATTTCCACGAGGGAGAAAAACCGACTGGGGGAAAAAACGCAGAATTTTTGAAGATTTATTTCAACCACGGATGAGCACCGATTGACACGGATGTGGGGAAGGCGGAAGGCGTTGATGGGAAGGAGGTTTTGAGAGGATTGACGAGATGAACTGGATTTATTTCGGCCACAAACCCAGCAAGTCGGAAAACTGCGTTGCCTGGAGGGTCTTGTATTCGGTCTGCAGTACCTTCACGTAATCCCACGGCTTGCCGGTCAAACGGGTAGTGTTCTCGCACCATAGTATTGCGGCCCGGTCTTTGTTGGCCACGTTCACGTCTTCCAAGCCTTTGGTCTCGACAATGTGGTGCGTGCCGTCGTTTGTCAGGACCACAAAATCCGGCTCGTAGTGGCGGAAGTTGCCTGCATTGTCGGTGTATTCGATGGCAAAGCCAAACTGCTCTGGCAGCTTGGCGAAACGCGCCACGTCGCCAGCCTTTTCCAAGAACTGCGCGAATTCTTTTTCAAATTCGTTGTCGCAGGGCACAAGATTAAAAACGCACTTGCTGGCCTTCACTGTCGGGCGCGACCATGGGAAGGGCGGCGTTTCGGAGAGTCCGCGCCCCGCGTGCAGGAGTTGCGGTTCAAGCTTCGACACCACCAACTTGCGCAGGGCCTCGACAAAAGTTTTAATCGTGACGTATTGTGCGACGTTGCTGCTGATGGCCTTCAACATCGCCGGATCCTCCAAGCTGACTTGTTCGCCAAAGGCCTTTGTCGCCAGGAATTCGCGCACTTTCGGCGCGAGAGCCGAGAATTGGGAGGGCAGTTTCACGTCTTGCGCTATGCGCCGGGCGTAATAGCCGATGACTTCATCGGCGGTCTGAGGTTCGGGGATTTTGTATTGGCGCTCAATCAGCTTTTGCAGGGTGATGATGTCGTAACCCTCGTAACGGAATGTCTTCGCAGCCGCGTCGTCCTCCTTGCGCGGAAGCACTGGGCACTTGAACTGGCGCACGTCCATTGCCTCGATCTCCTCCGCGAGAGATTTTTTGCGGGTCAGGACGGGGCTTAAAACCGGAATGGGAATGTCTTTGTCCTTTTTCTTTTCGTCCGGTGCGATGGTGACAATGACCACCTTTTCCTTGCCGAGTTCAAAGGTGTCCAACTGCAATTCTTCCTCGCGCTCCAATTGCTCAACGAACTCAATGAACGCGTTGTTGCCGATCACGTCCACGCGCTCGATATAGCCGGAGCCGCCGCGAAACATCAGTCGCAGGCCGCGGCCGACGGTTTGCTCCGGCAGGATGTTCGCCTTTGAAGTGTAAGGCCGCAGCCCGACAATCACCGTCACCCCCTGCACATCCCAGCCTTCGCGCAACATTAACACGCTAACGATGCAGTTTACCGGGCTTGTTTCGAGATCGACCTGACGCGAGACAGTGCGCGCCGTGTCCAAGTCCTTTTTTGAAACCTCGCCGGACTTGTCCGTGTGAATCACCAGCAATTTGTCGCCGCCAAATTCGGATGGGTACTTTTTTTGCATCCAGTCGCCCACGTCGTCAGCGTCCTCGGTGTCGTTCATCATCACAAAGAGCACGGGCTTTTTGCCGAAGGTCTTCAACTGGTCCCGGTATTCCTTCCACCGTTCAACGCCCGCCGTCAGGTATGCCTGATAGCGCGTGCTGGCGATGTTGGAGCGCTGCTCGGCAATCCGCTTTGCGATGCCCTTCAAGGGCCGTTTCACCACGTTGTCCAGGATCGCCTGCTTGAGCGGATAATCAAAAACCGTCCAGGAAAACAATTGACCCTTGCTGTGGCGCGGCGTGGCCGTGAAATCAAACTGCCCGACCAAACCTTTGGGAACTTCCGTGTTCAATCGGCGGATGATTTTATTCCATTCGCTATCCTCGTCATGCGTGTGGTGCGCCTCGTCGTTCAGCACGGCCAGCGGGCCACCCCGCGCGATGATTCGCTTGTCAACCTCTTCCACCGCCAGCATTTCGGCAGGAGGCGGCGCGCCGAGAACTTCCCGCAGCGCATAAGGCTCATTCGAGGCATTTTCCTGCCGCTCGTAGAATTGCTGGATGTTGCCAAGGTATAATGCGCCCAGAGAACCCGCCCGCTCGCTTTCGCCGCGCATGTAACACTGGAAATCCCAATAGATGCGAAGCTCATTTGGAATAACGGGATCGATGTTGAAAATCCGCCCGCCTTCAAAGTCCGTCCGCAGCCGCTCAAACACAATGACGTTGGGCGCAATCAGCAGGAACGTCCTGGCAAAATCATCGCGCGCCTCCGCCACGGCGTTGAAAAACTGCCACGCAATCACCAGTGACATGACTTTGGTTTTGCCGCTGCCCGTCGCCATCTTCGCGCAGTACCTGGCGAAGTCGTCATATTGCAGCAGTCGCAGATCGCGCCGCGTGGCGAAAGTCTCCACCAAGTTTTTGTGCCGGCGGATATTGGCGACTTCGTACAGATAAATGAGCGTCTCGACCGCCTCGCGCTGGAAATAGTGGTATTGGAATTTGGCGCCCGTCGGCAGCCGGTGATCATTGCAAAACCAGTGGTCCAGCAAAAGCCGCGTTGTGTCTGTCGCGCCCTTGTAACCGGCGTCGCGCCAGGCCTTGACCTTCTCGCGGATGCCCGGCACGCACGGCGCGGTGGATGTTCTCGCTTCCAAGAGTCCAAGTTGCGCCGTTTCGTCTTTGATTTTGCGCGGCATAAAAGCAAGAGTGAATCCATTCAGGTATCAGAATAATCTGCCGGCGCGGTTCGCGGGAATCCCTGGTTTGCGCGCAAAACGAAGCGCGTCATGCCGCGCCTGTTTTGCCGAGTCGTGTAGTGAATCTCATAATTAACATCGGGAACGCTTGCCTGAGGGGAGTTGTTAAACATAACCTCGCCTTGCTCCCCCTCGCTTAGTCGATCCTTTGGAGAAATGGACGCTTTCACGTTGTCGTTGGTTTTCACTTCAAGATCAGTAACCGCGCCACCTTCGTTTCGAAATTTACATAGCACGTCAGCGCGCCTAAAGTCGCCGCCGCCACTCCGCCATTTGAAAATTGGCTCACTTGCGGATTCTTCGCGCGTGATGTCAAATCTCAGTGACTGAGACATGAGATCAATCTGTCTGGAGATCAGCTCGTTCTGCCGGGCGGTATCTTTTCTGATCTTGTGTGTCTCCCAAGTGTACCAAACAACAACCAGTCCTGTAACGAAGAGGGTGATTGTCTGCGCCCAAAGAAGTGCGTTTTCGGTCATTGGTTCACCTCACTTTCACCCTTACCGTTTTCGTCGTGTCGTTGCCGAGAATGTTAATCACCTTCACGACCTCCGCGAGTTCGCCCGGCGCGTTGTTTTCGATTTTCGCTGCTCAGATTGCAGGTCTGATTGCGGCATTTTTCGTGCTATGTCACCTTCACCGTTTTCCTCGCGTCCACCAATGCGCGGCGTTTTGCTCTTTTGCCGTCGAGGCTGCGGGGCAGCCCCGCACCCTGCGCAGAGCGATACTTCGCCATCAGCCTGGCTGCGGTTCCATTCAACGACATGTAGAATTTTTCAGGGCCGACCCTCGCCGCTTCTTCGGACATTTTCTCTTTGATGCGGCGCACCTCCCGCAAGACTTTCGATTCCTTGTAGATTTTCATATCATCATCACTTCCTCGGGCGTGTGGATGCGGATGGGGCGGTAACCTGCTCGCATGGCAACCAGGTTGATCGCCTCGATCTTTCGTGGATTGACCAAATGTTTCATGTTCCAACTTACCAGAACATCCATTTCATGTAAAACGCATAAGGCTGCATGAACCGCGTCGTCCCGATAACGAACGGGAATCACCCGCTCCCCCACCAGACGCTCGGAGAATCCCTGCGCCTCGCGGGTCAGCGGAAATACGACGCACTCGAGGTTGGACAGCGTGCTCAGGAGCTTGTTGCGCAGGGACCGGTCCGGCGTCTTTTCCAGTTCAGTGAAGACCAGTTCCGACGTGTAAAGTTTGTCTGGCGAAACTCTCAACCAACGGAAAAAGGCCTCTGTCGCATTCTGTTTCTCCGGCGCGTCGTCCGCAAACAAAAAATTCGGCACGGTGGTTTCGATGTAAAGTTTCACTTCACTTTCACCTTCACGGTTTTCGTAGTGTCGTTGCCGAGAATATCAATCACTTTCACGACCACCGTGTATTCGCCCGGCGCGTCGTAGGTGTGCCTCGTCTCCAAGTCCAGCTTCGGCTCCTGGCGCGTGCGGTAGGTCTGCCACTCGTTGTGGAATGTGTCGCCCTTGTTGTCCCAATCCACCGCCCAATAATCAATCCACTGACTCCAGTGTTTCACCATGCGCTGCACGTCTTCGGGCACGTCGTCAGGCGGGATAACAAAATCCGTCAATTTCAACGTCACCTCGCGCTTGTCCGCCTTTGAATCCACGGACAAGGCGGCCAGTTCAAAGAAATGAATGTCGCCTTGCTCCACCGCCCGCTTGTCCATCGCGTCACGCGGAATGCGCAGAAACCGCATTTGGATGTTGGCCAGTGCCGCCTGTTGCTTGGCGACTTCGTTCAATTCAAAGGCGAATTCCCAACCCAGCACGTCCACGCCGTTCGTTTTGGGCGCGTCCTTGCCAGTGCCGACGGCGCGTTTGAACTCCGCCGCGATTTGCGCCACATCGCCGACGCTGACCGGAGCGTCCACCGCGCCGACGTGAACCATGCGACCGCCCTTGGCTCCATGAAGCCACGAATAACCGTTCAACGGATTGGCTTGGTAAAGGCCCAAAATGAAATGCACGTAATCACGTTGGCGCGCCTCTGCGGCGAAGTTGATTGGGGACGAGGAATCCGGCGGGACGCCGGATTGAGCGACCGGGACGGTCGCGCTCCCCCAAAATTCCTGCGTCTGCCACAACTGCCGCTCGTATTTGCCGAGATTCTGGACGATGAACGGGCGCACGCCGGGAATGGCCAGCAATCGTTTGCGCGTGGTGTGTATCGCAAACCGTCCAAGATCGCAAGCAAGCCAGCGGCGTTTCAATTTCTCCGCCACCGCTGCCGTCGTGCCGCTGCCGCAGAAACAGTCCAGTACTAAGTCGCCTTCGTTGCTGGAAAGCTTGGTAATGCGATCAAGGAGAGGCTCAGGCTTTTGTGTTTCATAACCGACCGTTTCAGCGGATTGACCCTGAACTGGTTTTATGTCGAGCCATAAATCTTGAAGCGGAACACCGGGCATCTCATCGAGGTATCGCTTTTGTGCTGGCACCGTTCCTGGCGAGGTCTGGACGATCCGACCCTCCTTATAGAGCTTCTGTATCGTCTCTTTGGAGAACCGCCAGTATCTCGTAACACCAAGGAACTCATAGTTGGGATTGCCCTTCGACGCTTTCGCGCCGCCGGGAGCGGTAATGTCACTCAGGCGATACCGACGACCATCCTTGTCCTTATGGCGGTAAAATGCGTCGAGATAGCTTTGGTCGTAAGGCGTGTACTGCATATTCCACGCGAAATTCTCGGTCTTGGTGTAGAGGAAAATGGATTCGTGGATTCTCCCCATGTGCTGCGCGCCTTGCGTAACGTCACCCTTCGCGCTTTGTCGCTTCCACACGACTTCGTTAACGAATTGCTCCGGGCCGAAAATCTCGTCAAGAATGGCCTTAGCGTAAAAGCTGACGTGCCAATCCAGATGGACGTAGAGGCTGCCGGTTTCGTGAAGCAATTCGTGGAGCAGCACGACAGTTTCGTAGAACCATTGCAGGTAAGAATCCAAGCCGCGTCCCCAGGTGTCGCGGTAGGCTTTGTGTTCAATGATGCTCGGCTCCTTGGTGAATGTGGCCTCGTCGTCGTCCTCTTTGCCCGGACGATTCGGCACGCTGGCGGTGAAGGAGAAATCCGCGCCGGTGTCGAACGGCGGGTCAATGTAAATGAGGTTCACCTTGCCCGCGAACTCGGCCAGCAGCGACGGCAGCACGTATTTCTTGTCGCCCCATATCAGCCGGTTGCGCCATTCGGACGGCCGGTGCTGCCCGAAAAGTTCCAGCGTGTGCCGCCTGTCCGCCGCCGATTCATTGACCGTCTCGACCGTTTGAAAGGGCAACGCCACGCGCAACGGAGCGACGCGGTTTCCGGCGCTGTCATATTTGCCTTCCCAAACCAGTTCCGTCCGGGTGACGGCGAGCGGGTGTTGAGTGTTGGCTGCCGCCTGGATGCGTTCTGCCATGCGGGGAGACTATCAGAGGAGCGGGACACGGGGCAAGCGCGGCGTGGAGTTGCGCAATCGACTCCGGTATTTCCACCTTCATACGACCATTTTATGCCAAACCAGGTTTCTGGCGACGTCAACAGCGCTGGGCAGATTTCCGCGGGCGCATCCTGATACGGCTACCATTAGGGACACAATTACAGGAAGCCAGGAATGTGGCTGGCGAGACGCCAGCCACGGCGACCGGGACGGGCGCGCCACCCGAGGCAGTGTCAAGATGCGCCCGATTTCCGGGGGCGCACGACGAGATTCTTCTCCAGGCTCAATGGACCGGGATTTCCCGCTGACGTGCATCTGGAGTCATAGGTAATTGCCCCCTTCGTTTCCTTGGTTTCCTTCTGTTAAGGCGTTCGCTGTTCGGTTGGCACCCGGCAGGATCATTCGAGGTAAACTTCAATGGCCGCCCAATCGCGTGGCGGCTCAACTGGTCAGCTTTCTGGAAGAGCGGATGCACAGCCGGCTCTACACCAGCAAACGAAGAGAACGAAGAATTCTGTCATGCAGCCGCCAGAGGTCAGCCAAATCAGGGGCTCGCAGGCGCTCACCCCTCCCGAGGTTCCAAACTGGCTCGCAGGCACCCGCCCCTCGGACGCGAGGAATCGGAGACAACGCGGAATCCTAAATACGTATCTTCCGGGGTCAAATCAAAGGGTTGGCGGATCAGTCCTTGCCGGGGGCGGCCAGGCGGACCAATTGGCGGGGGGTCAGCAGCCAGTTCAAGCAGGCGCATCGGCCGAATACCAGTTTTTCGACGGTCAGCTTGCACAAACCGCCCTTTTTGAGGTCGATGGCCAGCGCGTCTCCTCCCCCAAGGAGGGTGGAGATCAACCGGGTCAGAAACGGCTCGTGCCCGACCAGGATGACGTTCTCCAGGAACGCGAAGTTCCCGTTGAGTTCGTCAACAATATCTTTTGGGTCCGCGGCGGCGGCAAGATGCGCGGTCTCCAGCAGCTTTTTGGAGCCGAAGATTTCCGCCACGATTTCGGCGGTGCGCAACGCCCGCGCGTAGGGGCTGGCGAGGATCAAGTCAAAGGACAATCCCAGGGCCGCCATACCCCGGGCCGCCTTCTCCATTTTCTCCTCTCCCTCCGGCGTCAGGGGGCGCCTGCTGTCGGGGCGCCATTTGGGCCCGCGCGGCTCGGCCTGGGCGTGGCGGAGGAGAAAGAGGTTCATAGCTTGTGGGCCTCGTGGCGGATATCGCGGGCTTCGCAGAAGTAAACGACTTCCTCGGCGATGTTGGCGGCATGGTCGGCCACGCGCTCCAGGCTCTTGGAAACGGTCATCAGATTGAGGCAACGGCTGATGGTGTCCGGATTCTTCCCCATGTAGGCCGCCAAGTCTGAGTGAATCTGACGGTTGATGGCATCGACCTCCTTGTCGCGCGGAACGATGGCGCGGGCCTTTTCGGCCTGTTTATTGACAAAGGAATCCAGGGCGTCCTTGAGCAGTTCCAAGGCAATGGTGGCCATGCGGGGGACCTCGACAAAAGCGTTGAGAGGGGGTTCCAGGTTCAACTCGATGGCGCGGCGTGCAATGGTCGTGGCCTCATCGCCCACCCGTTCGAGGTTTTGCGAGATTTTCATGGCGACGGTGATCAGGCGCAAGTCGGTGGCGAGCGGGGCCTTGGCCAGGAGGTTGATGGCCATTTCATCAATCTCGATTTCAAACTGGTCCATGATGTCGTCATTTTCCTGGACCTGGCGTGCGAGGTGGTCGTTGCGTTCGCAGACGGCCTGGACGGCCTGGCTGACGGAGCTTTCGGCGTAGCTGCCCATGGTCAGGAGCTTTTCCTTGAAGTTGGCCAGTTCGTCGTCAAAGTATTTCTGCATAGCGCTAATTTACACCCGGTCAGCCAAAGCGGCCAGTGACGTAGTCCTCGGTTTGTTTGTTTGCGGGATTGGTGAAGAGCTTGTTGGTATTGCCGAATTCTATGAGCTTGCCCAAATAAAAGAAGGCGGTGAGGTCCGACACGCGCGAGGCCTGCTGCATGTTGTGGGTGACGATGACGATGGTGAACTGCTTCTTCAATTCCCGTATGAGTTCTTCGATTTTGGCCGTGGCAAGGGGGTCCAGAGCCGAAGCGGGTTCATCCATGAGCAAGACTTCCGGCTCAATGGCCAGGGCGCGGGCGATGCACAGGCGCTGCTGCTGGCCGCCGGACAGGCTCAGCGCGTTGGCGTGGAGGCGGTCCTTGACTTCGTCCCAAAGCGCCGCCATGCGCAAGGTGCGCTCCAGGCGCTCCCGCAACACCGCCTTCTGGCGCACACCGTTGAGCTTGAGACCGACCGTCACGTTATCGGCGATGGACATCGTGGGGAAGGGATTGGATTTTTGGAAAACCATCCCCACGCGACGCCGCACGACAGTCGGATCGATTTGCGGGGCGTAAAGGTCTTCGCCGAACAAGGTGATCCGCCCTTCGACGCGGGCGATTGGCACCAGGTCATGCATGCGGTTTAGGCTGCGAAGGAAGGTGGATTTGCCGCAACCGCTCGGTCCGATAATCGCCGTGACGGCCCTGGGAGGGACTTGCATGGAAATATCCTCCAGGACTTGATGGGCGGCGAACCACACGTTCAGGCGCTGGATGTCAAAGGTAACCGAGGGGCCAACGGGAGGCCGCTGGGGCTGGGGATCAGGAGCCGGCCCCGGCCCTTGGGGCTTGACGCTCGGCATCTGGCTCTGATTGGTCATGGCTTCCGGCTCATTTGGTCGTGGAAGGAACATTGCCACGGGTAATTATTCGCACACCGGCGTTAATAGCAAGCGCCACAACGATGAGCACCAGGGCGCCGGCCCAGGCCTGGCGGTGCCAATCGTCATAAGGTCCAATGGCGTAGGAAAAAATCTGCAACGGCAGCGCGGCAATCGGTTCGGACAAATTGTGGTTCCAAAAGCGATTGCCAAACGCGGTGAAGAGCAGCGGGGCCGTTTCCCCCATCACCCTCGCGCAGGCCAGCAGCACGCCGGTGATGATGCCCTTGCCGGCGATCTTGAGGATGATGTGCAGGACGCTTTTCCATTTCGGTATCCCCAGCGCGAGCGCGCCCTCCCGATAAGTGTTGGGCACCAGCGCCAGCATCTCCTCGGTCGCGCGAACGACCAGGGGGATCATCATGAACCCAAGGGCCAGCCCGCCTGCATAAGCGGAAAACCCCTTCATCGGCACGACCACCAGCGCCCAGACGACGATGCCCCAGACGATGGACGGGGTGCCGTTTAAAATATCAGCCGCAAAGCGCACGCACCAGTTGAGCCGGATCGAACCGAATTCGGAGAGATAGACCCCGCCCAGGACGCCTACGGGAACGCCGATCAAAACGGCCAAACCGAGCAGCACCAAACTACCCACAATCGCGTTGGCCATGCCGCCCCCGGATTCACCCGCCGGTTTGGGCAGGTGAGTGAAAAAACTCAGATCAAGCGAACTCCATCCCTGCCGGACAAGGTGAAAGAGAATCAGCGCCAGCGGCAGGATGACAATGACGCCGCACACAAAGCAGAGGCCGGAGATAGCCGCGCTTTTGGCCTTGCGCCATTTATGGTGCAGATCGTTCATGGCGGGTCAGCCGTGTTTTTCGCGGCCCACGGCCCCGATCAACACGTGCGCCAGGATGTTGATGATGATGGTCACAAGAAGCAGCGCCAGGCCCAATTCGAACAGCGCGCTCAAATAGATGTCGCCCGTCGCCTCGCTGAATTCGTTGGCGATGGCGCTGGCCAGCGTGTAGCCGGGGGCGAAAAGCGAGGCGGAAATTTCGGGGCGATTCCCGATGACCATCGTCACGGCCATGGTTTCTCCCAACGCCCGTCCCAGCCCGAGCATCGCGGCGCCGAAAATCCCGCGGCGCGAACTGCTCAAGACCGCCAGGCGGGTGACCTCCCAGCGCGTGGCCCCCAGCGCAAAGGCCGCTTCCCGTTGCGTCTCAGGCACGGCGCGAAAGACCTCGCGGGAAATGGAGGTGATGATGGGCACAATCATAATGGCGATAATGATGGCGGCCGACAACACGCAGACCCCGTAGATATGACCCTGAAAGAGCGGCAGAAAGCCGAGATGCTTTTGCAAGGATTTGAAGAGGTGATCGCGCAACCAAGGCACCATGACGAAGATGCCCCAGAGGCCGAGGATGACGCTGGGAACGGCCGCGAGCATTTCCACCAATGAGATGGCCGGCTGGCGCACCCATCCGGGCGCCAATTCTGTCAAATAAACCGCCGTCGCCAGGCTCAGGGGCAGGGCAATCGCCAGACCCAGGAGCGAGGAGACAAAGGTGCCAAAGATGAACGGCAGCGCTCCGAAGTCGCTGCTGACCGGGTTCCAATCCGAACGCACCAGGAATCGCCAGCCAAAGGCCTTGAGGGCAGGGGCCGCGCCGGCAAACAATTCCCAGCCGACGACAGCCACCAAGACAAAGATCATCATCGCCATGCACCAGGTCAAAAACTTGAAGGCGGCGTCACCCGCGCGGCTGGGAGGCGAGAGCGCTATTTTGCCGGGCGCATGGGCTTGGCTTGAAGCGCTGGCATTCATCATTTAGCGGCTAGTACTTAATCCCGGCGATTTCCGCTTCCACGCGCTGGACCAGGGGCGCGGGCAGCGGGGAGTAATTGAGTGGCGGCGCCATTTTCTCACCCTCCTTCATGGCCCACTTGAGGAACTCAACCAGTTTGGCGCCCTTTTCCGGGTTGCGTTGTTGCTGATAGACCAAGAGCCAGGTAGCGCCCGCAATGGGATAGGCCGTTTCTCCGGGCGGGTTGACCATTGAGAAGCGAAAATCCTCCGGTATCTTCGCCGTGGCCAGCGCCGCCGTCACCGAATCAATCGAAGGAGGGATGTAGCGGCCGGCGGCATTTCGGACAGCCGCGTAGGGGAGCTTGTTTTGGACCGCATAAGCCAGTTCCACATAACCAATGGCGCCAGGCATCTGTTTGACCTGGCCGGTGACACCCTCGTTACCCTTGGCTCCCAGACCGACGGGCCATTTGACCGCCGTGCCGCGGCCCACGCTCTTCTCCCACTCCGGGCTGACGGCGCTGAGGTAATCGACAAAGATAAAGGTCGTGCCGCTGCCGTCGGAACGATGCACCACCACAATGTCGGAATCGGGCAATTGGAGGCCCGTGTTGGCCGCCGCGATCCGGCGATCATTCCACTTGGTGATTTTGCCCAGAAAAATGTCAGCGATGACCGGCCCGTCCAATTGCAGCGCCGGATCGCCGGGCAAATTATAAGTGATGACATCGGCGCCGGCCACCGTCGGAATGTGCAGGATTTTGCCATTCGCCTTGGCCAGGTTCTGGTCGCTCATCGGACCGTCGGACGCCCCGAAGTCCACGGTTCCCTCCAGGATCTGCTTTTGTCCCCCGCCCGAACCGATGGATTGGTAATTGAAGCGAACCGACGGGTCCACTCTGCTGTACTCGTCGAACCACTT
Source organism: Verrucomicrobiota bacterium (assembly GCA_049517295.1). Classification (GTDB taxonomy): domain Bacteria; phylum Verrucomicrobiota; class Verrucomicrobiia; order Limisphaerales; family Palsa-1400; genus JBEKSF01. The sequence continues at coordinate 20,228 of JBEKSF010000068.1, forward strand.
GGAATAAATCGGATAGGGAAAGGTGGCGCCCGCGCCATTGATGAGCAGTTGGGCAGAGAGGCGTCCCGGCCCGGAGCACGCCAGCGCGGCGGCCAGGATGCATGCGAAAGTTCGAGTTGTCATAAATCCGTTTTAGAATTTTAGAGTCAAATCGACCTGAACCAAATCATATTTATTCACAGGGTTGATCAATGGCATGTCGGCGTTGAAGCCTCCGGTGCCCAGGTCATTGTTGATCCGCTGCGCATGGCCGTAGCGCACCGTTGCGATCATCGCGTCGCTCAGACCGTAAGCGAAGGCGCTGTAAATCCCCTGAAGGTTCCCCCGGCCTTCAAAGAAGTCCGAATCCAGAAGGTTGGGGTCCAGCGCGTATTGTTCGACATGCTGCCAATAGACTCGCGCTTCCCACCCGCCCTTCTTGACCGCGGTGCCATAGGCGGTGCCCAGTTTGTTGCCCACCGCCAAGCCGACCTGATAGGCCTTGTCGTTGTCAAGCTGCACTCCGCCCGGAAACGGATCGGGGTAATGCGGGTTGGCGAACACCGCTTCCGCCTCTCCGCGCGCGTAGGCCGCGCGGGCGCGAGCGTCGCCGTCGATGTTGACCGCAAAATCGCCGAACAGCTTGGCGTCGTAATGCCCCAATTTGAAATTCAACTCGGCCGGGAACTCCAATATGAAAAGATCATTGATACCCGTTTGGTTGTAGCCGTTGACGCTGCTCCCCGCCACCAGTGCGCCGCTAGGCCCGGGCAACGTGCTGCTCGAAGTCGTCGTGTTTTGGAAAGTCGTCCCATACTCCGTCCCCTGCCCCACAAACGGTCCCATGAAGCCCGAGGCCGTGTTCCCATGGCCCGTGTAGTTATAGGCCATAGGTGCGAACTTCACACTCATGTTCGTTGAGAAATGGTAGGTCAAACCCGCTTGCCAGGTCAGCAGAAACGGATCGCCGCTGTTAAATGCCGTGCCTCCCACAACTCCAAGGCCAAAGGCGTTGCTCGCCGTTGTCGGGTTACCATCTTGATATACGAATTGGCCCAAGGTCACAAAGTAATCCACCGGCCCGCTGGTGAACTGCACCTTTTCGACGAATCCCTCCGGGCAATAATCGGAGTCCCAGACCATGGGCGTCGTATAAAGAGGCTGGGGCATTCGGCCCGCCGAAAGGTCCAGCCAATCGCCCAACCGCCAGCCCAGGTAGGCCTGCCCCACGAAGACGCCGTAATTATTGGCCTTGCTGAACGGGCCCTGGTAAGGAGCATTGCCTCCGCTGGCGCCGCCAAAGGTGTTCCACGGCGAGCGCGGGTTCGGCGAGGTCTCCAGCCGAAGCCCGTAGTAAAAGTCATCGGTCAAATCCCCGCGCACCCCCAGCCGCAACGCGTAGCGCCAGCGGTTCAGCGCTTCGGTGTCCCCCGCGTACAAGGTGCCCGGCCCGACTTCACCCGAGCGATACTCGTAACGCAGACGGAAATCGCCGAAAATCTCGGCCGACTTAAAGGCCTTGCTCGTTTTGAGTTTGAATCCATTGGCATTATTGGTGTCCGTTTCGCTTTGCAACTCCTGGGCCTCCTGCGAAGTGAGGATGCCCTTTTGAACCAGTTTATTAAGGAGCGCGTCGGATGTTTGCGCTGTGGCCGACGACGCCAGGGCCAGTGCCACAGCCCAGCCCGCGGTTTTTGCTAACGATTTCCGTGATTTCATGCGATTGGTGGTATGGTGTGATTTAACAATTGGCGCTTTTCATATCCCGTCCATGTGGCAACAGCGGGGACATTCTGTGACAATTGTGTGACAAATCGCCTGAGCGGACATCGCTTCAGAGGGAAGGGGGTTTTTAATCCGACGGCTGAGGCATGTCGCGCCGGACCACGATGAACCACGGTTGGGCGGCGGCGTCATCGCCTCCAGCGATGTAAAAAGCGGCGCGGGCGGCTTGGGTTCTTTTCCGGGAGAGATGGCCGTCGGTGAAGATGCAAACGGTCATATCGTGCGGGGTGGTCAGCGCGATCTCGACTTCCCGGTTGGGGGTCATGCGCTGGCGGGTTTTGGCGCCGACTTTGATGTGGACAGTCTGGCGCTTGATCTCCCAATAGTTTTTCCAGCGAAACATTTGGAGTCGTCTTCCCAGTTTAGGGCCGACCAGCCGGGCCTGAGGCGTGGGCGGCGCATCGTCGTCGGTGCCACGAATCAACTGCAAATAGAAGGTCATCCCCTCTTCTTGTGCGGCGGAGGCGAGCTGCGCTGCCAACATCAAAGCGGCCAAGACAAAAGTACATCGTTTTGTAATAGACCGGATTACCACACCTTTTTTAGACGACTGAACACCGCTGTCGTATTCGGAAGAAATCCCCGCTTCAAGCCGGCTCGGCGACCGGTGTCAAGGGATCATCTATTTCAGCCACGTTCCGCAAATTGCTGAAGTGCAGGCAAAAAGTGGTCGTGGAGAGTTCAAAATATGTCTTGCATTGTTCTGGCTGTCGGTTCGAAAATGCCCATAGTTCTTTTACAATTTAGATTTGCGTAGCGTTGGCCGCTACTCAAAGCCCCAGAAAAACCCGCTAAGATTTTCAAGGCAAAGCAAGAGACGAGGCCAAGGCCGCCCGAATGGGCGCCGCCTTGTGCTTTCTCTTGCGGTGCCTTAGCGGGTTGCCTCTGGGAGGAGCATGGGGTGTGCGCCTCTCAGGTTTCTGCGGGAAAACAATCGGCCAATCGAAATGAATCCCCACATGCAAACAGCTAGACACGCAATCATTGGGGCAGCCGCGTTCGGTTTGGCCCTTGCCATGTCCGTGCCCGCCCAAACGAATCCCCAATTCACCAGCGTCAGCGCCACGGACGAGGGTGCCATTCGTTTGGCTTGGGCCAGCCAATCCAACGAGGTTTATGAAATCGACGAAGCCGATGCGTTGGGAACCAACGCGAACGGAAGCACGGCTTGGAACCTGCTTTACGAGGATTATCCTTCGCAAGGCGCAAACACCTTTTGGCTCGATACCGGCAATTATACGTTTGTTCCCATTATTCCGCATCCGAAATATGCGCCGATGCGATTTTATCGGATTGTGGACAAAGGCCCGGACACGGCCTCGGATGAACCGAGCGCCGCCATCATCTCACCCGGTACTAACGCCGTTGTTTCCGGTGAACTGACGATCATGGTCGTCGCCAGCACCGATCAACCTTTTCTTGCAGGGACTCAACTTTATGTTGACGGGCAGGCAATGAAAATGGCGGACAGCACAACGAATTACAGCAACGGCTCGATTAATTACGAGCTCGATACCTACACGATCAACACCTGCGAGTGGGGGAACGGAACGCATATCTTGTTCGCCACTGTGATGTGTCAATCCGCCAACGCGGTGACCATCAATGCCCCTCCCGTTTGCACCGGACACGGAGTCTCCGCGTTTATTCCGGTCACTTTCAACAACCTTGTCACCAGAATTTCGTTTTCCCAGCCATCCTTTGATCCGTCTTCGGGACAAATCCAGCAAGTCAGCGCGATATTTGTTTCCAACTCCGATTGGACATTGAATATCGTTGACATTAACAGCAACCTTGTTTTAGCCGCGACCGGGAGTGGGGGCTCCATGTCGTACAATTGGGATGGAACCGGCAAGAGCGGGACAAATTTACCGAACGGTATTTACTACTACTACATTACAGCGCAAACGAATGGTCTGGCACTTCCGCCTAACATCAGCAGCACCAACAACGGCGGGGGCAGCCCTCCATCACCCGGTTTTACAATGTCCTCGTCTCTTGCTGGGCCGGATGCGATTGAGTTGTGGGCAATGCCGGCGGATGGTTCGGGAGCCGCTGTGCCTCTCATCCTTTATCCTCCCGGATTTGACACCAATGAACTGCTTATTTTCTCGGCCTCGTTCTCGCAAATGATGCTTCAAAGCGAATCTGCTTCGACCTTCACTGCTAACGAGGGTGCTTCAGGCGGTGATTCTCCTGATGGCGCCGGTTCTGGCGCTCCCGCGCCACCTTCGGCGCAATCTACTCCGCCCGCTCCACAGCGACCGCCGAACAATCCAGTCCGCGGACTCCAAGGCACGTTCGGCGTGGGTTGTGACAGTTACACTGCCAATGGAACAAACGGAATCACTCTGGGCCCATTGCTGGACGGCTCTGGACTCGGCACGCACATTCAATTTGAAGGACACGGTGGAACCGCCTATCTGAATTACGAGGCGATGGCCCTGTCTAAATTCGGGGCAAGTGCTTTTGCGAGCCAAATGCAGGGTTGGGGATGGACCAACGCTATTTACAAAGTGGACGATCAACTCAGCATCAACGACCTAACAGGAAGTGGAAGTCCCTTCAACAATGTTAATCTAGTCCTACTTTTGCTTCATGGCACCTATGGAACCTCGATTGATTACGCGGCGAATGGCTGCAAGCAGATGTATTTCCCCATAACCTCAGGCGGCGGCGGTCAATACCTGCGGATGTCGCAAATGAATTTCGGCGGCTCTGGAGCCAATGGCCTTAAGTGGATAGGGATTTATGCCTGCTACAGTCTTTACCACGTCAATTGGAGCAGCATGAAAAATGCCGGGGTCAAGCCTTACAACAGCAACCTGCATTTGCTTTTGGGATCGGATGCGGCCTGCTATCCCAGCTTAACTTTCGGGACGTATTGGGCAAAATATATGAATTACGGAACCTCAACGAATGCAGCAAGCCCTAATCCATTAACGATTCGAGCCGCATGGTACCAAGCAGCCCGCGATGCTTACAAAATGTATAAAGTCAGTCTGCCAGATGGCGCAAGTTCCGCGGTTATGGCCGTCGCTGGAGACGCCGCGTGTATGGATGACACGCTGCAAACTAATTATTCGCCAATGGGAAACTGGACTTACGACAACAATCCAGTTTGGCCGTAGGATTAGATGAGAAACATAGTGCTTTTTATATTGCTCCAAACACTTCCGATCGCAAGCTTTGCTCAAAACCCGCGATGGAAGGACGGTGAAGCACCAGTCCCGGCGCGCGCGGACCTGGACGTGCGCTGGGAGGCTCTTACAAAGGCGATTCCGTCTAAAGTGTGGGTTTATCGTCTTTTGCCCAATGAATTCTCTCCCGAAATAATCTCGAATATGATGAACCTGTGTTCCCTGACGGCAAAAGACAAAACCGCGCAGAGCACAAACGGGATGACCTTTCAATCGCCTGACAGGTCGCGAAAATTATCCATCTCTTTTCCATCGGGACGGATTGATTATGAAACCGCTGAACCCCACTATGGCCCCACCCATTTGGCGGAAGGTGTGCCACCAATGAGCGAAATGCCGAAACTTGCGACCGATGTTGTAAGAAAAGCGGGCATCAGCTTTTCCGAGATCACAAATCCTTTCGACCGTGGACGCCGCACGGAGGGGACATCCAAATTTCATCTTTCGGAGCCGCTAAGGATTTATTTTGTCGGTGATACTCCCATCACCAACATTGAATATCGCACAGTTAAGTTTTGGAGATGTGTGGATCGAATACCAGTTAACGCTGGCGATGGTGGGGAGGTTACTTTTGGCGAACATGGAAAAATCCGCAAGTTTACGATTGTTTGGCGAAATCTGGAACGTTACCAATGGCTGGCAACGGTCAACCCAAAAACGGCGATGAATTTCCTTCGCGAAGGCAAAGCGGTTCAAGGGCTTGTTTTGGATTCTAGTGAGTGGGCAACTCTAAAAAGGGTGACCATTAAAGAGGCTTCACCATTGTATTACGATGGACACAGCGGCTGGCTTTATCCTTTCCTCGCGCTGGTGGCAACAACCGAACCCACGTACGGACACACTCAATTCGAGATAGATTGCCCAATTATTGATGAAACCAAACTGGCGGTGCCAACGAATTCTCCGTGATTCTTCAATGGCTTGTTTCAGTCCGGGATGAACCCCGCGGCTCGTCGCGCCGCACTACTATACCCCCCCCGTTGCGAGGTGTCGCCATCGCCTGTGATGTGAAAGGCCGTTTGAATCGGCTGGGTTCCCCTCCGGGTCAGCTTGCCGTCGGTGCGATAACCGGTTCGGCGATGAGATCGTAATCGGTGTGGCCGACGATCTTGACGCGGGCAAAGTCTCCGGCGGAAACGCGGCCACGAACATAGACGCGGCCGTCGATGTCGGGGGCATCGGCCTCGCCGCGCGCCAGCCAATAGCGGGCGCCCTGGCGGGGCGGGATGCGGGACGAGGCCCGGGCGGAGCGGATCAAACCGTGTTCCCAGGAACTGACCTGGGCGGATTGCAACTCGCGCCCGTTGGCCGGACGCTCGACCAGCACAGTGGCTTGGTGGCCGAGGCGGGAGGCGGAAATCTGGCGGGCGATTTTGAGTTGCTCGGCCATGGCGCGATTCTGGCGCCGTCTTTTCAGCGCGTCGGGAATCTGCCCTTCCATTTTGGCGGCGCGGGTGCCGTCCTGGCGCGAGTAGGTGAAAACGCCCAGGCGCTCAAAACGGGTGGCGCGGATGAAGTCGAGGAGGCAATCGAAATACTCGTCGGTTTCGCCCGGGAATCCGACGATGAAAGTGGTACGGAGGGCAATTCCCGGGATGCGGTCGCGGATTTTTGCGAGGAGGTCGATAATGTATTGGCGGGAGGTTTCCCGGCGCATGCGTTCCAGCATGTTATCGTGGATGTGCTGCAAAGGGATATCCACGTAACGCGCGACCTTGGGGCATTCGGAGATGGCGGCAATGAGTTGATCGGTCCAATGGGCGGGGTGGGTGTAGAGGAGGCGCACCCAAAAGCGGCCGGGCAGATCGTTGAGCTGGCGCAAGAGGGTGGCGAGTGTGGCGGCGCCGGCGGGCAGGGACTGGGCGGCGGCGGCGAATTTGCGCGGCGAGGAGATGGCACGGGTGTGCGCGGGTTGCAAATCCAAACCGTAGTAGGTGGAATCCTGGGAGATGAGATTTAATTCCTTGACGCCGGCGGCAATGAGTTGGCGGGCTTCGCGCACGATGTCGTCCTGGGGGCGGCTGCGATGGGAACCACGCATTTGAGGGATGATGCAGAAGCTGCAAGGATGATTGCACCCCTCGGCGATTTTGACGTAGGCAAAGTGGCGGGGAGTGAGGCGGAATCTGGGCGCGGCAAAATCGGGGATATAATGGGGCCTGCGATCGACGTTGATGAGGGGCCCGCAGTTGAGCGAACCGCCTTCGTTCGGAGGACCAGCCGGCGAGACGCCGACTGACGCGACCGGGACGGACGCGCTCCCCAGTTTCAGGCGGCGGCGGGCCAGGGCCTGTTGCACAATTTCGCCAACGCCCGCGACCTGATCGATCCCCATGAACGCATCGACCTCCGGCAGGAGTTTGGGCAGTTGGTCGCGGAAACGCTGGGGCAGGCAGCCGGAAACGATCAGGGCTTGCGTTGGATTGGCCTGGGAGCGGATTTGGGAAGATTCCAGGATGGCCTGGATGCTTTCCTCCTGCGCGGACTGAATGAAAGAGCAGGTGTTGACGATGAGAACGTCGGCCTGGCGGGGATCATTGGTAATCTCCAGGCCGCTCTTGAGGAGAGAGCCGAGCATGATTTCGGCATCGACGAGGTTTTTGGCGCAACCGAGGGAGATCAGGCCGACGCGCAGAGGTGTTTTCCTTGCAGGGGCGGCGTCGGATAACGTCAAGATGGGATTCAAGGCGAGGCTGGCAAGGGAAGCGTAACGCCGGTGTTGGCGGGGGCTTGGTAAAGGCCGTCGGCCATGCCGATGGTGGGATCGACGGTTTGGTAATGACTCCAAGCCACGTAGCCCAAGGCGGCCACGGCGACCAAAACCACCGCGCCGACAGCCGGCCAAACCAGACGGCGGCTGAATTTGGACAACTGGAACATGGTCCGATCCACCAAGGTGGGCGGGGTGATCACCAGCGTGGGGTCCACCTGGCCCGATTCGGCCAATTCCTGGCCCAGTTGCTCCAGGATGCGGGGTGTATCCAGTTTCAACAAGTTGGAGTACGTGCGCACGAAACCGCGAATATAGACAGGGGCGGAGAAGACGCTGTAGTTGCCGTCCTCCAGCGCGCGGATGTGGTCGCCGCGGATTTTGGTCATGTCGGCCACCTGGTGGATGGCCAAATGCTGAGCTTCACGGCCCCGGTATAATTGCTCACCGACAGTAGGCATGATGAATAGATAGCCGAAAAGGCCGGCGCTGGCAACGACTTTGAACCTTGAACGACATTGAACCTTGAACTTTCCACCGGGCATTTTACCTTGGCCCCATGATACGCGCGCGGGCGATAGCCAAGGTTGCCGTCCTGCTGTGGCTGGCGGCGGCGGCCGGCTGCATCCCGGACGACCGCCACGTGGATGAGGAAAAAGACCCGCATTTTCTGCGGGGACGCAACCTGGTCAACGGGCAGGACTTCAAGGGGGCGGTGGAAGAATTCGAGAAGGCGCTGGAAAGCAATCCACGCTCGGCGGCGGCCCATTTCGAGCTGGGCTGGCTGTACGAAAACAAGATCAACGATTACGCCGGGGCCATTTACCATTATGAGCGCTATTTGCGATTGCAGCCGCAGTCGGCGCGCGCCCAGGCGCTGGATGTGCAGGAGCGGGTGCGCGGGTGCAAGCAGCAACTGGCCAACAGCGAGTTTCCCCTTCCCAACAGCCAGAATCTGCAGCGGGAAGTGGACCGGTTGATGGCGGAAAACATGGTGCTTCGGCAACAGTTGGAGATGGCGCGGAGCCAGGCGGCAAAGTCCAGTCTGGCCGCGGCGGCGGTTCAAACCGCGCCGGTTCAAGCGGCGACGCCACGAGCCGCCGTCGCGGTCGCGGCCGCGCCGGCGCGGCACCGCGTCCATATCGTCAAGGAACGGGAGACCATCAGTTCCATCGCCGCCAAGTATGGGCTGAGGCCCGCCGCGGTGCTGGAGGCCAATCCGCACGTGGACCCGCGCCGCTTGCGCGTCGGGCAGAGCCTGAATCTGCCTTGAAGGAAATGCGCGCGCGGATTTTCTTTTTGGGGATCGTCGTTTTTTGGGTGGTGATGAATTACCTGCTGTGGCGCTCGCAATGGGCCGCCCATAGCGGGATCGGGAGTTCGGTGCCGGTCGAGGCGGTCTGGGAAAAAATCCTGACCGCGCCGGATAATTCGGCGCTGGATATTTACGATCACGACCAGGTGCTGGGGGTGTGCCACTGGGTACCGATGATCGCCGGCGCGGGCGAGGCGGTCAATCGCAACCTGAGGGAGGATTACGCTCCCGATGGGACAATTCAACAGGTGAGCGGGTATTGGTTGAAGCTCGACGGCTTTGCCCGATTGGGCGCGAGCAATCGAATTCGATTTGACACGACCCTGAAGCTGTCCACCAACCGGACGTGGCAGGAGATGCACGCGCGCGTCAGCGCGCGGCCGAGCGTTTGGGACGTGCGCGCGACGGCGGCGACGGAGAGGGTGGTGCTGAGTGTGGATGACGAGACGGGGAAGTGGCAGCGGACGCTGAAGTTCTCCGATTTGGAGGATCCGTCGGCGCTGCTGGGAGATTCCGGCTCCGGGAATGCATTGGGCTTTCTGGCAGGGGCGGGGTTGGCGCGGGAAAAGGACTCAGTGGCCCGCCGGGGGGCGGGCATCCAGTGGCAGGCGCATGAAGATTGGATGCAGTTCGGGCACTCGAAGGTGCGGGTGTACCGGCTGGAGACCGAAGTGTTGGGGCGGCACATATACCTGTTTATCAGCCGGGTTGGGGAGATTCTGCGGGTGGAGTTTCCAGACAACATCACGCTGAGGAACGAGGCCTTCGCCCATTTTTAGATCGCTCCCGCATGATTGAACTGAATCACCTCACCAAGAAATTCGGCGACCTTGTGGCGGTCGATGACCTGAGCCTCAAGGTGGAGGCGGGAGAGTTTTTCGCCGTGCTGGGGCCGAACGCGGCCGGGAAAACAACGCTCATTCGCGTGCTGGCGGGCCTGCTCAAACCCACTTCGGGCACGGCCCGCGTGGCCGGGTTCGATGTTCAGGCCGACCCGTTGCAGGCGCGGCGCCGGCTGGGCTACGTGCCGGATTTCCCCTTCCTGTACGACAAACTCACCCCGTGGGAATTCCTGCGCTTCACGGGGCAGATATTTCAAATGAGCGAGGGACGCATCCAGGAGGCCAGCCGCGAGTTGGTGCCGCGTTTTCATCTGGAACCGTTTATCGGCAAACCGATCGAGGGCCTCTCCCACGGCACGCGGCAGCGCGTGGCCATAGTATCGGCGCTGCTGCACGATCCGGAGGTTTTTGTGATTGACGAGCCGATGGTTGGGCTGGATCCGCAGCACGCCCGCGTTGTCAAGGACGTGCTCAAGGAGCGCGCGCGGCGCGGCGCGACGGTCTTTCTCTCCACTCACCAACTGAGCATGGCGGAGGAAATGGCCGATCGCATCGGCATCATGCACCGGGGACGACTGGCGGCGGTGGATACCGCCGCGCAACTGCGCCGGCGCGGCGGGCTGGAGGAGGTTTTCCTGGCGTTGACGGACGGAAACGCGGAAGGCGGGGCACCCGTCACATCGAAATGACTCCGGCCCAAACATTTTCGGCGCTGCTGCATGGGGCGGAGCCTGTCCTGGCACTGGCGCCGATGCAGGATGTGACGGACCTGGCGTTCTGGCGCGTCATCGCCCGTTATGGCGGCGCCGATGTCTATTGGACGGAGTATTTTCGCGTGCATGGCGCATCCCGGCCCGAGCGCTGGATTCTGGAGTCCATCGACCAAAACCCGACGGGGCGGCCGGTGGTGGCGCAAATGATCGGCAACGATATTCCGTCGCTGGCGCGCACGGCGCGGGAATTGCAGCGCCATCCCATCGCGGCGGTGGATCTGAATCTGGGCTGTCCCGCGCCCGTGGTCTATGGCAAGCGGGCCGGGGGCGGATTGTTGCGCGAACTGGAGAAGATTGACGCGATTCTGGGCGCGCTGCGCGAGGCCGTCGCCATCCCGTTAACTGTCAAAACCAGGATCGGATTCGATTCCGCGGAGGCTTTCGGCAAACTGTTGGCGGTTTTTGCGCGGCACCCCATCGATCTGCTGACGGTGCATGGCCGCACGGTGGCGCAGATGTACCGTCCCGGTGTGCGTTACGATCTCATCGCGCAGGCGGCGCGGGAACTGAGCTGCCCCGTGCTCGCCAACGGGGACGTTTACTCCGCCGGCCAAGCGCTGGAGGTGCTGGCGGGAACGGGCGCGGCTGGATTGATGATTGGCCGGGGAGCGATTCGCAATCCGTGGCTATTTGGGCAAATCCGCCAATGCCGGCGCGGCCAAGCCGCCGCGCTGCCGAGCGGACGCGCGGTGCTTGGCTACGTTCGGCAATTGTGGGAGGCGCAGTCGGCCTCGGGCGGGCGGGAAACGGCGCAAGTCCAGCGGATGAAGAAGTTCATGAACTTCATTGGGGAAGGCGTGGCGCCGGCGGAGCGGTTTTTGCATGAAATCCGGCGGGTGACGACGCGCGAGGACTTTTTCCGCGTGTGCGAAAGCTGGCTCGACCACGACAAACCCATGACGCTGGAGCCGGAGCAGCCGGCGGCGGGCGTTACGGCGCGGATCCATCCCACGAAATAGCGGGGCCGTTGTAGGAGAAGGTCATGTCCGACGGGCGAAAGTTCTTGTAATTCTTGACGTGCCAGTCAGCGAAGAGGATGTTGACGCGGTTGTTGTGGGTGGGCATCGGCAGGCCAAAGAGGACGTTGGTGTCGTTGTCGTTGAGGTCGGCGTTGATCGGATAGGAGGGATAGTTGCAGTCGCCGGAAAGGATGTAGAAGGAGGGGGTCAAGATGCCGCGGAGACTCACGCCCGTGGGGGTGAAGTCGGAGAGGACGAAGTACGCCCTGGAGCCCATGAAATAGCTGTAGCCGGACCTGTTGTAAAAGGCGTTCAAGCCGGGGCAGCGAAGAATATTGGAGTTGCCGCCAAAGTAGGGATAAAGGGCAACGGTCCAGGGTGTGGGGGAGTTGGTCCAGCCGCCGGCGCCGGGGGTTCCGATGTTGGCGTAGGAAACAGGGAGGCGGTCCTCGCTGTCGTCGCCGTACATCTGCATAGCCAGGCCGATTTCGCGGAGGTTGTTGACGCAAAAGATGGAGACGCCCTTCTCCTTGGCTTTGGCCAGGGCCGGAAGCAACATGCTGGCCAGGATTGAGATGATCGAAATGACCACCAGCAATTCGATCAGGGTGAAGGCTCTTTGTCTTGTGTTCACTTCATAACCTCGCTCTTTAAGACAATGTAGCCTGCCGTGGCGCAATTACCAGAGAAATAGTGCGGCGGCAAAGAGGCGGAACGATGTGTGAGGGGCGGCTGCCGGCCCGCATCGGTAGAGTAGGCGAAGTGGAACGGGCGGGTTGAACTGACCGTAGTTGTCGGTTCCGCGGTTCCACTTCACCCCTCATCAAACCGGACGAACGGATTTCCCGTATCCGGCTTTCCGAGT